>JABIDK010000006.1 GCA_018651725.1 Candidatus Falkowiibacteriota bacterium | reverse complement strand
GGAATCGTATTTTTGAGCGTAAATATCTTGATCTCCATTTCGCTCGTCTGTCCAGACAATATAGATGTTATCGCTGGAATCAACTGTGATAGCAGGGGAGTACTGGTTGGTAGCGGTAGCGTCGGTGTTAATTTTGATGTCCGGACTCCAAATATAATCGCCGTTTTCAGCGATTCTAGTAGCATAAATATCCCAATCATCACTCCTGTTATCTTGCCATACCACAGTTGTAGTGGCCGTAAAGCCAACTTCAGAGATAAAAAGCTGGGGATGAGTCTGATCTTTATTACTGGCATCGGTATTTATTTTTTTACTACCACCCCATAAATCGTTCCCGGAGCTGTCTATTTTAACCAAATAAGCGTCTTGATTTCCGTTACTGTTGTCGTTCCAGGTAATATAAGAATTTTCACTTGAATCAACTTTAATATCAGGATTTACTTGATTATTAGCTGAGCTAATAATAACATCTGAAGCCCATAGAGAAGTACCTGATGTATTATATTTACCGGCGTAAATTTTAGAGTCATTTCCGTTGCGGCTATCTTCCCAAACAAAATACATATTTCCGGTTGATGAAATATCTAAATCCGGATTGGTTTGGTCCTCTTCAGTAGTATCAGTATTTACTTGCCAATTTTCAAGCAAATCTTGGTTAATTGTAGTAATATTTAAATTAGCTAAAAAGTCTATAGCAAAACTCACCTCTGTTTTTTGCTGCTCAACCACGGTAGAGTGAGGCTTAGTTGGATTTAGATTTACCCCGTTTCGCTCTGAGGTGTAAGCAGAGCTATAACCTGTTTTTGTAACTGTAATTTCATATGCTTCTGTAGACGTTGGAGCACCGTAAAAAATTAATTCGCCATCAGAGTTGGTATCGGCATCAAAATCAATTATTGGGTTTAAAATATTGTTTTCTATATGAATTTGAGCATCTTCAACTGGAATTCCACTGGCATTAAAGACACTAATAAATAAAGTGCCGCCCCCGGCGCTTGTTTCCAGTCCTCGAGGAGCGATTAAACTTGAATTAATTACACTATCGTTGTCAAAATTAGTGCTCCAAGAGACTGTGATAGTAACTGATTTATAGTCTGTTGGAATAGTGTCTCCAGCTCCATCAAGTCCGTCAAAATCATCGTCTTCATATTTAACAAAAGTATTAACTTGAAAAATATCCCCCCCTTGTGTAACGGTTTCGTTGTCAAATATTACACCGTTAACTATTCCAGCTACTGTCCCAACATCACTATAAGGCAAATTACGAACTTTCTCCATCTTTTGGTTAGCAATAGTGGTTGCTGCTACCCGATGCTTATTTTCAGTAGTAACTTTTATAGAAAAATCTATTAACTTATATATCCCCATTGTTAAAATCGCTACTATTAAGATAGTAATAAGAGTTTCGATTAATGTAACACCTTTATTGCATTTAAACATATGTATTATCGCGTGTTACATGTTACATGTTACATATAGCACATTATATTGTCTCAGTAAGTGAGTACATTGGCATGATAATTGCCATAGCCATTAGAGCTACTCCGAAACCAAGTACTAAAATTAATAAAGGTTCAATAATAGCCGGTAAATTTTTCATGGTTTGATCAACTTCGTCTTCATAAAACTCTGCCATTTCAACTAAAACATCGTCTAAACTTCCGGTTTCTTCGCCTACTGTAACCATTTCTGTAACAACCGGTGGAAAAATATCTTTTTCATTTTTTAACGTAGCAGCTATATTTACCCCCTTGGTAACTTTCTTTGATGCTTCCAAAATTACTTTTTTGTATATAACGTTTCCTAAAATTTGAGAGGTCATACCAAGTGTTTTTGTTATCGGAATGTCTGTCCTCAAAAGCGAACTTAATGTTCGTGAAAATCTGGCTAAATTTATTTTTTTAATAATCTTTCCGAAGATAGGGGAGTGTAGTAAAAAAAAATGAAAATAAAATTTACCTTTTTCAGTTTTTATAAGTGTAAGAAAGCCGGTTATTAAAATTATAAGTCCAAAAGACATTAAAATACCGTGGTTTAGCATAAGATCACTAGCATTAATCAATACTCTGGTTGCTAAAGGCAGTTCAACATTAAATTCAGAAAAAACTTCTGTAAGCTTTGGAATAACAAAGATCATCATTAAAATACCGATTATAGTCATAGCAAAAAGAATAACTGCCGGATAAATCATGGCGCCTTTTATCTTTGATTTAATCTCGTGATCTTTTTTGACTTGAATAAAAATTTGTTCCAAAGAGCTTTCCAATTTACCGCTGATTTCTCCGGCTTCAATCATACTAACAAAAAGATCACCAAAAACATCTTTATGCTTTTTTAAACTCTTTGAAAATGTATTTCCTTTTTCAACCCCTTCTTTTATTTCGATTAAAATATTTTTAAACCTTTTATTTTCACTTTGCGATGAAAGCGCGTTTAATGCCCCGGCCAATGATACGCCAGCCTTTACCATCACCCTTAAATGCTGAACAAAAAAAATCTTCTCTGCCGAAGGAATCTTTTGAAATCTTAATAAAAAATTGTTTACAGAAGAAAGCGTCATCTATTTGTATCGAAGCGCGTCTAATGGGTCTATTTTTCCGGCCCTTCTAGCTGGAAGTACACCTGTTAAAAATCCAATAACAGAGCCAAAAATTACGATAAATAATATAAACCATAGAGGGCTATAAAAAATATCGATTGGTTCTCCGCCCATATTGCGAGCTAAGAAATTAAGAGCATAGTTAAATGTCTCTGATCCGAGTAAGCCAAGTATAATACCTGTAATACTTCCTAAAAATCCCATTATCGATGACTCTGTGATAAATAATTTAGCGATATTCCCGTTAGAAGCGCCCAACGATTTCATTACCCCGATTTCTTGAATTCTCTCAAGTAAGGTTATTGTCATGGTATTAAACATACCAATAGCAGAAACAATAAGAGCAATAATACCAAAAAATGCTAGAACTATCGTAATGGCTTTAAAAACTTTGTTGGCTTGATCCACTATATCGGAGATAGCCGAAACAGCAAAACCCAAATCAACTATTCCCTGTCTGGTTGCTTTTATTGCTTCACTATTTACAGCTTCAACTTTGATTAAAGAGTAATCTCCAAGATTATAGTCTTTAAAATTATCGCTGTGAATAAAAGCAACACTTTGCATCTGTTTTCCCACAACCCCGACGATTTCAAAGTTATTCTCAATTTTCTTAACACCCTCATCCTCGTCTGTTGTTAAGAAGGTAATTTTTACAGTTTTCCCGATACCATCTTGTTCGTTGTTGCCAAAAAGTTTTAGCATTGACTCCGAGACAACGATTTTATCTATTTCACTACTATTAAAAGGGCTACCGAGCTTAAAACTAGAATCTATACCACTTAATTCAAAAAAAGACGGTTTAATCGAAATAACGTCGATTTCTCCGGTTAGATTATTAAAAGTTGCTTGAGCAACAAATTCCTTAACAGGGCTTACTTCTTTTATCCCAACAACACCTTGAATTTGTTCTATATTTTTATCGGTTAATTTTAACAGCTCAGAATCTCCGGGAGTTACATCGAGGGTGACAAAAGATTTATCAGTAGTAATTTCTTTAATTAAAACTTCTTGCAAACCATACCCCAAGGAAACCAAAAATAAAACTGCTCCAATACCAACTCCCATACCCAAAACAGTAAGAAGGGTACGAGAAGTTTTTGTTGTAAGCGCTCTGGTGGACAGAGCAAAAAAATCCGTTAATCTCATAAAGGAATATTTAGTGGAATTTAAGCAACATGATCAACTCCATTTCCCGGGCTATTTTTTTAGCGTTTCTTTTGTCAAGTCCGGTACCGCCTTTATTTAGTGGGTAATCTAGAATCTGACGAAGCTTTGCGCTGTCAATTTCATTTTTTAATCTCATTTCCAAAGCTTTGTCTAATCTCTTTATTATTATCTCTTGAGTTATATGAATATCGTATTTTTCCAAAATAAACTTTCGCAGATGTTGTATTTTTTGAGGACTTGCTGAAACTTTATACTCACTCTGAGCTTGTTTTTCTTGCTCTTTAAGATATTTTACCTCTGTTAAAACTTTTTGTATTTTTTCAGACAATCTTTCAGCCGTTCGTTTATCAAGACCGGCGCCGCCTTCTTCAAGCGGCCTATCTAAGGTTTTTTCTATAATTTCATAGTCTTCAATATGGACATTCATTAAATACTCTTCAACTATTTTTTGGATTGTTTTGATTTGCTCGTTACTCATCTCTATTAGAACATCTTGAACAAGCTGTTTAGCCTTGAAAGGAATAAGCATGCTTCCTAACTGAGAAGAGGAAAGCTCTGAATAAGTTCGCATTAAAAGCTCCAATTCTTGTGATATGTTTGGCATCTCTTGGAGTACCCTAGCTTTTTCCGGTCTAACATCCTCATTAACTGTTTCTTTAATAATAGCCCCGTCTTTCATGTGAAAAACTCTATTGGCTAAGCCAAGATGACGCGAATCATGAGTAACTAAAATAATAGTTCTTTTTTCTTTCTCGTTTAAACTTTTTAAAATCTGTAATACATTTTCAGTTGATTTGGTATCTAGATTTCCAACCGGCTCATCAGCCAATAAAATACTGGGGTCGTTGATAAGAGATCTGGCAATAGCTACTCTTTGTTTTTGTCCACCGGATAGTTGATTTGGTAACTTCTTGGCCTGATTTAATATGCCAAATCTTTCCATAAGAGATTTAATTTTTCCTTCTCTTTTTTTCTTTGAGTTTCCAAGAAAAATCTGCGGTAAACCGATATTTCTTGAAACATTTAGAGATGAAATTAGATGAAAAGATTGAAAGATAATCCCTATATGGTTTCTATGAAAATCAACCATTTTTTTTGATCCACCACCTATCTTTGATAAATCAACGCCATCAGCAATAACGCCCCCTTTACTAGGGGTCTGCAGTCCGGCAATAGCAAAAAGCAAAGTCGATTTTCCACAACCAGATGGGCCGTAAATAATTATATATTCGCCCGGATAGATTTTTATATTAGCATCCTTAAGAGCGGTAAGTTCATTAGGCTTCCCAAGATTATAAACAACACTTAAATTTTTAGCCTCAATTATTGGCTTTATTGTTTTATTTTTATCCTCCATTAGAGTTCGTATTGGGGTTATCCAATTTTTGACAAGACTTAAATTACTTACAGTATAACATATATCAAAGAAATAAAAAACAGTGTAGAGTATGGTTATCCACAGACATTTACAAAAAATAAGGAGCAGGTATTATTAATAATAATACTATGGCTATCGCTTCAAAAAAATATTTTTTAAAAAATATAAATAACATTTTAAATTTTGTTTTAACAAATCAATTTTCTGATTTTTATAGAAAAAAATATAAAGATCAAAACTTTAAAATAAATTCTTACGAGAATTTTCAAGAAATTCCTTTTCTAGAAAAAAAAGAGATAATGAAGACTGCTTTAAGCAAGTTCACTTTTGTTCATCAAAAAAAAATCACACGTTATATGTTCTCAAGCGGAACTACCGGGAAACCTTTAATAACCGCTCACGATGCGCCTAGCCCAATAATCCCGGGGAGAGTAGAGTTATTTGAAAAAATAGGTCTTAAAAAAGCTCTTTTTCTCTTTCCGATAAATATTCAAAACGACAGAATACCGGCGCTTACTCCTCAAGTACTTGGAATTTCCGGGGATATTTACAATCTACCGTTAATGTCGCATCTAACAAAAGAAGGTAGTATCAATGGGATAAGTTCAACTCCGACAATACTGGAATTTTTTATTAAAGAACTTGGAAAAATATCCAATTTTGATTTTAAACAAATAAAATGGGTAGAACTTGCCGGAGAATTTTGTACAAAGCAAAGAACAGAGTACTTTAAAGAAGTGTTCCCAAGTGCTTATTTTGATCATATTTGGGGAGCAACGGAAACAGGGGGGCATAAAGGTTATCGCTGCAAGCATCTATATAACGAAACCGCTAATATTTTTCATACTTTTAATAATTACCATTTTCTGGAAATTTTAGGAGAAGAAGAGGGAGAAATAGTTCACACTGATCTATATCCAAAAGCCACGACTTTAATCAGATACAAAACAGGAGATATGGGGGAAATTAAAAAAATAGACTGTGCTTGCGGCAATAACTATGTAATTGAACTTTTGGGTCGAGCTAACTACGATCGTTTAAAAATTCAAGGCGTAATTTTGCAAACAGAAGCTATTGAAAACTCTTTAGATAAAATTAGGGAATATTTTAAACAAGGATTCAAAATGCATGTTTACGAAAGCAAAGAAGAGAGGAGGATAATGCCAAAATTAAAACTTCAACTTATTTTAAATAATAAGAATAAGTTGAATGAACCATATTTTAAAGAAAAAATAACAAAAAAAATAAGCGAAAATCTATATCTTTCGCCTCAGAGTACTTTAGAAAATTTAGTAAGAAAAAATATTTTTCTACCGCTCGAAATTGAATTTATTGATGAATGGCCCAGAGAAATCAAAAAGAAAAATATAATATCTCATTTAAATTTAAAATCAATAAAAGATATACCTTCAAAATAACAATTCTATTTTTTATTTTTCTTCATTTCAAGAATAGTGAGTGGTACTACCATCAAATATGCATAACTAATTCCAACCCAAATTCCTATAAATACAAACCAAAATATAGGTAATTGTCTAAACTCGACATTTGATACTCCTAAAAAAATCTCAAATAAAACTCCAATTAAACAAAATATTGTTATAAATAGTTTAATATTTTTTGGTTTAATTTTTATATAAAAAAACCAAATTATTGTCATATAAATTAATAAAAATGGAAGTGTAAAGGGGAGTATTGTATGGTTGCAATTAAATGCTCCACAATTAATATTTTCTTCAAATATAATAAATGGTAATGATGATATTAAATATACTAAAAAATTAGGTAAAGGTATTCTTAAAAATAAATTAGATATTTCTAACTTATATTTTATTATAAAATAAAATGTAATTAATAAAACTGGAACATCAACCAATGGTCCAAAATTTTTCATAATAAAAAGTTAAAGTGTTAGCAAATTTGAGAATAGGCACCTAGAAAAAATTATTACAACCAACGTAAGTAAAATCTGTTTCTTCTTCGTTTGTTATAACACAGTTTTCTTCTTTTTCTGTTATCTTGTTATTAATAAATTTATCATTATCCTTGGTCTCAGCTGTGTATTTATCGTTTTTAACCCCAAAAAACGATAAAAAACTTAAAATACCTGCAATTACTAATATTTTTATAGCGGAAAATATTTTTTTATTTTTTATCATAAAATTTAAATTTAACTTTAATTAAATCAAAAAATGCTTTAAATGCTCTGTTTCTGATATTATAGTTGCTTTTACCATGCATTCTTGGTTTATGATCAATTTCTATTTGCTTTACTTTAAATCCTTGTCTTAAAAATAGATCCGGTAAAAAACGATGAATGCCGTCAAAAAATTCTATTTTTTGCAGACATTCTTTCTTTATTGCTTTGAATCCGCAAGCTGAATCAATAATTGGGCTACTGAGCGATTTTTTTCTTATAAAATTTGCTATTTTGGAAGATGTTTTTTTGATCCAATTGTCTTGACGTTTTTTCCTGCAACCACAGACCATCTCTATGCCTTCAAAACTTTCTAGTATTTTTACAATATTTTGCGGATCATTTTGTAAGTCAGCATCCATTGTAATCACCGTTTCTCCTTTAGCGGTTTTAAATCCTTCCCAAATAGCCTTAGACTGACCTGAATTTTCTTTCAAGTTTATTGTTTTTAAAAAGCTATGTTTTTCTTTTAATTTTTTCAGAACGTTAAAAGTATCATCAATACTCCCATCATCAACAATGATAGCTTCATATTCAAAATCAGTCAATTCCATTACAAATTTAATCCTTGGAATTAATATCTCTAAATTTTTATCTTCGTTATAAGCGGGGATAACAATGGAAATCATATAAATGGTTGCGTTATATTTACTAAAGCAATGATTATAAAGTGTAAAATTATCAAACTGGCAAAAAATTGTTTTTTATTCTTAAGAAAAATATATCCACCCAATAAAGAAAATAACAACAAATAATATATCCAAACAAAATTAAGGCCGTAAGGTACTAAAACCGGTAAGAAAACAAAAAAAGTCACAAGTATTCCCCAAGACAACAGTTTCCCGCCTTTATTTTTATAAAAATCATACAACAGTTTGGCTACAATAATCGCAAAGTAGGGGTAAAAATTAATAGCGTAACGAACCCAATTTTGTTGTTTTATGGTCACGAATAAATAAATAAAAAATATAATTAGCAAAACTGTAAGTAGTTTTCTATTTTTTTCCTTCCAGAATATTTTACCTGAGTAAATTAAAGCCAAAACAATCAAAATGCTCCAAGGGAAAAATCCTTTATAAATTGTCCAAGTATAAAAACTATAGTCTCCCGGTCTTTCGTATAGAAAAAGATCGTATTGAAAATTATCGTACATCTCGGGGCTAGCTAGTTTAAGCTTACCTAAAAATTCCTCTTTAATCTGAAATCTTTTAATATTTTCAATGTATTCTTGCCCCCCATAATGATATTGAAGTGCTACCCATGGCAGAACAATCGTTAAAATTATAATAACACCTAAAAACCATTTTTTAAAAAGACGTATCATTTTCTTTTTTGAAAAATATTGGCTAAAATCAACACTCAAAAATAAAAAGAGCAAAGGGATTGTCATAAAAACAGAGCGGGTAAGCCCTGCTAATCCTATTGAAACTGCCCCTAAGTAAAATAACTTGGGTTTATCTTTTTTCTTAAAAAGAAGATAAATCGCAAGCATCATAAAAAATATAAAGATGGTATCAACGCTGACCGCGCGCGCTCCGTCAACATGAATGAATTGAAAAGTTGTAGTTAAAATAAAAGCCGATAACAGCCCAACTTTTTTATTAAAAATATTTCTCCCTAAAAGATAAGTTAAAAGAATAACTCCAAAACCAAATAAAGCCGGCCAAAAACGAACAATAAATTTAGAAAAACTAAATATTTTAGCGGTTATTGCAGTAAGCAAAAAATAAAACGGGCCTTTGTGATAATAGGGAAGAGTATCTTCGAAATTTTTAACCCTTAACGTTCGCCATTCGTTTGTTTCTAATACCTCTTGCGCTACTGTAGAGTATCTATACTCATGATAGTTTAAAAAATGATAGTGCATTGGGGCAGCTAAAAAATCATTATTTAGAGTAATCCATTCTTTCTGCTGAGGAAGCGCATTTTCATGATTTTCCTCACGAAAATGACCTAAGTCAGATTTGCTTAAGTTAAAAAAAATAAGAAAAAAAGAAAAAGCAAGTAAGGCTGATAAAATTATTTTATGACTGTGTTTTTTTAAAAAATCCATCTTTAAATTATATTATGCGCGGAATTTAATCCGCTTAAAATTGAATCGTCCATATTATTATAACAAAATGCGCCAGATCTGCCTACTGTTTGCAGATTTTTAAAATTTTCAAGGTAATCTAATATCACCTTTAAATCATCTTTAAACTTTGGAGTATAAACAGGGTAGGCGTCTTTTGCTTTTATAACTTTACCGGCTTTTATTTCTTCCAGCCAGGAGCTGCCCAGCTTTTGACTGGCTTTTTTAGTAATATTAATTGCTCCCAACTCCTCTTTAGCTAAATTAATCAGTTCTTTGTTGCTTTTATTCCAAAAATCATCGTTTTCCCAGCATACATATTCTACGCCCAAGACAGTTTTATTTTTGTCTTTTACTAAATCAGGACTCCAATTATTAAAATTTTGGATACGAATTGTTTTTAGATTTCTATCGTGAATATAAATCCAATTATCAGGAAATAAATCTTTTTTATCTATAGTTAAGGTAACGATAATAAATGATCTGAATTTTAAAGCTTGAGCCGCTTTAATAATTTCCTTTGGTGGCTGGGGAGATAATTTGAGAATCAGTTTATTTATCGGTAGGGTAGAGATAAAGTTATCACCTGAAATTTCCCGGGTTTCTCCCTTATTTTTTATAACTATATTTTTAATTTTATTGTCCTGATAATTTATTTTTTGCACATAACTATTTAATAATATTTCTCCTTGATTTTCTTTTATTTTTTCAGCCATTTTTTCATACATCTGCCCGGATCCATATTTTGGGTAGTAAAACTTTTTTATTAAAGTTTTTTCTTTTCCCTTTCTAAATAAAGCGTCTTTTATTGCTTTAAATAAAGATAAGCCCTGTATTCTTTGCCTAGCCCAATCAGAGCTTAATTCTTTAGTGCCAATGCCCCAAAGTTTTTCTGTGTAACTTTTAAAAAATATCTTAAAAAGTCTCTTGCCGAATCTATTAGTGACCCATGCTTCAAAATTATCTTCTTTTTGTTTTTTTATCTTGGCTTTCAGAAAACTAAAAATCACCAAAAATGAATTTAGAAGACCTAAATTTTTTAATACATTTTTTATTTTCAAGGGGTAATTAAAAAATTTCTTATTATAATAAATTCTAGACAATCTCGGTCTTTCTAAAAAATCATCTTTTAAAATATTTTTCCATAAATCTAAAACTCGCTTTTCTTTAGTAAGAAATCTATGCCCGCCGATATCAAAAAAATTACCGTTACATTCTTCCGTTCGGCTCAATCCCCCAACTTTTTTATTTCTCTCAATAATAACAACCTGATTTTTACTTCGAGATAATTCATACCCAGCCGCCAATCCTGTCGGCCCGGCACCTAAGATAACTATTTTTTTATGTATAACCATTTTTTTTGTTAATATAAATTCTATATAAAGAATGAAGCGAATAAACAGCTAAAATATAAATAAAAGCTTCTACTGGGTACTTAAAGCGTCCCAAAGAAATAGGTGAAGAAACTATAGCAAAATATAATATTGTTGCATATAAAATATAAAAATTGATTCTTTTCTTCTTAGGAATAAAAAATAAACTTGATAAAAATAATAAAAATATAAAAATTAAATATATTTTTTCCAGTAAAACTATTGGGAAATACCTCGAGTATTCATCATCACTCAAAGAGTAGGCCAGGCTTTTGTTGTTAGTAATTGCAAACCATCTATTAATATCATGAGTTTTAATAAAAAAGTCGTGCATTCCTTTAAGATGAATTTTCGTATATTCGATTGGATTGTTTAATATAAACTCAGTTGACTCTTTCTTTAAGTAATCATTGGCATATAACGATCTGATATAAACAAAATAAGACATATCCTTACTATAACTTCTTTCCGTATAATGCTCACGTGCTTTATCCTGCAAATCCTGTACTATAAAATTTAAATTTTCCGAACCCATTTTAGACCCATATAATTTTGAATGCAAAAAACTTGAATTGTAAAAATATAAATTATAATTTTTTATATTAGATAGTTCAAACTCATTAAAAAATATTTTATTGCGTATTAACCAGGGAAGGATTATCATTGAATAGCTAAAAACAAAAATTAATATTGTTATTATTATTTTTTTCTTATTTTTTGTTTTAAAGATAAAAAAAATAGACAATAAAAAAATAATAAAAAATAAATAATAAGAAACAGGTTTAATTAAACAAGAAAGCGCTAAAAAACAGATTGAAAAAAATAGATCTAAATAATTATAATTTTTAAAATATTTTAAAAGATAATAAATCCCAGCTAAAATAAATAATAAAAATAAAGTTTCCGACATCAGCAAAATAGAAATATACAAAACCCGTGGTTCAGAAATAAAGATTAGACTAGGCACAACAGCCCATTTACCTTTTAAAAAAAACTGAGATATCTTATAAACGAAAACAGTACTTAGCGCCGATATTAAAATCTGTATAAGTGCAATAAACCAAATTTTTTTGGTAATACTCAGGCAAATTGCTAAAAAAAGAGGGTAAATAGGCACTCTAAAGCTCTCCGGCATAATTAAATTACCTGTATTCACGGAAAACTGATGTTGCGATAATAAAGTGCTTGCTAAAGACAGATAATTATGGCTGTCTGCTTTTAAAAGTTTATCTTGTCCGAAAAAATGTAAAAAAACGATTAAAAATATAAGATGCACAAAAAATGATAACACAAATATTAAAATACTAATTTTGTGATCTTTTATTTTATGTAGCCAAGCCATTCTAACTGTTTTAATGTTTCTTCGTCGTCTATATATATATCTTTTATTTTTGTTGTTTCATCTGCTAAGTTATATTTTTCTATAATTTCATCTCTAAATTTTTCAGCTTCAGTTGGTTTTTCTTTTATGATATTATTTTTCTCCAAAGGATCATTTTGTAAGTTATAAAATTCATCTTCTGATTCTTCGTTTAAAATATATTTAAATCTTTTATTTTGCAAACTTGCTTCACCCTCTAGATTAAGATAACTATCTCTATGCATATAGGAAAAAGTATAATTATTGTCTAATAAATCGAATAAAGAATTTCCCTGGATATTTGGAATTCGTGCACTCAAGTCAACCCCTAATAGCTGAGTCATTGTAGGAAAAATATCAACATGGCTGGCAATGACCTCAATATCAACGCTTAAATCATCATCAGGGAAATGAAAAATTAGAGGCGTTCTAATTATTTCATTATAAAGATCAAAGTGACTTTTTCTACCATGAGAGCATAAACCCTCGCCGTGTTCTGATGTTATAACCCAGAGAGAATTATTATTAAAGCCAATTTTCTCCAAATCACCATAAAAATCTTTTATTTTATTGTCAACGAACTTTAATTGATTATCGTAATTTTTAATAGTTTCTAGTATGTCTTCGACGTTATTATATTTTATTTTTTTCCCTTCCTTGAATATGCAATTATTATCAATAACTCCTTCCTTTAATAAAAACTCATATTCTTTTTTTAAATAATAAGGATCAAACTTTTTTAAAGTTAAATTCTCTGATTTTTGTTTCATAAAACCGTGGTGCAGATCAAAAAGATGGATCCATATAAAAATATTTTCTTCTTCTTGCTTTATCCAACTCAAAGCTTTATCTAAAGTTTCATTAGAAGGTCTTATAAATCGCTTGACCGTGTCAGTCATCAAAGCCATGAAACGCTCTTCTTTTGGCGGCATGTCAATTTTGTCAAACCCTTGAAAAATATTACTCTTACTAAAATGTCGGCTTCCAATAAAAGCCGCTGTTTTAAATCCTTTTTCTCTAAAAAATTCCGCCATAGTTACGAAAGAATCATCTAGCCTCATATGATCCTGGAAGAGTTTATGCTGAAGAGGATGCAGGGATGTAAAAATAGATGCGTTAGATGGAACAGTAAGCGTAGTTTGACTAAAAGTATTTTTAAAATTGAAACTTTTCGATGCCAGTTCGTCTAGAAAAGGAGAAGTATCAATCGGATAACCGTTATAACCCAAATGATCAGCCCGCAGGGTGTCTATAGTAATTAAGATAATTTTATTAACATTAGGTATATCACTTTTTATATTTTTATTAGAGATATTTTTGGTTTTATTATCAGGGGATATTTCACTAATACTTTCTATTATAGCGTTAATATTACCTTGATTTACCAAAATGGTATTATTTTGATTTTTATAAAATAAAAAAATAAAAAAAGAAACTGTAGTAACACCCAAAATGAATAAAAAATATTTAATTTTTTTGTTTCTTGATCTAATTGTCATTTTTTTATTTAAAATAACCTAAGTTTTCTAGCTTTTTTTCCAGCTCTTTGTCTTTAGTATTGATAATATTATTAGTATCAGTAAATTTTGCTATTCTTTTTAAAATTTCTTTTTTAAATTCATCTTTTTGAGAAATATTTTTATTAATTAAATTATTTAATTCATGTGGATCATCTATAAGATTATAAAATTCATCTTGCTTATGTTCATTTAGAATATATTTATATTTTTCATTTTGTAAACTAAACATTTTTCCTTTGTCCTTAAAATCAGAATTTTCAGAATAATATCTTCTTTGTGAGAAAGCATATTTATCCGGGAAACTTGGCTTGTCATCCAAAAAAGTTAAAAGAGACGTTCCTTGTATTGATTTAATTTGCTTACTCAAATCAAATCCAACTAATTCAGCGACTGTAGGTAGTACATCGATGTGTTCAACTATTTTATCGATGTTTTTATTAATTTCCATATCAGAAAAATAAAAAATAAGCGGCACTTTTAATAATTCATTATAAATATGAGTTCCGTGATAAGCGTGATTATGGCTGCATAATCCTTCGCCATGCTCTGAGGTTATAATCCAAAGAATATTTTTATTTAGTCCTCTTTTCGTAAGTTCATTATAAAATTTTTCAAATTCATTATCAACAAAATTTATTTTTGCATCATAATCAATAATTTTATCTAAAATTTCTTCCTTAGTATGTTGATAACGTTTTGCTGGAAGGGGTAAGCCATCTGTACAATCCAAATCAATTTTTTGTTCGTTAAATAAATAATTTAAAAATTCATCTTCCCCTGGTTTATTATCAATCATCTTTGAAATTTTTTCATAATATTTTTTTTCTGATTTAAAAAATCCATGCGGATCATCAATATGAGTCCATACAAAAAATTTATCATTTTTCTTAATTTCATCCAGCCAATTTAAAGCAAGTCCAAAAGTTTTATCAGCCGCTCTTATTTTTTTCGGAATAGAGTAGGTGTCAAAGCCTTGAAAATTATTACCCAAAGAAGCATGATCCAGACTGGTAAAAGCAGCAGTTTTAAATCCTTTTTCCTTTAAGAATTCAGCCAGCATTAAATATGAATTATCAGGTTTTTTGGTATCAAAATCAAAAAGCCCGTGCTGTAAAGGGTATAATGAAGTAAACACAGAGGCAGAGGCCGGAGGTGTCACAGAATTATGAGAAAAAGCATTGCTAAAGTTAAGTCCATTTTCTGATAAGCCATCTATAAACGGGGATGTTTCAAGAGGGTAACCAGTAAAACTTAAATGGTCTTTTCTTAAGGTGTCTATAGACACTAATATAATTCTGTCAATTTTTATTTTTTCTCTTGTATTTATTTTTTTAGTTTTTTGAATATCACTATTATCTACTTTGTCAGCCGGGATATTAGGGATGTGCTTTAAAAAAGCAATAGTTAACAAAACACAAAATACAAAAAAAATAAAAAACTTGTTATTTCTTTGCATAAATAAACTTATTTTAAAAATCAAGATGAAATCTTTCAATAGGTTGACGTTTTATGTCTTGATTTTCTAATTTTAATTTTTCAATTTTTTTAAATAAAATATTTTTTAATTTATCTTTTTCTTTTGAATTTTGATTTATTAGATTATTTTTTTCTAAAGAATCTTTTTCTAAATCATAAAATTCATCTTCCACTTCTATATCCATATTGTAAATATATTTAAATTTTTTATTTTGAACCGACCATTTTTTTCCTGTCCAAGGCATCTTTTCTACGTAAATCTCTTCTATAGCGCTTCCAATAGGTGTTTCTGAAATATTGCCGGTCCAGGCGAAATTATAGCCATCTATATATTTATCGACGCCAGTTAATAACGGCAAAAGCGATACTCCAAAAATTGTTCCTTTTTGTTCTTCTAACGAAAACCCAATAATATCTGCGATAGTAGGTAAAATATCAATATTTTCTACAACATCGTTTATTATTTTGGGTTCAACAATTTCTTGAACAGGAGAATAAAAAATAACAGGGGTTAAAAGCTCTTCTTCGTACACCATTTCGGCGTGTTCATAAAAATCATGACTACCCAAACCTTCACCATGATCACCGGTTATAATCCAAAGAGAATTATTATTTATTTGCTTTTCTTCAAAATAATTAAATAATCTATTTAATTCTCTGTCTACAAATTTAAGTTCTCCGTCGTATCCATTCATTACTTTAACTAAATTTTCTTCTTTATCTTTTTTGTATAAATTTAAGTTCACGTTATGTTCTTCTGTCCAAAAATTAACTAGTTTTTCTTTATCTTTTCCTTCTAATATAAATTCTTCTTGAATGTTATTTGGTATATCTATATAAGGATAATGAAGATCCCAAGTATGTATCCAAAGAAAAATTTTGTCTTCACTGGGTTGTTCATTTAACCATTCTATAGCCTCGTCAACTGTTGTTTGGACCGATCTACGCCTACGAAAACCAGTTTCAGAAAAATTATACATATCAAAACCTTGATCCAAATTACTAATATACATTGAATCTCCTCCCACAAAAGCAGCTGTTTTAAATCCATTTTCCTTTAAGAATTCCGCCATAGTTGTGAGGGTATCGTTAAGAACTTCATAGTGATTGGTTGTTTTGTGTTGTATCGGATAAAGTGATGTAAAAATGGAAGAATGAGATGATATTGTAGAAGGAATAACCGTATGTGCATTCTTTAAAAGAGCCCCTTCTCTTGCTAACTTATCTAAAAAAGGAGAGGTGTCGCGCGGGTAGCCCATATAGCCCAAATGATCGGCCCGCAAAGTGTCGATAGTAATTAAAACTACTTTGTTAATTTTATTATTATTTTGTGATATATTGTTTGCTTTTTCTTCCTCGCTAATAACTTTAATTTTTTTATTGCTATTCTCTCCGCCGGTTGGCGGATTAATTTTCTCAGCTTCTATTTTTTTATTTTCAGAATAAATCAAGAAACCGGCTACAATAAAAATGGTTATTAAAAAAGAAAATAGTAAAATTTTTAATATTTTTCTCATACTAAGGTATTTTTATAAGGATATGATTAAAATTATTATCTTCCATATAATTATTAAAAATATACTCATTACTTACATCCACAAAGCGATCAGAAACAACCTTTGGCTTGAATTTTTTTATTAAATCGTAAGTGTTATATTCATATCCACGTATGGAATTATAAGTTGACAAAGCACCATTTTCCTTAAGTCCAAACCAAAAATAATCTAAATCTTTTCTGAATAAATTAAACTGTGCGTCACCGTCGTGGATGTAATCATCTTTGTCGGTAATGGATAAAATATGATTTATTTTATTTAATTGATCTTTATTAGAGTTCTGTAAATTAACTGCTAGAATATTAAATGAAATTGAAGAGGAAATTAATATTATTAATAAAATAATTATCTTATCCTTTATAATAAACTTTATGCCTAAAACAGATATTATGCAAATAAAGGGTAGAGCTAATAAATAATTTTGAGCAAACGGGGTTTTCAATAAAAATACAGACAGTAAAAGCCCGAGAGATAAAAAACCTACACCCCTTAACTGTCTTTTTTTAACTAAAGACAATAATCCGACTATGTAAAAAATAAAAATTATAATATTTTGTTTGATAATTTCTAAAAAATACTTAAAAGAAGAAAAGTCGTTTAAAAAATTAATGTTCAAAGCCCAGTTTAAAAAAAAGTATTCTTTGATATTTCCGGAAAAAAATAAAAATATAGCAAATAAAATTAAAATAAAAAATAAAGTCCCCCAATAAATTAAAAAATTCTTATAAGCTATTTTCTTTTTGAATAATAAATAAATAAAAAAACAACCAAAAAGAACTATTAAAAATAAAGTTTTTTGTAAAAAAAGAAAAGAAATTCCTAAAAATACAGAGCTTAATATTAAATTTTTATTTCTTCGATTGTCAAAATAATAAAACAGAAACAGCACTGAGAGAAGTCCGAAAAAAGTTTGAGGAATATCCGGTCTTACTTCAATCCCCTTATTTGCGAAAACAATAAAAAGAGGGAGTAGAGTGGCGCTGATTAAAGACCATTTTTTATTTTTAAAAATTATTCTTGCCAACAAATAGGTTGTGATAACAATGCCGAGCAAAACTAAAAAAATAAAAAACCTAATCGTTAAAATCGTATTAACATTTTCTCCAAATATTTCTATAAAAGGTACTAATAAATAATAAAATAAGGGGTGGTGGTGCTGGAAAAAATCAGAGTAAATTACTTCACCTTCTGAAATTTTCCAAGCTGTGTGAATCGCCTCGAACTCATCGTGATCAAACGATCTATTTAAAGAACTTCCAAAAATAAGCAATAAAGACATTATCAAAACTGTTAAAATTATACGCAAATAATTTTTCTCTAAAAAATTTAATATAGTTTTCATATGGGGCTGTTGTTAAATTGGTAAAATTTTTAATTCCTTAATTTTTTGCATTAAAATATTTTTAAATTCATCTGCTTTGTTCGATGATTTATTTATTAAGTTATTTTTCTCAAGCGGATCATTTCTAAAATCGTAAAGTTCATTCTTAGTTTCTATATCTATATTATAAATATATTTGTACTCATTATTTTGAATAGATATTTTATTACCATCCCAAATAACATTATCAAAATTGATACTCTCAATTTCCGGGTTTCTTACTCCCTTAGGAAGATTACCTGTCCAGGCAACAGAAAACTCCTCGTCTTTACTTTTGTCTCCTAAAATTTTCCCAAACAATGATTTGCCTTGCATCTCTATGTCACTTAAAGGAAGATCCATAATATCCAAAATGGTTGGCATAATATCAATATTTTCTACCAAAGTATTTATTGTTTTTGATTCCAGCTGAAGTTGACCTGGAAATTTAAAGATAATCGGGGCAAGCAACTCTTCTTCGTACAACTTATTTCCATGTTCAAAAAAATCATGACTCCCCAGACCTTCGCCGTGATCAGAAGTGATTACCCAAAGCGTATTGCTATTTAATCCTTTTTCCTCAAAGTGATTATATAGTTTTTCAATTTGCTGATCAACAAATAAAATCTCCGTGTCATAGGCATTCATTGTTTTTATTAAATTTTCTTTTTTGTTTTTTTTATAGATATCTAAGTTTACTCCCTGATTTTTTATCCAAAATTCTACAAGACTATCGTCGGTATCAGTAAATTTATTTTTAAAATCTGAGTTATAAGTATTAAACGGATAATGTGGATCTAAAAAATGTACCCATAAAAATGAATTTTTCGATGGTAATTTTTCTATAACCTTGTTTATTACAACACTTGCCGGCCTCCCGAAATATCTTTTATTTTTTTGAGGTATTATTTCCTTTATGAAGCCAAATCCTTGATTTAAATTATTTTCAGAAAATAAAAATTGACTAGAAGAAAATCCCAACGTTTTGTATCTGTTTTCTTGAAAAACTTCCGCTATGGTCACAAACTGTTCCTCTAGTTCCTCGTATTGATTTGTTACTCCATGCTGTGACGGATATAAGCCTGTAAAAATAGAGGCGTGAGATGGGGCGGTGTTTGGAATAACTGTGTGAGCATTTTTAAATAAAATGCTTTTTTTTACTAATTTATCTAAAAAGGGTGAGGTGTTACGAGGATAACCCATAAAGCTCAAATGATCTGCGCGCAACGTATCGATTGTGATTAAAACAACATTATCAATTTGTGAGGCAAATAAAGACGGTAAAGAAAATTCTTTCACTGTTTTATTTTCTATTGTAAACAATTTATTTTTTAAACTTTTAAATTCCGGTGTAGAAATTGCTTCTTTTATATTATTATTTAATTCACTTGAATCTTTTTTAATATTATAAAATTCATAATAATCTTTTGTAGAACTATTGTTTTCTAAATCAAAAATCTGATAATGAACTAATTTATTGTTCAAATCTCTAATCATACTCCCCAGTCTTATATCTCTAAAAAATTGGCTGTCTTCTGTGCCCTTGTAAGTAAGCCCGGCGTAAACATAATCATTAATTTTTTTATTACTACTAACCAAAGATGTTATATCTTTTCCTTGTAAATTTTCTTTTTTATAATCAATATTTAACATCCTTAAAACACTTGGCATTACATCTGACAATTGTACAAGTTCATTGATTTTTTGTTTTGTTTTAATAAAGGGGTGCTTAATAAGAAAAGGAATATTTAAAACCTTATCGGAAAAACTGCCAATTACATCTGTTCTCATAAATTGATTTTTTTCTCCCAGTAAATCCCCGTGCTCTGACAAAAAAACAATGATGGTTTTTTTGTCTAATTTTAAATCCGTTATAGTTTTAAAAATTTCTCCTAAATTATTATCCGCTTCCTGGATCTCTTCATTGTAAAGGTTTTTTAATTGTTCCTTGTCGTTTTCGCTTAATATCTTTGTGATTGTCTCATTATTATCACCCTGAGTGTAAACTAAATCTTCTTCTGAATCATGTAAATTCCAAAAACATGTTTTTGTCTCTGGTGAAGATGGTGGAGAAAAAGGGCAGTGCGTATCAAAACCTTGCAAGAATAAGAAAAACTTATCTTTTTCATTAGTGTTTAACCAAGAAATAATATCATCTTTATAGTAATCTAGCTTGGCAAATTTTTTTTCGTCATAATACTCATCAAAGCCTTTATTGAAACCATAACTTCGATCATAATCTCCACCCCCGGTAAAAGCAGCTGTTTTATAGTTGTTATCTTGTAAAATTTGAGCTAAAGTTTTTGCATTTTTTGGCAGTTTATTGTCTTTGTATCTACTTATAACTTTATGTTTAAAAGGTGGCAGGGTGGTAAATAAAGTAGCAGCATTTGGAAGTGTCCAAGGAGAAGGAGAAAAAGTATTTTCAAAAATAAGTGAATTTTTGAAAAAATTATCAATATTAGGAGATGTTATTTCTTTGTGATTATAGATACCGAGATTATCCTTGCGCGTATTTGTAAGAGAAATAATTATTAAATTACAATCCTTACAATTTAACGGGTCACTATCAACAGTTTTACCAGAGAAAAAAAGCGTTATTAAAATAACGCTTAATACAAAAAATAAAATTATAATAAATTTCTTCATACTGAATTAAAACTAATTTTTCAACCTTTCTTGAATCAATTGCTCGTATATTTGTGGCATGTTGTTATTTTCGTTCCAGCTTAGAACTTCTTTTTCACTATATTTTAAAATCGCGCTTTTATAATCAGTAAAGGGAGAGTCAGTTTTTTCTTCTAAAATATTATAATATTTTAACTTATCAGAAATACGCCAAACAGAAGAAGAAAAAGGGAAAAAGGTCAATGAGTAAGCGGTTCTGGTTAAATAAATTTGGTCTTCAGAAAATTTTGTCCCAGCTAAAGAATATCTTTTTAAAAGATTAATATAATAATAGGTAAAATTATTAAACAACAAATCAAAATCGCTTAACCCCCTGTTCACAATTAAATATCTATTTAATAACTCCTCTTGTAAATTTTCATCAAAAAAATTTTGGCTTAACATTTTTGAGTAAACATAAAAATAAACCTCGGATAAATATTCTAAGTCTTTTAAAGTAGGGTAGTCTTTATTGAAAAAGTTATTCTCTGCCTCCATTCCTTCTTTAATTGTTTTTTGTAATTCCTTGTTTAAGTCATTAAAATAATGTTGTCCTTGAATACCCTCAAAAATAAGATTATTTTTATAATTTAAGAAAAAACTATTAATAACAGCCACCTTTGGCAGATACTCAAAATCAACACAGGCATAAGGGTTGGTCTCCGGCATTGGTTTGTACTTTGCATTCTTATTCTTTAACTTATCTAATATTTTTGGATCAAAATTATTAGAATAATAGTTGTTAGTAGCAGACTTAAAAAATTGAATAGGGGTGTTTAATAAATTATTATCAGAAACAGCTGTATAAATTAACTGTTTATCGCCTAATGAAGAGTTAGCCGGTTTTATACATTTGGTTTCTATTTGATAAGGACCTTCAAATAAGCTATTTTTATATTCAATCGGATAAAATAATTTATCTTTATTCATTAAATAAGGTGCCCAACTAAAATCATCTTCACCTGGTCTAATGGGTTTTTCCAGACTAAGCTTCGGTAAAACACAGAAAAAAGAATCTTCGTAAAAACACTCTTTTCTTATTCCTACTTCACTGGAAAGTTTTTTTGCATTTTCCACTATCTTTCCTAGATCATTCATAACGATTGCTCTGTTAGTCATAAGAGAGGGGAGAAATATAAAGTTTTCATCTTTTTTAACACTACTTACTTTTATATGTAAATATTTAGCTTCTTTTTCGTACTCAGTTACAGCTTTGTCAAGTGAGTCTAAAAGACTGACAGCGTTTTGCTCGCTGATATTGTTCATAAAAGCAGAGTGATTACTGGCAACAACTTGCATTTTTGATAAAAAGCTTATTGGAAAAATATTATCTTCTAATCCAGACAATTTAAAAAGTTCTTTTGAGTCTTTGTCTAAAATTTCCAAACTTTTGGCAAAATTTACAAAATCAAAATCAGGACTTGTCAATAATGGATCTTCCTTACTCCATAGATAAAACATAGCCAAACGTTTCAATTTTCCAATTTTTTCTTTATTTTCAACTTTTAGCGAGCTATTTTTAAACACTTCTCCTTGTTTAATAGAATATAAATTATCGTCTTTATTTAATCTTAAATTTTCAAAATCAAATTTTTCAAATCGTGATAAAGGAGCTTCTTTAGCGGTCGATAGAGTAGTAGGAGGTGATTTTTGTCCTTTGTTTTCTAGAAAAATATATTTTAGAAAAAGAAAAACAAAGAGCGCTAAAATCAACCCCAATAAAGACAATAAAATTATTTTTTTATTATTTACTTTTGTTCTGTTACCCATAAGTTTAAATTATTTAATAATTGTTTTGCTATATTGTTATTTTGATCATATAAATTTTCTTTCTCCTCAGAATCTTTTATTGTATTATAAAGTCCGTAAAATTCCGAAATTTGCTCTTGTGATTTACTGTTTATTATTATTTCTTTTAACAGCTTCCATTGCTTGTCTCTAATAAACTCGGTTAGAAAAACCTCGTCTGGATCATAAATAGAATGTTTTCGCTTTACGCCCCCATAAACAAATTCATTCACTTCTTTGTTTTTAGTAATAACCGGTACAATACTTTTACCCTGCATCTGCCCGCCATAGTATCCTTCCAGTCCTAAGATCTGTAAAAAAGTAGGCGCTAAATCAATCAATTGAACTAGACTATCAATTTGCATCGCTCTATCTACCTTAGGATGCTTCATTATAAAAGGAATATTAATTATTTTATCGTTTAAAGTTCCCTGAGCGCTTAAAGAAACTCTCATAAAAAATCCGTTTTCACCAAATAATTCACCGTGTTCTGACAAGAAAACAATTATTGTATTTTTTGTTAAGTCCAGATCTTCTATTGTTTCAAACAAATCTTTTAAATTATTATCGGCTTGGGCTATTTCTCCATCATAAAGCGTTATCATTTGTTCGATATCTTCTTTCTTAAACAATATTTTTTCATCTCCTTTTTCTTTAAAGGAAGACCAGCTTTGCAATGGCCACTTTTTTCCACTATCTGTTTCTATTGATTCAACAACTTTAGGAGTAATATAGCACTCAGAAAAATCTTGTTTACTCTCCTTAGAACTAAATTTTTTATCGTAAGGGCTATTTGGCGTATACGGACAATGAGCATCAAAACCCTGAAGAAGCAAAAAAAATTTATCTTTATAATTTTCTTTCATCCAATCTACGGCCGGACCAACAAGTTGCTTGGTCCCGATATTATACTCCCCGGGATTAAACTTTATGCCATAATCAAAATAACTATTTTTATCAAAGAAAGTATCAAAGCCCCTATTCAGCCCATATTTGCGGTTATAGTCTTCATCACTGACAAAAGCGGCTGTTTTATAGTTATTATCTTTTAAAATTTCAGCTAAAAATTTTATGTTATTTATCTTTGATAAATTAACATTTTTCTTCCTTTCCATTATACCATGTTTATACGGAGAAAGCGATGTCAAAAACGAAACCGCGTTTGTGAAAGTCCAAGAAGCCGGTGCAAAAGTAGAGTCAAACACAATTGAATCTTTAAAAAATTCATCGATATTAGGGGAGGTATCGCGAGAATATCCATAAAGCCCCAAATGATCCTTCCGAACATTAGAAAGAGACACAACAATCAGATTGCAATCCGGACAAGATAAATCAACCCCTAATTCTTGTTTTTCAGCCAGAGACTGACCAGCCTCTGGCTGATTTATTTTTTTAACACTATCTTCGATAGCGCTGGCAATATTGTCTGCTATTAATTTGGCTCCCAATTTTGTGTAATGATTAAATTGATAAGGAAATTTATTTTCAAAATAAAAATCTTCTTGATCTCTACTTTCAAAAACATTTTTATTATCAATAAATGTTATTTTATCATTTTCAGGGAAAATATTTTTTAATAAACCCAAATTATAAGAAGGGTAGCCCATAGCTACTAAAGGTATATTTTTTTCCTCTAAAATTTCTAAAAGCATTTTGTAGTTATGTCCATAAGAGGGAACATTTTTAAGAGCGTCAACAAAAACTTTTTTAGCACCTTCTTCTTTTTCATGATTTTGATAAAATTTCACAAGCTCAAAGTATTCGCCGATTCTCTGGTTAGCAACAATCGCTTGCTTGTAAATATTCTCCTCTTTAATATAATCTTTTTGTTGACTATAAAGATCTTCAAGATTAAGATAACTCGTGTGTTTTTGCGGATTAACTTCAATTGCTTTTAGAAACAGCTCTTCAGCTTTTTCTTGGTTACCAACTTCTTTGTAAAATTTACCGGCTTCTTCAAAAGCGTAAAATTCTTTTTCATTTACTTCAATAGCGCGCAAAAACATCTCCTCGGCTTTTTTATGGTTACCGGTTACTTTATAGAATTTACCGGCCTCAATATAAACATATTCGTTTGCGTCTATTTCAATGGCCTGCAAAAACATTTCTTCAGCTTCTTGTTCTTTATTTATTTCCTCATAGAGCTTTCCTAGCTCAGCTATGTAAATACTGTAATTTGGATTTTCGCTGATGGCCTTTTTTAATACTTCCTCAGCTTCTATAAACTTTTCTTCCTGTGTGTAAACGCTGACCAGCCCCAAATACCCGGCTTTTTTATTTTTCACTTCTTCTTTATATATCTTTTCTGCCTCAGTATACATGCCCCGATCCTCATAAAATTTCCCTATAAGAAGTTTTTTCATTGTGCCTTCATCGATGCGTTCTCCTTCTTTAAAGTGAAAAATCCGAGCGTAAAGATCAGGTGTAAAATAAACATCTTCGGCTAATCCCTCTAAATCTATTTTTTCTTCCAAGGTTTTGTTATTTCCCAAGCGCTCTTTAATAAAACCTACAAGGCCATAGATTTTAAACTTCTCCCAAAAAAAATCGTCTTCCTTTTCATCAATTTTCTTATTTCCGGACAGAATCATTGGTTTATTAAAGAGCGAGGTATGATTTGTGTCTTTTAATCCCATCATAGAAATCACCATATCGGGATTATATTCATTTAAGTCATCTTCTAGTTCCCTTAAGATTTTTATTGAATCACCGACCATTATACCTTTATTGATAACTTTAAATTCCGTATCATCGTATTTTTCATTTAAAATCTCTTCCAACTGTCTTGGAAAAGATTCCTTATCCGTTAAAAAAATATTGGTTTTATCCCCGGCAAGCGCAGTAGTTGATTCTCCGATACACAAAATCGTAAAAACATTTTTTTCTTCACTAACTATATTTCTTTTTTCTTGAATATACAAAAACCCTTTGCCGGCTAAACGCAAACTGATCTCAAGCAAAGTTAGAGATATCAAAACTCCTAAAAAAATTAAAGTTATTTTTTTAAACATATTTTTCAACGATATAATTTCCTAATACTAAAACATCGATTTTAGTTCTTGCGAAGCAATTATAAGCTTCTTCGGGCGTGCAGACTATTGGCTCTTGATCGTTAAAAGAGGTGTTAATTACAAGAGGTAAGTCGGTGATATTTTTAAATTCTTTAATTAAATTATAGTAAAGCTCATTGTCTTCTTTTTTAACAGTTTGGATACGAGAGGTATTATTAGTGTGAAGCGCTCCAGGAATTAATTCTTTTTTTTGGCCCAGACCACCCTCTCTTCCTCCGGAATTCACCTCGTCTTTTTTAACCTTACCGACCAAAAGCATAAAAGGACTATCAATTTCAAGGTCAAAAAAATCATTTAAATCTTCGCGTAAAATACTGATTGCAAATGGTCGAAATGATTCACGGTGCTTTACTTTCTTGTTTAAAATATCTTTTATTTTCGGATTACCGGGATTTGCTAAAATACTCCTATTTCCCAAAGCTCGCGGACCAAACTCCATTCGTCCTTGAAACCAACCAACTATTTTATCTTGAGAAATTTTTTTGGCAACATATTTTGTCAGTTCATCGTTCTCTAGTCGTTTAAATTTAACACCCTTGTTTGATAAAAAGATCTTAATTTTTTTATCACTATATTCTGGCCCCAAACAAGCATTTTTCATAACATGCTTTCTTGGTTGATTTTTTAAAGAATTATACACATAAAAAGCCGCTCCCAAGGCACTACCGTTATCTCCGGCAGCTGGTTGGATAAAAACATTTTTGAAAAAAGACTCTTTTACTATTCTAGTATTAGTTGTAACATTTAAAAAAACACCTCCTGCGAGACACAAATTATCAAGACCAGTCTCTTTGTGAATATGCTTAACCATCTTTAAAATAATATCCTCTACTGTTTTTTGTAAGCTAGCCGCTACGTCCCGATGCCTATCTTTAATATCCTCTTTTTCCCTTCTTGGATCACCGAAAAGTTTAATAAAATTATTGTTATACATCCGCCCACCTTTATTAAAATAAAAATATTTTTTATTTAATCTAAAGCTACCGTCATCTTTGATGCTGATTATTTTTTTAAATTTATCTAAATATTTTGGGTCACCAGTTTCAGCAAGGGCCATAACCTTGCCCTCCCCAGAAAAAACCCTAAAGCCAAGATAAGTTGTTACAATTGAATAAAGAAGTCCTAGAGAGTTTGGGTATTTAATTTCTTTTAACACATTTATTTTATTATCTTTTCCTGTTCCATAAGTTGTAGTAGCCCATTCTCCGACTCCATCCACCGTTAAAATTGCCGCTTTATCAAAAGGAGATGTTAAAAAAGTACTTGCCGCATGAGCCAGATGATGTTTAATAAAAAAAACATCTCCTTTGAAACCCAGCTCTTCTTTAAGTGTTAGTGGCAAGATTAGCCTATCTTTAAGCCAATGAGGTGTTGTATCTAAAAAATTTTTTAAAGAAAAGGGATAAGATCTTAAGTGATTCAAAATTATTCTTTCAAATTTTAAAAAGGGCTTTTCATAAAAAGCTACATAGTCAATATCATAAGAGGTTAAATTAGCGGATTGGAGGCAATAATTAATAGAGTTTATAGGAAAAGCGGATGAATATTTATTTCGATCAAATCTTTCTTCTTGAACAGCCGCAACTAACTTGCCGTCCTTTATAAGACAGGCTGATGAATCATGGTAATAACAAGATATTCCTAATATAGTCATAATTTATTCAAATTTATAACCTAGTTTTTTTGCAATTACGTTTAATAAATCTTTATCAAAATTTATTTCTAAATCTCTTAGAGCTTCTTCTCTTGAGATAATGCCTTCTCTTATAAGTCTGCTCATCTCCAGATCATAGTGAGTGTAGCCATAATGTTTTTTTGAATTATAAACAGAGATAAAATTTAATTCACAATTGGTTGTTTTTGCTGGATAGCTTAACTCTGGATACTTCCAGTCTAATTCTTTTTTAATTGTTTCAACATAAGCATCAGCGTCTATCGGTAAAAACCAATGAGGGGATACAACCATTGACTTGTGTCTTTTTTTAGCCTTTTTTAAAACTTCCTCCATGTTTTGTGGGAAACCTTTATATTTAGGATCATTCTTAACATGTTCCTCTATAAAATCTTTTGTGGCTTTGGCCATGGATGCATATTCAGGTGAATCTGACTTACAAGCACACTTCGACATTACCGGTTGTTTTACTGATTGCCCCTTTGTCCAGCCGGCAATTATTATAGGAACATTATATTTTGCTGCTATTTTATAAGTTAAATCCATATACCACATAGAACATAGATGGCAAATAACCGCTTTTGACCGCGTTTTTAAGATTTTTGCAAACATATCTTTCATAAAAGATGATTTGAAAAAAAGAAAATCTACCCCTAATTTATCCACTGCCTTATTAACGTTTTCCAGGGCATCACTTGTTTCAAAGCCATGATCAAAAGTAAAGGCCAATGGATTTAATTTATATCTTTCTTTTATATAATATAAAGCAGAAGTACTATCTTTTCCTCCACTACACATCACCAAGCAGTCATACTCACCCTTTCCTTTATTTTTTTCCAATATTTTGATAAAATCTGTTTCAAGGGCTCCTTTTTCTCCTTTCGAAAACTTTTTTTCATTTTCATAAACAACACAAACACTACAGACACCTTCTTCGTTCAGCCAAATGTCTGGCCTGGTTTCTGGTAATATACATTTTTTACATATTTTTTTCTCTTCCATAGATTGTTTATTTTTTGATTTCTAAAATCCAATTCTCTCCTTTTTTTTCTTTTTTGATAATTTTATATCCCTCCTCAGTTAATCTCGTTGGCATTTTTTTAATTGGTCGACCATCATCAATAATAATCTCCAAGATCTCACCTTCATCCATTGTTTCAAGCCTAAATAAAGCCCTAGCAAAATTGTGAGGACAAGGAATTCCAGTTAAATCTATTTTTTCATTAACATTCATATGCAATTAAACTCCCGCATAAATAAAAGAAATTATAACAGTAGGGCCTATATAATAAACCAAAAAAGATATAAGAGCTAGCATTACTAAAATCGGCGTTAAAATATAAAGCTTGTGAGCTTTAATTAAACCAAATAATTCTTTTAAGATATAAATTACTTTTTGCATATTAAAATTGTCTTAAATTTTTAGCTGTATCAGTCTCATATCCTTTAGCATCTTCCCAAAATGTATTTTTGTCTCTTTTTTTAAAACCCAAAAGCTTTCTATTAAAAATCAATAAAATTATAGCTGTTAAACCAAATCCAAAAATATACAATAAAAACAAAAGTATTGCAACAATTACTTTTTGCGCTTTCTTAACCATGGGCATTAAAAACTTTTTTTGTTTTTCAAAGATTTTTTTAATCATTTTATTTTTCTAGTTCCTCTTCTTTTTTTTGAAATATTTCTTCATCTTGCCAGAGACTTCAATAATTTCTCCTCCTTATCCTGCTTTTTATCTTCAAGGCAAACATTATAAATCTCTTGATCGTTTAAATAAATATTTGGCCTACTTTCCGGCAAAACGCATTTTTTGCAAATTTTATTCATTGTAAAAAATTTTCATTAAAATATTCTTTTGATTCTTTGTAAAATTCAGGGCGGTTCCCAAAATATTCTTTCATTTTATCCGAGGTTTTAAGCCCGCTATCTCGAAAATGAATTCCTTCAGCATTTTGAATCTGATCACGAATAATTGCGTTAGTAAAACTAAACCTGTCATGATCAACAATGTACCAATTATTTTTTTTGTTAGAAAATATAAGTCTGGTGTAGCCAAACCTTTCTTTGAATCTGTTTATTTTTTCAATACGATCATCGATTAATATCACCGGAAATTCCAGTAAATTTAATTCTTTTGCTAATTGGCTACCCTTAAAACTATTAATATTAATATGCTCAACATCAAATTCTCCGTATAACAAGCTATACCATTCTATAGCATAATTGTTTTCAGTATCTGTAAAATCATCTGTTAGTACAATCATTTTTATTTTATCACCATATTCACATTTATTTTTCATACAAAACGACGCTTTATTTTTCTTGTCTTGACAGTTAGCTTCTCCGTAACACTCTGGTATATCCAAGCACTCCAAACTACTATTATCCAATTTTTTACAGAGCTCAAGTCTAAAGGCGTCCGGCTTAACAGTGGGGAAATTTTTATCATTAAATCGCAAAATCGGCGGAAATTTAGCATATTTTTTAGTGGTAATATAAGCTATAGATTCCCTGTAAAGATCTTTTCCCTCTTCTGAAGAGGCACATTTTTTAACTTCGTCATTTTTATTAACTGCCACATCCTTAGTACACGTCTCCCAACTACCCATTAAATCCGTAATGCTTTCATCTATCTTACTTAAATTTACTTTTTGAAAAAGACAGTCAATAATATAAAAATATTCTAAATTATCAGGGTACTTATCAATAATGCAAAGCTCCAGAATATTCAGCTTCGGCTCTTCTTTACCATGATAAGAGATAAACTTGCCTTTTTCATATTCTTTGCCGTAATAAGATATTTTTATATCCATACTATCTCTAATTTCTTGATTTGTTTTCTTTAAAAAAAGAGCCAGCGCATGCACCAAATCGCGAGTAAAAGGACAACCAGCCACACTGAAAATTTCTATTTTATTTTTATTTGTGTCATTTTGAGAAAACTCTTTCTCTGTCGTGTCATCTTGATTCCGCCCAGCGAGGCTCAGGACCTCGTCGTCGGCTTTTATAGTATTAATAATTTCTTCCATTGAAGAAAATCTTTTTTGTTTTGATATGCTATACTCCAACTCCAAAAAAATATTCTCTTCTTCTAAATAAAAAAATGTAAGCAGTATTTTATATTTTGCTTCTTTTTCTTCACAAGCTCCGTAATTAAAATTTTCTTTAGCGTATAGCAAAAAATATTCCCCTAGTCCATGCTCTTTTTTTATTGGCTTATATTCTTCTACACACTCATTTTTTTTATCTAAAAACTCAGGGTAGGGATAGAGCACGGAATCATACATACTTGTCAAAAATTCTTCCTCTTTAGAAATTAATTTCAACACTTCTATATTACTTACATCTGGAGTAATTTTTATTTTTATTTGCTCATCATTTTTTTTGGCAACAATAACTTGTTCTTGAAAATTGATTTGTTCATCGACCTTAAAGCCATATAATCCTTTTGAGCTTAACCCTATTTTCTGTAAATTATGAGTTAAAGAGCTAGTATAATTTTGATATACAAAAAATAAAATAATAACCCCACTTATGATGATTAAAATTTTAAAGTACTTTATTCGCATCTAAAAGAGTTTATTAATGAATTCATTTCTTCGTGATTTTTTTCTTTTGATGTAAAATACTCAATCTTTATAAAAGAACTTATATTTTCACAGTAAAAATATCCAAGTACTGCCTTATATCTGACTAGATCTTCTTTGCAAATACCGTAGCCTAAGTCTTCTCCGGCATATGTTAGAAAATATTCTCCGTATCCGTGTTTTTTAACTTCGGGCCTATACTCTTCCGGGCATTCTTTTTGTTTTTTCATTGCTTCAGGGTAGGGGTTTTTAGCTAATTTATACAGACTCTCAAAATTTTCTTTTTTATCTTCGATATAGTTTAAGGCTTCGTCTTTTTCAACATTATTTACAATTTTTATTTTTATTTCTTCTTGATCTTTCTTGGCTGTTATAGTTCTTGCTTTGCTCCCTTTTTTGGGATCGCTTATTTCTGTAACTAAAAAATCTTCAGCTTGTTCTATTTTTATACCAATACTTTTAAGATGGTAGGCTAAAAATTTACTTTGGTTTTCTTTATATTTCCAAACCCCAAAACTTACTCCACCAAATATTATTAAAATTAAAATTATTTTTTTTATCATATGCACTTTAAATCTTTAATTATTTTTTCCACTAAATCAAAATTTTGATTTTTATCTATAAAATATTCTAATTTAATTAATTTATTATCGCAATAAAAATATCCCAAAAGAGATTTATGCTTTACCATTTCTTCCTCGCAAATTCCATAGCCAAATCGCTCTCCTGCGTAAAGCAAATAATATTCTCCTAGTTCATGTTCTTTTAAAATTGGCTTATATTTTTCATCGCAACTAACTTCTTGGCCGATAAATTCAGGGTAGGGCGGTGGAATAGGCTCGTAAAGACTGGTTAAAATAACTTTTTGGTCGTCGATATATTCCTCAGCTTTCTCTTGATTCATATCATAAAGCAATTTTAATTTAATTGTTTCTCCGCCAGCTGGCAGATTATCGTTTTTGGCTAAAATAATTCTGCTTTTATAAGGATTTTCTTTTAAGTTATCTTTATTTATCTGAAAATCATTAATCAACTCCAAATTAAAACCTTCTTTTTTAAGAGTAGAGTAGAGGGAGTTATCATTTTGCTGTTTATATATAAAAAAAATACCTACTACTAAAATGATTAATGTAATTGTTGTATATTTTAATTTCATAATAAAAAAATTATTTTTTTACTTCCTCTAAAACCCGTCCTTCAACATAATCAGGGATATCTATTTTCATTAGATTTAAAATGGTTGGGAGTTGGTCGATATGACTGATTGGATTTTCAAGCTGAAAATTTTCTTTGATGTTTGGTCCCATGATCATAAACGGTGCCCAGACAGCGTGCTCTTCAGGATTTATCGCTTGTTTGTAACCGGTCTTAAGCGGGGTTTTAAAAATTTCCATTTCTTTACTGACTTCTTCGCTCCAGCCGTAGCCGATTTTATTTGAGACTATTAAATCACCAACCCGATCGCTTGGTAAATCAAGATAGTCTTCTACGTTCTCCCATTTTACCACATTTTCTACCGGAGACAAGGTTTTTTCGTCTTTTATTTCATTTAATAATTTAATAACTTCTTCTCGTAATTTTTCGTACTCTTCGCCTTTGGCTCTTTTCCAATTTCCACCCAAACCATTCGGATTAATATAAATACTGTTCATTCTAAGGAACGCTACCTTGGTGTTATCCCAATCAATATCATAAATTTTATTTTTCTCATCATACTTTATTTTTAAGAGCCCTTTTTTGGCAAAATAATTATTAAGATAAACTCGTTTATTGAGTGGCGCGGCTCCATGGTCAGAGGTAAAAACAAAATAACTTTCCTCGTCCAAATTATCCATGATCTCTCCCACAATATCATCTATTTTTTTATACATCCAATGAACTTCCTGCCATAATGTCTCTCGCTCTTCTTCACTAACATCGTTATACCGCGCGCTGTTCGGGTCAACATATCCCAGCCACCAACGACTGGTTAACATTTGATTGGGAGTATAAATATCATGCAAAATAACTCCCGGGGAATAGTTTTGAACAATATGTGGAACAGAATTTTTATGCCAGTCAAAAGACATTTCAGCTTCTTCTAAAAATGTTTCTTTGTCTTCTTGGTAATAGATTAACTGCGGCGGAAAATTATCAACAAAATCAACCATTGGTCCGACGTTCTCGGTCAAGTCTTTAGCAACTTCGGAAGGAGCAGTTAAATATTTATTCAAATTATTGTAAAAGAATCTGATTCTAAACTTTCCATCTTTGCTTAACTTGATAATTTTAATTTTAAACTCTGTTGGCACATCGATGGTTGTAAATTTTCTCTCCAGTTTACTTTTTTTAGTGGTGTAAAGATTAAAATCATCTTTTGTCCGCCACTTAACGGTTATCGGCAACCAGTCACTCCAATTCTTGTCTTCTAGATCGGTAATGATCTTTTTTTTATCAAATGAAAAAGCGATTTTATTGTAGTTTGTTTTTTGATCATCAGTTGAGTCGTAGATAAATCCATAAACTGTTTTGTCCCAAGCTTCCAGTTTTATTTCTTTTATCTCTGAATAACTTTTAATAGAATCTAATTTAGCCAAAGTAGGAGAGGATGTTAAAGTTTGCGTTAACTCCGGACCGGTGTAAAAAAGTCTCATACTGCGCGAGAAAAAATCTTCCGCCAGTTCCTCTGTAGAGTCCTGAAAGTTAACCGCATAAAAATCAGCTCCCCAGCCACCCCAACGACCGCGAACAGTTGTGCCGCGTGATAGTTCTGGCGGAGTAGAGCCGGGCATAGAAAGTAAAAATACATCCAGATCGTTATCTTCAAAGGTAAGCCAGGCTGGTGGAACTTTTTTGGCATTAGATTTAAACCCGGAAAAAGGAACAATATCCAAAGGATAACCTTCGACCCGCATCGGTCCATCGGAAATCCCATGTGTCTTAGGATGCGAACCTGTTAAAAGTGAAGCAAAATTAACCGGTGTATGCGAAGGATAGTCCGGGACTGTAAACCCATAAGAACCTTTATCCATCATTCTTTTAATGTTCGGTAACCTTCCTTCGCGAGCCCAAGCATAAATATCAAATAAATCCGGCTCAGCCCGCAACCCATCCGGAATAAACCAATAAAGTTTTACTTTTTTGCCTGTATTGTTTTTTTTCTCCTTAAAAGACGAGTAACCAAAATTAACTACTAAAACAGCGATGATAATTAAAAATAAAATTCGCAGAGTTTTAGTATTGACAAATTGCATAAAATTTGTTAATATTTAATATTGTTTTTAAGAGAAAAACTCTAAATCAATTAAAACTTAGGGGGATAAAATGGAAACCAATGTTCTTTTTTGGGATATCATAAGCAAAATATTTGCCGGTGGGGCTATTATAAATTCTATAGCCTTTTGGATTCAGACTAAAAAAATATCTGACAAAAAAACATCCGCTGGGGTTTCAGTCCTTATGTTAAGTTTGTTTACTATTTTTCAAGGTAGCGGCACTCTCTACTCTTGGCATAAAGGTGATCTCTGGATAACACTCGGGTTTAGCATATTGTTATTATCATGCCTAAATACAATCCGGATAGCCCGCAAATATAGATAAAAAATTTTATCAACCTCAAATCCACAGCCTGCTATTTTACAAAGCAGGCTTTTCTTTTTGCCTTTTTTATGTCCTTAGCTTATAATAAAAACTATAAAATAGCAATTTAATTTAACACAACTTTATGCTTAACAACTTGCTTCAAAAATATTTTGGTTTGGGGATATTTTTTATAATATTTTTAGCGCTTATTTTTCCTTATACTGCTGTTAGCTTGCATCCTTTGGCAATAGTTTTTTTATTTTTATTAATGCTGCTTAATAGCGCTAATATTGATTGGTTAAAGTTTAAAAATATCTTGAAAAATCCCTTAAAGATTATTTTTGCTAATTTTATTCTTTTTGTTGTTTCGCCGTTGATAATTTTTTTGTTTGCAAAATCGCTTTTAGATGACAATCAATATATTTACGGAGCTGTGTTTTCGGCTTTGACTCCAGCGGCTATTGTAGCACCGTTTTTTACTAGAATATTAAAAGGAAATAAAGAGCTTTCTTATTCTATTTTACTTAGTTCGATGATAATTTCTCCTTTAGTAATTCCTCTAATGCTTAAAATTTTTGTTGGTTCGTTAATTCCTGTTTCTGCAATGCTTTTATTTAAAGATATTTTGCTTATTGTTCCTTTGCCTCTTGTGATTGGATTTTTAATTTGGAAATATTTGCCGAAATTAAATACTAAAATTTCAAATAATGGAGCTATTTTAAATTTTGTTTTCTTGGGAACCTTAATTTTTATTTTATTTGGAGTGTCTTTTAATAAATTTAACTTTAACCATACTAACAATATTTTACTGACAAAATTATTATTCCTTGCCTTTGTCCAAGATTTTGCTATCATTATTTTATGGGGATTTATTGCAAATAAATTTAAAAATAAAGAAGACTCTATCGCGCTTGTTTTATCGATTTCAATGAAAAACATCGCTATTGCCGGCGGAATTTTACTATTACACGACCCTAAAGCAGCTTTAGCCCCAGCAATCGGCTTTATCGCCCATGCATTTTTATTTACACCTTTTATTATTAAAAAACTAATAAACGACCTGAATAAATCAAATTCACATCCGAATAATCCGAATGTAATTTAAGATTTAAAGGGATCAAAAAATCTATGAAAAACAATTGGGTTATTGTGATATTGGCTCTAGCTGTTGGGGTCTTTATCGGGTATCAAATTGGAGAAAAAGAGATTGATTCTCTAAGCGAAGAAACAAAAGAGTTAACCAAAGTCAGAATCGGTTGGCAAATTCCTTGGGCTACTGAGGGACAGTTAACACAAATTTTAAAACACACTGATCTTTTGAAGGATAATAATTTAGAGGGTGATTTTAAGGGGTTTTCTTATGGTGGACCTTTGAACGAAGCCGCTCTTGCCGGCGAAGTTGATGTTGTTTTTACAGCTGATCAACCAGCTGCCATGCTTTTAAATAAAAATCCGGAGTGGACTATTATTGCTCGTTTAATGTACAACCGAACCTCGCTCTATGTTCCACCAAAATCTGATATTCAAGACGTAGTCGGACTTAAAGGTAAAACTGTGGCTATGCCGTTTGGAGCAGCCGCGCAAAGAATGGCTTTAGCTGAAGAGCAAAAAGCAGGACTTGATCCAAAGATAGATGTAAATAATATTAACCTGGGAATTTACGAACAAAGTGATTTGGTTAAAGATCCGGAAGCAACAAAATGGGGTGAGATAGATGCTCTAGCCGGCTTTGATCCAACCCCTGCCATTCTAGAAGAAAAAGGACTGGTTAGAAATTTAGCTGTTGGAAAAATTGTTAGCGTAATTTTAATGAACAATGAATATATTAAAAACAATCCTGATGCGCCAAAACAATTTTTAACAGCATTTAACGGAGCTTATAAATTTTACAGAAACAATATAGAACAATCCGATACTTGGTTTGCGGAAGAAGCTAAGCTGGACATCACTCCAAAAGCATTAGAAATCGCCGCTTCAATTGAGCCAAATGTAAACGCTAACTCAGATGAGGAAATTTACATTGACTTTAAAGAAGAAGATTACGCAATCATGCAAGAAGCAGCTGATTTTCTCTTTGGACAAGAAATGATTGACAAACAAATTACTATGAAAGACTATATTGATTTGAGTTATTTGAAGTAAATAAAAAAAATAAAATAGTTATACTCATGCTGTCATCCTGGGCGAGTGGAGCGAGTCGAAGGATCTAGAAAATCTACTTACTGATTCAAATTAAACCGCAATTCAAATAGATTCTTCGACTCCACTTCGTTTCGCTCAGAATGACAAAACCACAAATGAAACAAAAACTTATTACATTTATTACTTTGATTGTTTTATGGCAAGGGGTTTTTTTGATTTTAGGGCCTCAAAATTATATTTTGCCTTCTCCTAAAAATACAGCCTTAACTTTTATAAAAGTCTTTGAATCAGGGGAAATAATTAAGCATATTTTTGTAAGCTTAAAAAGAGTAGTGATTGGTTTTACACTAGCTTCTGTGACCGGAGTTTTTTTAGGTTTAATACTGGGTTACTTTAAAAAAGCAGGGAGTTATTTTCATCCAATCGTTGAAATACTTCGTCCTATTCCGCCGATAGCCTGGATACCAATTGCTATTTTAATTTTTGGACTGGGCAATGGCTCGGCTTATTTCATTGTTTTTTTAGGAGCATTTTTTCCGATTTTTACCAATACTTTTTTCGGAGTTAAGTCTCTTCCTAGAGTTTACAAAAATGTTGCTCTTTCTTTTGAAGTAACCAAATTTATATTTTTTAAAAAAATACTGTTTTATTTTTCTCTGCCTTACATTTTTACCGGACTGAGAATTGGTATCGGCATGGCTTGGATGAGCGTAATCGCAGCCGAATTAATCGGGGCTCAATCCGGGCTAGGTTATTTTATCCAACTAAACAGACTTTTACTGCAAACAGAAAAAATTATAATCGGTATGATTTTAATCGGTATGCTTGGTTATTTTCTAAATAAAATAATTTCTATTTTAGAAAAAAGGCTTATTCCGTGGAAAATATAAATATGCTGAAAGTCCGAAATATTTCTCACAATTTTCAAATAAAAAATAAACAAATTCCGGTTTTAGAGGATGTTAGTTTTGATATTGAGGAACAAGAATTTGTTTCTATTATTGGTCCATCCGGAGCAGGGAAAACCACTTTAATAAATATTTTAGCCGGCTATTTAAAGCCAACCAAGGGGGAGGCGACTCTGTCTAGTAAAACAATTAAAAAGCCCGGCAAAGACCGGGTTGTTATTAGTCAAGAAGAAGACTTATTTGACTGGATGAATATTTATGAAAATGTTAAGTTCGGCGTAAATAAAAACCAAGAAACTGTTAATAAATATATTGAGTTGGTGGGACTTAAAGACTTTGCTAATTCTTACCCCCATCAACTTTCCGGTGGTATGAAAAAAAGAGCCTCTTTGGCTAGAGCCCTAGCAGCCGAACCTAAATTTATTTTAATGGACGAACCCTTCGGATCGCTTGACTACCAAACCAGAGAAACTATCCACAAAGAAGTACTAAACATCTGGCAAAAAACAAAAAAAACCGCTTTGATTATTACTCACGACATAGAAGAAGCGATTTATCTATCAAATAAAATTATTGTTTTTTCAGAAAGACCGGCAAGGATTAAAAAAATAATAAAAATTCCATTTTCTTATTCGCGGAAAAATTCTATAAAAAATAGCAGTGAATTTATTAAGATAAAAAATGAGATTAAAGACTTAATTTCTAACGAATTTTAATGATAGACAAGCGTTCAAAAAAGATATTGTAATATCCCAAACACAAAAACCATAGCCACTGCTACAACAACTCCAAAACCAATTTTCCTTTTCATAAAACCTCCTGTCATGAAATTTGCTTTAATAATCTAACCAATTTAGATTATCTTGAAATGTAAAGATCGTAGTTAAAGTATTAATCAAAAAAAATAAAAGTCAAAATTTAAACAAAAAAACTCTGTTTTTAATAACTAAAACAGAGTTTTTAGCATAAACTATAAAATAATTCAATAGTAAAACAATAATTTTGACCTAAAGGTTAAACCTTAGGCAAAAGAAGTTATAAAATAATATAAGTTTCTAGTGTTTTTATTTTCCTATTATCTGTGCCCTACACAGAGCAACCGATTACTTCGGTGGCAAAAGGTGTCACAGCCTGCAATATTATCTTTTTCTATGTTGGAATATGCACCATAACTGTCAAAATCTCGACCTACGTGAGAATGAATGGTGGTAGGGCTATCAACAGTCCAGCCTTGACATTGATTGAAATTACCACTTGAATACCATGCGCCAGAATTAGTTGAACCTGACCACCAACAGGTAGTCAAGACTAGAGAACTATTTATTCCGGATTCAAAGGTAAGAAAACCGTCTAATAGATCAGCCCAGTTATTACCAATTTGCGTATAGCTTGATGATTTCCATACATACGGTTTCCGGTTAGTGGGGAAGCCATACTTATTAGGTATATCCTTTATTTCATCTGAAGCGGAAGTAGACAAGAAAGCACGAATGTTGCTTGTCGAAAATCCTGAAGGATAACCACCTGCTCGACATTTAGTATCGGCCCCACTCCGTCCGCCTAAATTTCCATCGTAGGTTGAGTTTGAATAATAAAGAACTAGCTTGACCCCACAGGTTCCCCCATCACATACGCCACTGCAACATTCGCTAGCAGAGCTACATGCTTCACCGTCTGCTTTTTTCGTTGAATCCTGACAGTCAGTTCCACAAGAACACACTCCACTTAAGCATTCATTATCTGCTGAGCAACCTGCATCATTTGGTTTTAATAATTTTATACTATTCGAGGTAACCGATAAACTAGCGTCTTTACTGGTATAAGAATTAAAATCTGCATCCGTGGTTTCTGTCCAGTCATCGGTCGGGTATTCTACAGTTAATGTTTCTCCAGCCTCCATATTGGTTTTAGCAGAGTATTTAATCCAACCTGATCCGTCTCCATTGGAGTGGTGGGCAATATCGGAGCTTAGGGTGGTCCAGGTATTTTGGGCTAGACTGTAACCGGCAGCAGCTATTTTTTCGGTTGGGCCCATCAGGAAGTTTGTTATCATTGTACTGAAGGATAACATTAATACCATTGTGGCTAATCCTGCATAGGAGAATACTTTAGCGTGTCTTTGGGCTTTTTTGAATTGGGAATATGGGACAGGGCAAGAGACTGATTGGTGTTGGTTGTAGAGGAGGTTGAAAGCGATGGCGGGGTCGCCGAAGATGGCGATGATTTGTTCGGAGATCGCTAAAGCGATGTCAACAAAAAACGATAAAACTCCAAAATAAATAATTTTAATTTTGGTAAACCTTATTCTAGAGGTAAATATATTTTTCAAGTTCAAGTTTTTTTCAACCTGTTCCTGTCCTCTTATTAGTTCTCTTTTAATTTTTTCGTCTAATTTTAACGAAATTGCTTTCAGTCTTTTATAAGACATAAATTTAGAATTTAAAACGTAGCATATTGAATTCTGTATTCAATATATACCGTATATATATCATAAAAATAAAAAATAAACAACTATTTTTTACTCTTTTTAAAAACTAACATTAAATTCCGGGAATAGATAAAAATTCCAATTGAGTTTCCAAGAATAAAAACCGGGTCTTTAATATGAATAGAGTAGGCAAGTAGTCCTATTCCGCCAACAATACTAAAATACCAAAAATAAACCGGGATAACACTTTCCTTTTTAATCTCAGAGGCCAGCCACTGGATCAAAAACCTCATAAAAAACATCCCCTGCGCAATAAGCCCTAAAATTAACCAATAATCTAACTTCATAAAACTATTCTTTTGTAACTCTCAAGACCTCCTCAATCGTAGTCATCCCTGCTTTGGCTTTTATAAACCCATCTTCAATTATGGAAAGCATCCCTTGTTTTTTAGCCATTTTATTTATTTCTTCAGCCTCTGCTTTTTCGCTGATAAGCTCGGCTATCTCCGATGTTATTTCCAGAATTTCATAAATACCCATTCGCCCTTTATACCCTTCATTGTTGCATTTTTTACAGCCCTTGCCTTTGTAAAACAAAAGATTTTTAAGATTTTTATTTTCAATCACTTTTTCCTGTTTCAAAACATTTAGAATAGAATCAATATCAAGTTTTTTTGAAAGATCGTCTATTGCCTCAGCGGTAAGTTTATAACTTGTCACGCAGTCCTGACAAATTTTTCGCACAAGTCTTTGAGCAATAATGCAGTTAGTGGTAGTAGAAATTAAAAACGAAGGAATATTCATATCAGATAACCTTGGAACAGTTGTGGCAGCGTCGTTAGTGTGCAAAGTTGACAAAACAAGATGTCCGGTCATGGCGGCATGAACCGCGATTTCAGCGGTTTCAGAGTCGCGAATTTCTCCAACCATAATAATATCCGGGTCTTGTCGTAAAAACGCTCTTAAGCCAAAAGCAAAACTAAAGCCGATTTTTGGGTTGGCTTGGCTTTGATTAATCCCCGGCATCCTGTATTCAATCGGATCTTCAATGGTTGAAATATTAACCGATGATTTATTTAAAATATTTAAAATAGAGTAAAGAGTAGTGGTTTTTCCAGATCCGGTCGGACCGGTTACCAAGAGCATTCCATGGGGCTTGCTAAAATTTCTTTTTAAAATTTTCAAAGGTCCTTTTTGAAAACCAAGTTTTTCCAAATTTAAAATTTGCCCTTTTTCATCAAGTAAACGCATTACGATTTTTTCCCCGTCAAAAACAGGGATTATAGAGACACGAAAAGAAACTTGATACTCATTGGCTTTAATTTTAAAACGCCCGTCCTGAGGTAGGCGATGTTCATCAAGCTTTAAATTTGCCAAAACTTTGATACGCGCCACAATTCCAAGTTGAGCGGTTTTTGGTAAGGTCATTACTTTATGCATTACTCCGTCGATGCGATAGCGAACTGTAATTTCTTTTTCAGTTGGCTCGATATGAAGATCAGAGGCTTTTTCAAAAATAGCGTACTCAAGCAAAGTATCCACGATTCGCACAATCGGCAAATCTTCGGCTAACTCTTTTAAGTCTTCTTTTTTGCCGGTACCTTTACTATATTCTTCAGCGGAGATTTCAGCAATTTTTTCAAACTCTGTTTTTAATCCTTTATGGTACTTTTGGATTACACCTCTTATATTTTTCGGAGTAGTAACGGAAACTTTGATATTACAACCGGCTTTTTTTCTGATAAACTCTATTATCTGAATGTCCTGCGGATTATCAGTAGCCACCCGACACTCTTCGTCTGTTTTTTCAAAAGCAATAATTTTATGCGCTTGAGCCACTGTTTCTGGGATTAAATTCAATACATCCTTGGGGATTGCTTGATCCTTTAAAGTAATAAACGGCATTTTAAAATACTTTGCCACGCCTTCATACAAAGATCTTTCAGTTATAATTTTTTTGTCAATCAAAAATTCAACCAAATCTTTTTCATTTTTTTTAGCTTCAAGAGAAAGCTCGTCAAACTTTTTTTCGATTAAAATCTTCTCTTGAATTAATATTTTTCTTAATAATTCTTTAGTAAATTTCATAAATTTAAAAGCTTAAATATTATAACATATAATTTATTAATTTAAAAATTTGCCAAGACAAGAAAAATCAGATAACATAAAAACATATTAACATTTAAGCATTTAAACATTTTAACATGCTGACGACGAAAAGTTTAAAATTTTTTTTAAAAGATAAAACAGTCGCGAGTATTTTAATTGGGAGCATTTTAATTAATCTGGCTGTTTGGTTGAATTTACTTCGTATTAAAAAAACTACAGAGCTGATACCTTTACATTATAATATTTACTTTGGTATTGATTATATTGGAGAATGGCATAAACTTTTTACAATCGCCGGAGTAGGGCTTTTAGTTCTGCTTATTAATTTTTTGTTGTCTTTATTGTTTTATTTTAAAGATAAATTCATTGCCTACACTTTGCTTATTACCGCCTTATTTGTTCAAATCATACTGATACTAAGCAGTCTGGCAATAGTATGGATTAATATATGAAAATCGCTTTGGTTCATGACATGCTTACCCAGTATGGGGGAGCGGAAAAAGTTTTTAAGGCGCTGACAGAAATGTTCCCGGAGGCGCCTATTTTTACTTTGGTTTATGACGAAGCAAAGATGGGTAAGATTTTCCCGAAAAACAGAATAAATACCTCTTTTTTACAAAAAATTCCCTTAGCCGAAGAAAAATACGAATGGTTTTTACCGCTAATGCCAATGGCTACGGAAAAATATAAGTTAGATGGTTTTGATCTTGTGATATCTTCCGCCAGCGCTTTTGCCAAAGGAATTATTACTCCCAAAGAAACAAAACATATCTGTTACTGCCATACTCCGGCGCGTTATCTTTGGATAGATAGTGAAGGTTATATTAACGGTCTGAATTACAATAAATTTATTAAAAAACTAATTTCTTTTGTCTTACCAAGACTAAAATCTTGGGATAAAAAGTCAAATGATCGAGTAGATGAATTTATTGCCAACTCTAAAAATGTACAAAAAAGAATAAAAAAATACTACAATCGAGATAGTCTTATTGTTTACCCACCTGTTGAAACACATAAGTTCTACACATCCAAAAATAAAGAAAATTATTTTTTAGCAGGAGGGCGATTGGTTTCTTATAAAAAATTTGATTTAATAATCGAATCTTTTAATAAAACTAAATTGCCACTTAAAATTTTTGGAACAGGGCCAGATCTTAAAAAGCTTAAAAGTCTAGCTAATAAAAATATTGAGTTTCTTGGTTTTGTCAACGAAAAAGAAAAACCAAGGCTTTATTCTAAGGCTCTAGCTTATATTTATCCACAAAAAGAAGACTTTGGCATCACTTTAGTTGAGTCTTTAGCTTCCGGAACGCCAATAATAGCTTACCGCGCCGGAGGGGCCATTGAAACGCTCCCGGAAGGGGTTGGCGGGGAATTTTTCGACATCCAAACAGCAGAAGAGTTAACAGAAAAAATCAAAAACTTTGATCCAATAAAATATAATCAAGAAAAAATGAAGCAACACGCAGAAAAATTTAAAGTAGAAATTTTTAAAAAAGAAATAAGTAGATTTATTGCATAATAAGCTATACTAAAACAATTGACTTTTGCTCTTAAATTAACTAAACTAATTTATATGAAACAATCTCAACTTTTTACAAAAACCATTAAAGAAGACCCTAAAGATGAAACAAGTTTGAACGCCAAACTTTTAACCAGGGGCGGTTTTGTATATAAAGAAATGGCCGGGGTTTATACCTTTTTACCGCTTGGTTTAAGGGTTATTGAAAAAATTAAACAAATTATCAGAGAAGAACTAAATGCTGTTGGAGCACTAGAGATGAAGCTAACAAGTTTGCAACAAAAAGAAAATTGGGAGAAAACAGGGAGATGGGACGATAAAGTTGTTGATGATTGGTTTAAAACCAAGCTTAAAAATGGAACAGAGCTTGGTTTAGCCTTTACACACGAAGAGGCATTAACAAATATAATGAAAAATTTTGTTTCTTCTTACAAAGATCTGCCAATTTATACCTACCAATTTCAAACAAAATTCAGAAATGAGCTAAGAGCAAAATCAGGTTTACTGCGCGGGAGAGAGTTTATTATGAAGGACCTTTATGATTTTTCATTGACTAAAGAAAAGCACGAAGAATTTTATGAAAAAATGAAGGGGGTTTACAAGAAAATTTTTAATAGAATCGGCATTGGCGATAAAACTTATCTGACAATCTCAAACGGCGGAACTTTTTCCAAATATTCTTTTGAATTCCAAACACTTTGCGAGGCCGGGGAAGATATCTTGGTTTTTGACAAAAAGAAAAATATTGCCATAAATAAAGATGACTTTAACGACGAGGTTTTTAAAGATTTCAATATTAACAAAAAAGATTATAACTTTATAGAAAAAAAATCAGCTGAAGTAGGGGATATCTATAATTTGGGAGATAAATATTCAAAAGCACTAGGCTTGACTTATGCTGACAAAGACGGAAAAGAAAAATCTATTTTTATGGGTTCATACGGCATTGGTGTGCCAAGAGTAATGGCCGTAGTTGCAGAAATTTACAACGACAAAAACGGTCTTATCTGGCCGGAAAGCGTGGCGCCATTCAAAGTCCATTTGATAAGTCTTAACCAAAATAAAAAAGCGGAAAAAATATACAATGATCTACAGAAACAAGGAATTGAAGTTTTATACGACGATCGCGACATCGCTCCCGGAGCAAAATTCGCTGACAGCGATTTAATCGGAATTCCTTATAGAATAGTTATTTCAGAAAGATCTTTAAAATCCGGCGGCGTAGAGCTAAAAAAACGAGATAAAGAAAAAAGTGAAATAATAGATGTTAGGAAAGTAATAAAAAAATTAGGGTAAAAATATAACTATGTTCAACAACTTTAAAAATAAATTTTCTCCTAATGTTAGCATTGACCTTGGTACCTCTAATGTTTTGGTTAGTGTTTCTGATAAAGGGATAATTGTTAACGAGCCTTCGATTGTGGCGATTAACAATAAGACCGATGAAATTTTGGCTATCGGTGATGAAGCCAAAAAAATGCTTGGTCGCACTCCTCCTCATATTTCTGTTTCCAAGCCTCTGGAGTGTGGAATTATATCTGACTTTGAAGCAACTGAAAAAATGTTAAAGTTTTTTCTGGACAAGCTCCATAGCGACCGAATTTTATCGGCGTATCGACCAAGAGTTATAATCGGGGTTCCAATTGGAATTACCGGGGTAGAAAGAAAAGCCGTGGAAGACGCAGTTTTTTCTGCCGGAGCCAAAGAGGTTTTTCTGGTTGAGCAACCGATTGCAGCTGCTTTAGGGGCACAGATAATGATAAACGAGCCAAGCGGGAACTTGATAGTTGACTTTGGCGGAGGAGCTACAGAGATCGCTGTTATTTCTCTTGAAGGGATAGTAAATTGGCGAAGACTGGAAATCGCCGGGGATAAATTAAACCAAAACATTATTCAAACAGTTAAGGAAGAGTTCAATGTTCTCCTGGGAGAAACAATTGCTGAAGAGGTAAAGATAAAAATCGGCTCTGCCGTACCACAGGAAAAAGACTTAAAAATGACTGTCCGGGGCAGAGATCTTATCACCGGGCTTCCTAAGGAGATAACTTTAAACGATACTCAAATTAGAAAATCTTTGGAAAAATCATTAAGTCTTATAGTCGACGATATAAAATCAACCCTGGAAACAACTCCGCCGGAATTAGTGGCCGACATCTATCAAAAAGGAATTATTCTCTCCGGAGGCGGAGCGCTTTTAAAAGGAATGGATAAGCTTATTGAAAGTGAAATAAAAATCCCGGTAACCGTTGCCGACGATCCTTTAACTTGCATTATCAGAGGTCTGAGCGCTCTTCATGAAGATAAAAACATGCTAGACAGAGTTACTGCCCTTATTGACAATGGACCAATTATAAAATAGCCCTAGTTAGCTTTTTATGAGAATGAAAAGTAATAAAAATAAAATTTTAGTTATCTTGGCAGTTATTTTACTGCTTGTTTTTTTATTTGCTATTGATAAAAATAAAATTATAAAAGGTAAATTTATTAATTTTTTTAGTTTTACAAAATTATTTGACAATAAATCATCTTGTGATATAGAAAAAACAAAAGAAATTTATGAAATTATCCAAAATGAAAAAAACAAAATTTTACTAGAAGAAAACAAGCAATTAAAATCCACTTCAAATTTTTTGTCAGAGAACGGTTATTTAAATGAAGACAAGAAAAAATTCTTAACCGCTTATGTTTTAGCTAAAGACCCGATTGATTCTTCTGTTTTTATAATAAATCAAGGGTCAAATAATGGGCTAAAAAAAGGAATGCCTGTAATAGTAAGCAACGGAATTTTAATTGGAAGATTAATAAATGTTAAAGGTGATTTTTCACAGTTTGTATTGATAACCAACAATAGAAGCGAGATCTCCGGGGCCATCCAGAAAGATGAAGAAAAAATAAGTGGGATTGTAAAAGGTAACTATAATTTATCTACAACAATGGAGCTTATTCCAATAGACAAAAATATTAAAGAAGGGGGTATAGTTATTACCTCCGGAACAGAGGAATGTATCCCAAGAGGTTTAGTTATCGGTAGTGTTTCAAAAATTCACAAAAACGATAACGATATTTTTCAAAAAGCCGACATCACACCTCTTATCCCGCTGGAAAATAACAATATAGTAACAGTGCTTATTGAGTGTTAATCGCTATGTTTTTTTTAATTAAACTTTTAACAATTTTATTTTTAGCGTTTGCTCAAGTGGCTGTAATACCGTTTTTAATTAACCCTTTTGATAAGTTACAGCTTTTTTTATCTTTGGCAATAGCAATCTCCTTAATAGCTAAGAGAAAAAATAATTATTTTTCATGGATTTTGTTGTTTGGTGTTATTTTAAGTTTTTATTCTTTGTATCCTTTTTTAATTATAGTTGCGGCTCTTTTTTCTACGGCTTTTATGTTGTTCTTTTTGTCTTCCACTATATTTACCAACAAATCCCGCTACTCAATAATAATTCTCTCTGTTACAACAACTTGTTTCTATAATATTTTTCTCACTTTTCTAAAATTTTTAACAGACATCACATATTTTAAAAACAACACTTTTATTCTAAGTTTATTTTTAAACAGTTTATTTTTACAAGTTATTTTAAATACTATCGGTGCTATGATAATTTTTATAGTGTTTAAAAAATTATATGGACGATCAAATTTTTCCAAAATTTAATACTATCAAAAAAGGAGGGAAGGGCTCCCCGATAATAGATGAGTTTTCGTTTAACATGGGCAAGGGTGGCAAGCACAGAGAACGAGATACAGATGGAAATTTTATGGGCTCGTCTTTTAAAAAAGATAATCTAACCTTGTTTTTGGCAAGCGTATTTTTTTTATTGGGGATTTTATTTATCAGGCTTGGGTATTTGCAGGTTATAAAGGGAGATCATTACTTTAAAATAGCCGAGGGTAACAGGATAAAAACAAAGATTATTAAAGCAAAAAGAGGTGTAATTTACGATAAAAATAAAAAACAACTGGTTTATAATCGACCCAACTTTATTTTAAGTATAGTTCCAGAAGAGCTTAAAAGAACAAATGAACTTGTGGAAAAATTTTTGTGGGAATTTTTGGAAGAAAATTTAAATGAACATATTGATAAAGAGCAACTCAAAAAACTTTTGATTGACATTAATTTAAATTCTGAAGAGAAAATTATAGTTCAGGAAAAAATTCCTTATGAAGAAGCACTTGCTTTAATGGACGATATAAAATTTATCCCCGGGCTTTATCTTGATAACGGCAATTTAAGAGAGTACGACAATCTTTCTTCTATTTCACACTGGATTGGATATACCGGAAAAATCAACGAAGAAGAATTTAAAGAAAAAAAAGATCAAGGGTATTTATTAAACGATTACCTAGGCAAAATAGGTTTGGAAAAATATTATGAAGATACTTTAAAGGGAAAAGATGGGGAACGAAAAATCGAGGTAAACGCCCTGGGAGAAGAAACAGGGACAATCAGTAAAATTAATCCTGAAAATGGAAATAATTTATTATTGTCAATTGACTACGACTTACAGGTAAAAAGTGAAGAGGTTCTTAAAAATAAACTAAAAGAAATAAACAAAAACAGCGGAGTAGTAATCGCGCTTGATCCAAGAAATGGAGAAATATTATCGATGGTAAGCTTACCAACATTTTCCGCTAACGACTTTGCCTATAAAATCAATCCGGGGATTTACGCTTCTCTTTTAAACGACCCCAATAAACCTCTTTTTAATCGAGCAATTATGGGAGAGTACCCATCAGGATCCATAATAAAGCCAATAGTTGGCGCAAGTGCTTTAGAGGAAGAAGTAATAAGTCCTTGGACCACATTTTTAAGCACCGGTGGAATATCTATTGGCCAGTGGTTTTTCCCTGACTGGCAAACCGGAGGGCATGGAAGAGTTAATCTAAGAAGAGCAATCGCCAACTCTGTAAATACTTTTTTCTATATTACAGTTGGGGGATATGATAATTTTAAAGGTCTAGGCATGGAAAAGTTAAAAGAATACGGAGAAAAATTTGGTTTGAACAATAAAACAGGAATAGATCTTCCAGGCGAACAAACAGGTTTTTTACCAACCAAACAATGGAAAAAAGAAGTTAAAAATGAAAGCTGGTATATTGGGGATACCTATCATTTATCTATCGGGCAAGGTGATTTACTCGTAACGCCTCTTCAGGCAGCTATTTTTACCTCCATAATCGCCAATCAAGGAACATTCTATGAGCCTCATTTAGTGAAAAAAATTTTAAACGAAAATCAAGAGACAGAAAAAAATATAGAAGCAAAAATTATCAGAAAAGATTTTATCTCCAAAGAAAATATCGGCACAGTTTCACGCGGAATGCGAGACTGCGTTACCTACGGCAGTTGTGTGGCTCTTAATAATTTACCTGCAAAAGTTGCCGGAAAAACAGGCACAGCCCAACACTCCTCAAATAAAGACCCACACGCCTGGTTTACCGCTTTTGCGCCCTTTGACAATCCGGAAATAGTCTTAGTGGTTTTAATAGAAGAAGGAGAAGGGGGTTCAAAAACAGCCGCTCCGGTAGCTAAGGAGATTTTAAATTGGTACTTTTCAAACTAAAAATCCCGACTTATCCACAGATTTTGCTGGAAAATAAGTATTGACAAGTTTTTTAAAAAGAATTATACTTTTTCCATTGATTTTTATTTTTTAAAAAAATATTTATGAGCGAGCAATTTTTGACCCCAGAAGGGCTAGAGAAACTAAAAAATGAACTAAAAAATATAAAAACAGTTAAACGCCCGGAGCTAATTCAAAGAATTAAAAACGCTAAAGAGCTTGGGGATTTGAGTGAAAATGCCGATTATCAATCAGCTAAAGAAGATCAGGGTTTTATGGAAGGTCGTGTTTTAGAATTAGAAAACTTAATAAAAAATGCTACTATTATTACTAAAAAAAAGAATAACAAGATAGTAAGTGTTGGCTCTCAAGTAAAAATCAAAACAGGTAACCAAGAAATTGAATACATGGTTACAGGGTCAAATGAGGCAGATCCTTTGGCTGGAAAAATATCTAATGAATCACCACTTGGTCAAGCTATGATGGACAGAAAAAAGAATGAAGAATTTACAATAACAACCCCAAACGGTGAAATAAAATATAAAATATTGGAAATTAAATAATTTTTTGTACCTTAAAATTTCTGCTAAAGGGAGGGAGTGACATGCACAAAACAAGCGAAATACAAACAAGATTAAAAAAGATTATTTTAGACAGCACAGACATACAAAACGCTACCAGCAATACAATCATTAAAGGAGAATGGCTTTCTCAAACATCACTAGAATACTCTATGAGGGATTTTAAGGATGACCTGTGCCTCGGTAGTCTGGAGTTTTTTGCTCTAATCGCTGATGTTGAAAAAGAATTTGATATCGACATAACCGATCTTGAAATAATGAAGGTAACAACTGTGGGGGATTTTGTCTCTTTAGTGGAAAAATTAGTTCCCGCAACTAATTAAAAACTATTTTGGCTCAATAATAGCTTTTTGTTTATACAGGAAGCTATTTTTTTTGACTTTTTTCTTATATTTATGGTATTATAAGGTTAATTTTAAAAATAATTATACTAAATTATGGAACACATACAAGAGCGCGAAGATAGGGTTAGAAAGCTTGAAAATTTGAAAAAATTAGGCATAAATCCTTATCCTGCAAAAGCTAAAAGAACTCACTTAATTAAAGAGGTTTTTGATAGTTTTAAAGAATTGGAGAAAGGCCAAAAAAAAGTATCTATTGTTGGGCGACTTAGAAGCGTACGAAGTCATGGTAATTTAACTTTTGCTAATCTAGAAGATGAAAGCGGGAAAATTCAACTGGCGATTAGTAAAAAAGAGGTTGGCGTTGACCAGTATAAATTATTTGTCAAAAATTTTGATGTTGGTGATTTTATTGAAGCTAAAGGAATAGTTTTTGTAACACACAAAGGCGAACAAAGCATAAATATTAAAAAATTTAAACTTTTAACAAAAGCTCTTTTACCGTTGCCGGACAAATGGGCAGGGCTTAAAGACGCTGAGGAAAAATTTAGAAAAAGGTACTTGGATATTTTAATGAACCCGGAGGTAAAGGAAATGTTTATTAAAAAAGCTAAATTTTGGAACTCTGTTCGCACATTTTTGTTGAAAGAAAATTTTTTAGAGGTAGAGACTCCGGTTCTAGAGAATACTACCGGTGGAGCTGACGCTAAACCATTTACAACTCACCATAATGCCTTAGATATAGATGTTTACCTTCGTATTTCAATGGGGGAGTTATGGCAAAAACAACTAATGGTAGCCGGGTACGAAAAAACTTTTGAGATTGGAAGACAGTTTAGAAACGAAGGAATGTCGCACGAGCATTTGCAAGATTACACTCAAATGGAATTTTACTGGGCTTACGCTGACTATGAAGATGGCATGAAGTTAGTGGAAAAACTATACAAACACATAGCCAAAGAAACCTTTGGAACCCTAAAATTCAAAATCGGAAAATTTAATGTTGATTTAGGGAAAAAATGGGCTAAATATGATTACCGCGATACGGTTAAAAAATTTACAGGTGTTGATATATTTAATACTAGTTTAAAAGAAATTGAAAAAAAACTAAAAGAACTAAAAATAGATTACGATAAAAAGGGCTTCAGCGAAACCAGGGCGATCGATAATCTGTGGAAATATTGTCGAAAACAAATTGCTGGACCAGGGTTCTTGGTGGGAGTACCATTGACTGTTTCTCCTTTGGCTAAAAAACAAGACGATAATCCACAAATGACCCAAAGATTTCAGCCTCTTATCGCCGGCTCAGAGCTTGGTAACGGCTACAGCGAGTTAAATGACCCGTTAGACCAAGCTAAAAGATTTAAAGAGCAAGAAGCCCTTAGAGAGGCAGGGGACGAAGAAGCGCAAATGTTTGATCACGAATTTGTAGAAGCCCTGGAGCATGGCATGCCCCCAACCTGTGGCTTCGGAATGAGCGAGCGAGTTTTCAGCTTTTTAATGAACAAGCCAGCCCGTGAATGTCAAATTTTCCCACTGATGAAACCGAAACATTAAATTATGGTGAATGATTTAAAAACTGTAATGGTTTTTGGCACTTTCGATGGATTGCATAAAGGTCATATTCATTTTTTAATGCAAGCTAAGGATTACGGAGATGAGTTGATTGTTGTTGTAGCGCGAGATAAAACAGTTAAAAAAATAAAAGGTAAACTTCCACGACTTAAAGAAGAAGAAAGGCAAAAAGAAATTATTAAAAGTAAACTAACAGAAAAAGTTACTTTGGGAAGACTAAACAATAAATATAAACTAATTAAATATTATAAGCCGGATGTAATTTGCTTAGGATACGATCAAAGTTGCTTTACTGAAAATTTATCTGAAAAATTAAAAGCCCTTGGTCTATTGAACACAAAAATTGTTCGACTCAAAGCATACAAACCGGAAAAATATAAATCATCGTTACTTTAATAATCAATAAATATAAAAAGGTATGTTAGACATAAAAATCATCAGGGAGAACCCTGAAAAAATAAAACAAAATTGTAAAGATAGACAAGTCGATATTGATATCGATAAACTTTTAAGATTGGATAAAAAAATTAGAGGCAGCGAAACTAAAATTGAAAAATTGCGCGCTAAAAGAAATATCGGATCCAAAACAAAACCAACCCCAGTGCAAATTAAAGAAATGAAAAAGCTTGGTAATGAAATTCAAAAACTGGAAGAAAAACAAAAACCACTTAGAGAAGAATTTAGAGAGTTAATTTTACAGGTTCCAAATTTAACTCATCCTAAGGTTCATGTAAGTGATGACGAAGACGATAACCCGGTTTTAGATACTTTCAAAGAGCCAACAAAATTTGATTTTAAACCACTGGACCATGTTGAGCTTGCTAAAAAGCATGACTTAATTGATTTTGATCGTGCCACTAAAGTAAGCGGGGCTAAATTTTATTATCTAAAAAATGAACTGGCTTTAATGGAGTTTGCTTTAATTCAGTATGCTCTTGAGGTAGTAATGAAACATAAATTTATTCCTTTTAGTACTCCGGATCTAGCCAAAAGAGAGGTGCTAGAAGGACTGGGCTTTAACCCCAGAGGAGAATCAACTCAAGTTTATAATGTGGAAAATTCTGACTTAAGTTTAATCGGAACAGCGGAAATTACCATGGGTGGATACCATATGAATGAAGTTTTAGAAGAAAAAGATTTACCAAAAAAATATGTAGCTGTTTCACATTGCTTCCGAACAGAGGCCGGTAGTTATTCAAAGTTTTCCAAAGGAATTTTTAGAGTTCATCAATTTACAAAAATAGAGATGTTCCAATATTTAACTCCGACTACCGCAGAAAAAGGACACGATGAAATGTTAAAAATAGAAAAAGAAATCTTTGAAGGACTAAAGCTTCCTTTCAGGGTAGTGGATCACTGCACAGCTGATCTTGGCGGACCTTCAATAAGAACTTACGACTTGGAGGCCTGGATGCCCGGCAAACCAAACAAAGATAACTCAATGGGCGACTGGGCAGAAATCACCTCAACATCAAATTGCACCGACTACCAAGCCAGAGGTTTAAATATTAAATACAAAACCAAAGCAGGCAAAAAAGAATACATCAACATGCTAAACGGAACAGCCATCGCTGTTGGGCGAGCAATCATCGCTATAATGGAAAACTACCAACAAAAAGACGGCTCAATTAAAATTCCAAAGGTTTTACAAAAGTGGATTGGGAAAAATAAAATTGGATAAAAAAATATGAAGTTGATTAAAGAAATTTATCAAAATGAAATAGGGGAATCTAACAAAGATAGCATTTGTTATAAAATAAGAAAAGCCTCGAGAGCAATTGTTTATAATAACGATAGAAAAATAGCTTTACTTTTTGTTTCCAGAGACAATTATCATAAATTACCGGGAGGCGGGATTGAAAAAGGAGAAGATATTAAAATAGCACTTAACCGAGAGATTTTAGAGGAAGTAGGGGCTGAAATAAATGTTTTGGATGAGATCGGTGCAACTATTGAATATAGAGACGAGTTTGAGCAATTACAAATTTCTTACTGCTATGAAGCAAACCAAAAAGGAGATCTTACTGATGCGAATTTTACAGAAAAAGAAAAAAATTCCGGGTTTAAAATAAAGTGGGTTAACCTAGATGAAGCAATAAAATTATTAGAGAAAGATAAACCGGTTAATTATGTTGGTAAGTTTATTAGACACAGAGACCTGTTATTTTTAAAAGAAGTAATTAACAAAAATGTTTGAACGAACTAAAAATATTAAATTATCACCGATTAAAGAAATGGAGCTCCGGGCTAGTAAAATTCCCGGGGTTGTTTCTTTGGCGCAGGGGATTCCTTCTTTTGATACAGATGATTTTATTAAAGAAAAAGCCATTGAAGCCATAAAAAAGGGAAGAGTGGCTAAATATTCGCTTTCTCCAGGGTTACCTGAGCTAAGAGAGGCTGTGGAGGAGAGCTTGGCCGAAGAAGGAATGTTTTATGACTTTGACTCAGAGATTATTATTACTGCCGGAGCAATCGAAGCAATAACCGCTACTTTAATTGCGATCTTAAATCAAGGAGATGAAGTTTTAATACCAACTCCAACTTACACTTCATACCAAGAAACAATAAAAGTTGCCGGGGGAACACCTGTTTTTGTTGATTTAATAGAGGAAGAGGGCTGGGCTTTTTCTATAAAAAACTTTGAACACAAAATTAGTTCAAAAACCAAGGCAATATTTTTTTGCAACCCTAACAATCCAACTGGAACAATTTACACCAAAAAACAACTTTTAGATTTAGCTGAACTGGCAAAAAAACATAATCTTTTTATAATAACCGACGAGGTTTACAAAGACTTTATATATACAGATGAAGATTTTTTTACTTTAGCGCAAATTCCTGAACTAAGAAAAAAAGTTATCAGAATATTCAGTTTTTCTAAAGGTAACGCCATGACCGGTTGGCGGGTTGGTTTTTTACATAGTGATTCATCCATTGTTAAAGAAATTTTAAAAATTCACGACAGCCTTGTTACTTGCGCGCCGGTTGTCTCGCAATACGCAGCTTTAGGGGCTTTAGAGGCAGACAAAAATGTGGTAGAATATTATAAACAAGAATATTTAAAGAGAAGAAAATTAATCTGTGATCGACTGGATATTTTAAAAGATATTTTTTCCTACCAGAAACCAAACAGCTCTTATTTTGTATTCCCAAAATATAAAACCGGGGAGGATAGTAAGACTTTCGCAGTTAATTTACTAGAAAAAGCGCGAGTAGCAGTTGTTCCGGGAGTTGCTTTTGGCCCAAACGGAGAACATCACGTCCGAATGTCTTTTGGACGAACAGAGGAAGATATTAACAAAGCCTTTAATCGAATGGAAAAATATTTTAAATAATTTTTATGAAGCAAATCATTAAAAAATTAATTCAATGTTATCTTAAATTTTTAAGTAAAGCTGCTATTTTAAAATATAAACCAGAGATAATCGCTGTGGCCGGAAGTACGGGGAAGCACCCGATAAAAGAAGAGATAAATAATCTTTTAAAAGATAAATTTAAAGTTCGAATGGCGCCTAAAAAATATAATGCTGAGCTTGGCATACCACTTGCTATCTTTGGACTAATAACAAACTCCAATAAAATTAGTGTTTGGGTAAAAACAATTATTAGAGCAACTAAAATAACTATTTTTACTACAAAATTTCCACAAAAAATTATCTTAGAAATAGGAATAAGTCACCCTAACGATATAAACTATTTCTTAAGTATTATAAAACCTCAAATAACTGTTTTAACCGACATAAACGCTCAATACCTTGATAATTTTGGAGATCTGGACAAGATAGCTCTAGAGTACAAAAAACTGGTTCAAGGTACAAAAAAAGATGGTTTGGTTTTGTTAAACTGTGATGATCTTCGAATAAAAAATTTGCATACATTTTCTAACGCAAAAACAATTTACTACGGACAAAAAGAGGAGAGTGACATTAAAATAAGCGATATAAAATCTGAAAACAACAAACAGCTGTTTACAATTAACTATAAAGATAATCAAACCAGTTACTCAATGGATAAATTTGGTATTCATCACACCAGAGGTAAAGCAGTAAAACAAGCTATAAAAAATTATTATAAAATATAAGTAATATTTTACGACGCATAATAATATTAACACCTTGCGAATGAGGCGAGACTACTCACAAAATAAACGCTCAAATTCATTGTTTAGAAGAAGAGAGAGAAAGATAAGAGCAAAAAGCATCAAGGCTAAGATCAAATTAGTTATATTTTTTATATTTATTCTAACTATAATAGCAGGCATTTTTTATTTTATATTCGGAAGCTACTTAAGAGTTACAAAAATTAAGGTAAATGGTAATCAAGAGGTAAAATCTCCGGCAATTTTATCTTTCATAAACGATGAATTAAATCAAAAATCTTTAATTCCGAAAAATAATTATTTATTTATTAAGGAAGATGATCTAAGTCAAAAAATAAAAGAACATTTTTATTTTGAAGAAGTTACCTCAAAAAAAACATTTCCAAATGAGTTATCTATAAACTTAACCGAAAGATCCCCTAAATTTATTATTGTAATTGATAATAAAAATTATTTTTTGGATAAAAGCGGTATAATCATACGTAAAGTTACTGAAGAAAATAATAATAAATTAATTCATATAACGGACATTAGTAACACAGAAATACTATTCAACTATCCATTAATTTCCACAGAAGAAATTAACCATTTTAACGCAATCACAGACTATCTGTTAAAAACCGATTACAAGGTCCAAACACTGGAAAAAAATAAATTTAACGACTTAACAGCCATAATGGAAAATAACTTTAAAATTTATTTTAATCTTAATCAAGACATTCAAAAACAAATAAATAAATTAGATAGTATTTTAAAAGAAAGCAAAGAAAACTCAGAATATATAGACGTAAGATTCAGCAATAAGGTTTATTATAAGTAAAATTAGCTAGTTTTATGATGATTTATACGCTAAAATTACGCTAATTTTATATGATATATGTTATAGCGTCGTGAAATATACCTTGTGCGACGCATAGATAACGTTTAAACTATTCACTCTATTCTGTATAATCGTTCTATTCTCTCTATCTCGTCCTAATAACTGTAAAAATAAAAAGAGCCGCCTTATCAATTCTAGGCGGCTCACTGGTTTGTTAAGTAAATTACTTTTTTTTCTCAGGACTATCTACTGAGCTATTCCAAAATAATTACAATAGGCAATTTTTTCACCTTTATTTTTCTCTTGTTTTATACTAGCTCCATCATAAGCGCACCACACACATATTATATCCTCAACAGGGCAAGTTTTATAATTTAAGGTACACTTCTCCCCTACACAACTTCTTTCGCTTCCATTTCTGGAAGCCACTAAAGATAACTTCATTTCCCTCTCCAAATACTTGATGATTAATGATTAATGGTTTTTATTTTTTGTTTTTTGTTTTATTGACCCAAGCCCTCCTCCTTATTTTTTCCAAAAAAAGAAAACTGCTTTTTAAAATATATTTTTTTTGTTAAATATACCGCTAAGAATGCAGCGCCAGCTTGCCAAATATCAGAATAATTAAAATCCCCGCTCATTTCTTTAGCGATTACGACCACAACTAGAGCAGTTAAAAAAGCTAAAGCGTCGTTTTTCATTTCATCTTGCTTAGATACGTAAATACAATAATACTCTTTAAGTCTTGGACTCCCGTTCTTTTCTATGTCCTTTTTAGCTTTTTTAATTCTTTTTGTGGTAATAAGAAGATACAAGGCTCCAGCAAAAAATATCGGTGCAAGTCCTCCGGCACTTTTTAGCAAGGAGAAAAATACCTCTTGAAAAAATATATAAATTATAATTACCGTAATAGATAATAAAATTACAATAATTTCAATAATCTGTGCTATTAAAACAGAAAACATTTTTTGTACTTCTTTCATAATGTTAAGTTAATTTCAAGGTAAATAATCAAGTGGGTCAACCGGAATTCCGTTTAAACGAACCTCAAAATGAAGGTGCGCTCCGGTTGTAAATCTTCCAGCTCCTGGGGTACCCGGCGCCCCCCCGCTCTTCCCAACTATCTGACCTCTGGTTACAAATTCATCTTCTTGAACAAAAATTTTACTAACATGTCCAAAAACAGTTGATACCCCATTGTCGTGAATAATCATAATATAGCTATATCCCATTCCAGCGTCTCTGGCTCGTCCTACATAACCGTTTGCCGGTGATTTAAGCGGAGTTCCCTGAGAAACCCTAAGGTCAATTCCGGGGTGTTCGAATAAATATCGATAAGGATAATCAGGGTCGTGAAAATAAGCAGTTATACCGCGACTTGGGTCAACCGGCCACGACAACGTTCCGGTGTCATCCAAAAGCTTTCTTCTGCTTTCCTCTTCTTCAAGCAACTTTCTTTTTTCTCTTTCCAGTTGTGAAATATCCCGATCGACGTTAATTTGATCTTCTTTTGCTTTTTGCAATAACCTCTTAAATAAACTTTCACTGTACCTTGTTTCTCTTAAAATTGCCTCTTTGATTTCTCTTTCTTCGCTTAACTTGTCGTTATCCTGAACTAATTTTATCTTTAATTTTTCTAAATTTTGTTTTTCACGCTCCAATAAATCTTTGTCCATTTCCAATTTTTCCTTAAGCGCAATAACAGAGTCTAAAACTTCTTTTAATTTATATTGAATATCTTCGGTAAAAGTTAAGTAATTAAAAAAATCGGAAAAAGAATCGTTCAATATCAAAACTTCTAAATAACTAACTTGGTCGTTTTTATAAATAAGCCTAATAAAATCAGCGACTTTATCTTTTTGCTCTTTTATTTCTGTTTCTTTATCCTTTATCTCTAAAGTTTTTTGTTCAATTTTTCCCTTTGTTTGGACTATCTCTTCCTCAGCGATTTCAATATCCAATTCTTTTTTAGCTATTCTATTGTTAAAAACCAATACCTGCTCTTCTAAACTGGATATTTGCATTGTTTTTTGTTCAATATTTTTTTGATATTTTTTTGCTTTTTCTTTTAACTCCTGAATTCTTTTTTCCTGATCACTAATTTCTCTCTCAATTTTTTTTACCTCCGTAGTGCCATCACTAGGATAAGCCAAAACATTATAACTATTTTGAATACCGAATCCAAAAACAACCATCACAATAGCTAAAACAAATATTTTCTTAATTTTACTAAAAATATTTTGCGATAAAAACATAGTTATTTTACTTGTAAATATTATAGCATATTTAAAAAAATATGAAAAACAAAAAAACGCTATTCAAAGCGTTTTTTTGTTTTAACTGTTGCGGGGGTAGGATTCGAACCTACGATCCCGCCGCGGCGGGATTATGGGCCCGACGAGCTGCCACCTTCTATTATTTTTTTCAATCCGTTACCACCCTTCTGTTTCTTCAAATAAATTTCTCTTTTTCTGGCTTCACTATAGTTAGGAAAACTCTCTTTATAAACCATTCTCCAATTTTGATACTTACTTGTCCATTTTGATATACCTGCGTTATGATTTTTAAGCCTAATATCAGCATTTTCGCTCATTCCAGTGTATAATTTACCACATTCACTCTTTATAATATAAACTTCGTAAGGTTTATTTGTATCCATGTTGCGGGGGTAGGATTCGAACCTACGACCTTCGGGTTATGGGCCCGACGAGCTGCCACTGCTCTACCCCGCGATAATAGTTTCTATACTACAAAAAATATCAACTTATGTCAATACTTACTAGAGCTAATTTTAATAATTCTTTTATTTATTAGCGCATTCATTATTAATACAAACACACGTTGATGTTTTACATTTACATTCTATTTTTGACCCGTTTTTCTTCCACCACTCATAATTAACACATTGACCGTTACAACAATCTACACAATCAGAATCTTTTGTGCATAAAAATTGATCAGAATTCGATGAATAATTTTTGTTGCTATTAGTAAACTTGCTACTACAGCCGGTAAACACTAATAATATAAAAAATATAGAAATTATTTTTGTCATATAATTTATTTATTGTTAATAATATCTTTACATCTTTTTTTTATACCAGAATCATCACACAAATCTATATCAAACGTTTCTATCGCTAAGCCAAAAAAACATATTTGTTTATTTTCTTCGAAAGATATTTCATTGCACATTTTTGGATTTTTTGTTTCTATCGCCACTCTTATAAAACATAATTCCTTCATGTGCAAATCATCAATAATATCACAAAAATCTTTGCTTTTTGCTGACTCTGCCACTGACGACAAACATAGAGAATATCTAGGCTTATGATTAATTTGTTTACAAATTGATATATCTTTAGTCGCCATAGCCAATTTAATCAAACAAGAATTTTTAAAACCTTCTGACTCATCACATAGCTTAATATCTTTATTTATTGATACTCTACATTTTAATTTTGTTAAATCACTGTCAGTGATTTTATTGCAAATATCGATATTATTCTCACTTATAGCTAAATCCTCATAACATTCACTTTTATTAGGACTAAATTTATTATTTATTTTTTCACATATTTGCACATCTTTTTTTGCTATAGCTTGTTTAATATAACAATCATTTTTTATATTAGGTGCTTTTATTTTATCGCATTCACCCATATCAAACAACACTTCTAGTGCGCTTTTTGGGTTAGCACCCCCTTTGTTTTGTTGATGTAAATTATCTTGTTTTGTACAACCACTTAATAATATTATTGAAAACAAAAAAAGAAAATAATATTTCTTCATAAAATTTTACCCGTTAAAATAGATTAAAAAAATTTTAAACCAATTAATTATCTTTTCAAATACAGTTATTTCACAATCTTGTGGGCAATTGCATTTAGATTCATATTTTTCATCGCATATATTGTCTCCACATTTTATACAAGCTGATAAATGTATTCCAATTGGAAAATTATGTTTACAACTTTCTGTGAAGTATCCTTTTCTATAAGAACACTTAAGGTCATCACAGCACTTATTAAAAGTACGGGTTTCTCCGAGTTTAGCACAAGGCATTTCAGCATAATTTTTACAAGGAGCAATAAATTCATTTTCAATTTCAAATCCTTTATCAGAAGGATCACATTTTTCTCTTGTCTCTAAGTGGCAAATATTTTGATCACCTAAGTCGCCACCATAAAGCTTACATATTGTACGTCCTGGATATTCAATAGCCATTACTTGATTAGCATTTACAATAAAAAAAACAAAAAATATGGTGTAAATTAAACTAAAAAATATCCAGTTTCCAGAAAAAGAAAATATATCCATTATTCTTTTTTGTGAGAGATCTTTTTCTTCACTATTTTTTCTTATCTCAATTATCTTCATAATGTTTTAATTTATATATTTTAAAATTATAAAATTTAATATTTTCTAGACCAGCACAATTAAAAGACCAATGATCATTACAAGCCACCACAAAATAGACCCTTCAAGTTTGTCTAACAACCAAAAATACAGCCACACCAAAAAAATCGTAATTATTGAACTTATTATTACCTCCAAAAATGGACTAAATATTATCCCAACTAAAAAGGACAAAGACGCGTAAATCAGGGCAAGCGATAAAGGCTTAGCAGTATCTTGAAGCTTAATTAATGAAATTAACAAAAAAATTTTAATTATAATCATAAATTTCTAATCAACCCTTTTTGTGCACCCATTTTTGTTACCACACTACCTCCGTTTTTTATTCCTAATTTTAAACTTTTTTTAATATCTCCATTTTTTACTAATCCGCCGATAAATCCTGAGGAGAATGCGTCTCCGGCTCCGGTGGTATCAACGGCTTTTACTTTTTTGGCTTTTTCAAAATAAAATTCTTTGCCGTCGTAGGCATACACTCCACGGCTACCGTCGGTTATAATTATTAAATTTGGACAATATTTGTATAGCTTGCTTAAAAGTTCTTTGATGTGTGGGGCTTGATTGTAATGATGCTTTGACAAAACAAGTTCGATGGCCTCATCTCTGTTCACTATTAAAACCTCTGTTAACTTTAAAATATCTTTTAACTTGTTAATACCGGATTCAATTTGTCTGAAACCTGGGTTAAAAGCTAATTTTATATTTTTCTTTTTTACAATCTTAACAATATTTTTAAATTGCAAGACCCACTCTTTACCGGAAAACGAAGAAAGATAAATCCATTTTGTCTTCCAACTTTCTCGCGGATTTATCTTTAAAAATTTATTTGTGCCCCGACAGCAAAAAGCAATGTGATCTCTACTCTTAGAATCACTGTTTATAACAATTGAAGAAAATCCGGATGGCTCTTTAGTGTTATTTTTTATATATTTTACAGAAACTTTTTCCTTGATCAAAACCTTTTTAATCCATTCCCCTTCCAGTTGTTCGTTAACACAAATTTTAGCTGCAATTTTAAGTCCCAGCCTGGAAAATCCAACGGCTGTATTGCAAGCTCCTCCGCCCAAGCAAGTATATAATTCGTTGGTATAAATTTTTGCGCCATATTCAAAAGCCAAGAGCTTTTGCTTGGTTAAACTTTTTTTATTTCTAACTATCTCACCCTTATTAGTCAAAATAAAAAAATCCTTCGTAGCTCCACCGATTGTTATGATGTCGAACATAGCTTGTAGTCGAAAGCCTCTAAAGTTTATAAAGTCGAAAGTCCTTCGATAACTTTATGGACTTTAGACTTTACGACTAATTATGACTTTATGGACTTTAGATTGATATTGCTTGTACTGGGCAGGCGTCGATTGCTTCTTGGATACAGCTGACATTTTTTGGCGCGTTTTCTTTTACCTTGGCTTTTCCGGCGTCTTCTAATTTAAAAACTTCCGGGCAAAGACTCTCGCAAGTCCCGCACCCAATACATACATCTTGATTTACTTTAGGCATATTTTTCATGAATTATGAATCAATTATAATTATATCAAACTTTTTAATTGGCGTAAAATTTCCGGTAGCAATATTGTTATTGGTTTGTACAGCGTCAGCAAAACTGGGGCTATTTCTGAATTTACAATTAAATTTTCGAAAAATGAATTTATCGGATAGCGACTGATTAAATATATCAATGATCCAACGATGAAAATACCGATAAAAGACCCAACTAAAGCTCCAAGCAATCGATTAGCTGTTTTTACCAAAGGAACAATGGAAATAAATTTAAACAATAAACTTATACCAAAAACTACCAGCCTTGTAACAACAGCTAAAATTATAAAGAAAGATAAAATCTTTAAAAGATTATCACCTATTGGTATAAAATCCAAAAAATCAGACAACAAAAGATAATACCTGCCAGAAATAACTATTGCAACAATAAGACCGATAAAAGAACCCAGAATCCTTACAAACCCACGGAAAACTCCCCAAGCGATAAACCCTAATAAAATTAAAATTAATACAATATCAAACATTAACATAACTATTTGTTTAAGGGGTCAAATCCATTTGCCACTTCCACTCCGTCTAAATGACCATCTCCGTCGGTGTCCGGATTATTTGGATCAGTGCCAAGCTCTACCTCACGCTCGTCAATTAATAAATCTTTGTCGGTATCAATCCCTCTTTTTGATCCGGAATAAGTTATAGCCTGCATAACATTCCAGTCTTCAGTAGAATCTGGATGATAGCCATAAATATCCATAAATATTTTAATTCCTTGACGCTCTGAATCTAAATTCCTATTTTCTGCTTTTTGACGCAAACCATAAGCCATTACCGTAATAGCCGCATTATCACTAGAATCTTTCATATCCGGGACTTTTTTATATATCTTCTGAAAATGACTTTCCGCTTCGTTTTCAGCGTCTTGATTTCTTTTATTTGGCCAACGTCCATTGGCAATTTTTATAACATCAGCCATCTCATCTTCATTTTCAGGCAATTTTTTAAACGCACCTTTATAAGAAAACAAAACTGCGGCTCTTTCTCTTTCCCCTATTTTCTTTGTATTTTCGTCAACCCCGTAAGTAATAAAATCACCAAGCATGCTTTCTACTTTACTTGTAATCGTCTCTAAATTATCTTTTAATCTAGTTAAAAACTCAATTTTTATCTGTTGTTCTTTAACTAAATTTCTAAGCTCTTTTAATTCTTCTAAAATTTTATCAAATCTGTCATCGGTAATATCTTTAGCTTTATTTTTCATCTCAATCACATCATTATCCTGAACACATTCCTTGGTTACTGCAAAATAATCAACAGCGCTATCACCGCAAAATTCTTTAGCATATTTTTTCCAAGTTTCTTCTGATTTACAAGATGATTCTTCTTCGTGTTTTTCTATTTCCCCGTTAGCGCACATCCAGTTAGCGTAACTATATAACTTAAGGGTATTAAGCTCATCTTTACATCTACCATAATATTTAAAGCCATCCCCGCTCTTTTTTAGCATGCATTTATTAGAATAAGTCTTACCGTCAATACTACAAACAGGATTATATTCCATTGTACACTCTAAATTATTGTCATCGTCTAGCTGCATTTTAATTTCATTACTGTACCTTCCACATTTACCTCCCAAATATTCACAAACTCTAACATAATAAACTCCATTACCGGAAAATGATGTCAAAATATCTTCATTTTTGTTTGGATTAGAAAAATAATGATATTTGTCTCCTGGTCTGGTTGGATAAGTTGGGTGCTCTTTCTTTGACCAAATAACTTTAAAGCCTTTAATAACATATCCATCAGCTGTCCAATTAATCTTATTTCCTTCACCGCTTAAAATTATTTCTAAAAGTACTTCAGGAGAGTCAGGTTTTACCCACTCATTTTCTTCCTTTCCTAATTTAACCATTATTTCATTACTATACTTTCCACATTTTCCGCCCAGATACTCACAAACTTTAACATAATAAGTCCCATCACCGGAAAACGGAGTTAAAGTGTCGCTTGATTTACCTGGACTTGAGTGATAGTGGTATTTATCACCTGATCTGGTTGGGTAAGTTGGACCTGAATTTTTTGACCAAGCAACTTTAAATCCTTTAGAGGAATATCCTTGCGTACTCCAACTGATATTTGCCCCCTCACCGCTTAAAGTAATAGAAGTTACCGGGTTGTCGTTAGTCTCCGCTACAGGATCCGAATAAGTGGCCAGACCGAAGTTAGCCAGACTAAAAGAAAAAATAAATAAAACAACAATTAAATAACGTTTTTTCATTTTTAACATAAATTTAAGTTATGTCATCCTGAGCGTAACGAAGTGAAGTCGAAGGATCTGCTCGAAAAAAATAAATAGCTCAAGCTTACACACAGATTCCTCCACTACGCTTCGCTTCGGTCGGAATGACAAATAATAAATTTTTATATAAATTATATTCGCGGAAATAAAATATCTATTTTTTTCACTTTGGCTTTTTCGGATAGTCTCCCCCACTTTGTTAAATCTTTAAAGTTTTTTTTCTTTTCTTTAGTTGGATCAATTCCTAGGCTTTCTAAAATTTTATCACTTGTCTCCGGCATGAACGGTAAAAGCATTAAAGAGATGTGATAAATTGTCTCCAGTATATTATACATTATTTTTTCAACTTTTGCACTCTTTGTTTTTATTAATTCCCAAGGCTTAGTTTTAGTGATAAGTCCATCTAAATACTGAATTTGTTCATTGACCATTTTTAAGGCTTTGTCTATCTCTATATTTTCCAGTTTATTGCTATAAGATTTCCAGGCTTTATCTATTTCCTGAGAATCATCTGTTTTTTTCAGCTTAAGTCCGGCGTCAAATAACTTTAAGGTTAAAGTTAGCGATCGCGCCACTAAATTTCCCAACCCATTAGCCAAGTCAGCGTTGTATTTTTCATCAAATTTTTGAAAACTGATATCTCCATCGTGTCCAAACGGCGTAGCACTCATTAAAAGATAGCGACTACCGTCAACGCCGTATTTTTTAATAAGTTCGTCTGGGGAAATTACATTACCGATTGACTTGCTCATTTTATGCCCATCAACCAAGAAAAACCCGTGAATAAATAATTCCTTTGGAAGTGGCAAATCAAGAGCCAAAAGCATCGCCGGCCAAATTGTAGCATGAACCCGTAAAATATCTTTACTCATTAAATGAACATTAGCCGGCCACATTTTCGGGGCTTTCCCTGCTGTACCACTCCAATCAAGACCGGTTAAATAGTTTAAAAAAGCATCCGGCCAGACATAAGAAACCTGCTTTTTATCCCAAGGCAACTCCACTCCCCAGGTAGTATTTGTTCTGGAAAAAGAAATATCTTTTAAACCATCTTTATAAAAAGACAAAATTTCTTTTTTCTTGCTTTTTGGTGTAATCAACAGCTCATCTTTCTCAATAGCTTTTTTAATCTTGTTAGAAAAAGCACTCATCTTAAACATATAACTTTCTTCACTTACTACTTTTGGTTTGGTTTTATGGTCTGGACAAAGTCCTTTGTCCAGATCTTTTTCAGTTTTATACTGTTCACAGCCGGGGCAGTAAAGACCGGAGTGCTCACCTTTATAGATATAACCTTTGTCGTACATATACTGCAAGGCTTTTTGAACCGCTTGCTTATGTTTTTTATTTGTAGTTCTAATGAAATTATCATTACTGATATTCAAACTATCCCAAGTCAATTCAAACTCAGCACTCATTTTATCAGAATATTCTTGCGGATCTATATTTTCCTTTTTAGCAATCGCTTCATTTTTTTCTCCATGTTCATCGGTCCCGGTTAAAAAGAAAGTATCATCCCCTATCATCCGATGAAAACGAGCCAAAACATCCGCCGCAATAGTAGTATAAGCACTCCCAATATGTGGCTTAGCATTAATATAATAAATCGGTGTTGTGATGTAAAATTTATTTGACATAAATATTTTGTTATGCTATTCTTTAAATAGAATTACGATAAGGAGCGTTCCTGTGGGCTAGTCCCGCTTGAATTCTCCTTTTTTTTATATTCAAATTTCTTTTTATGATCACTGACAAAAGACAAGTGACCCCCACTTGCTTTTTTCAAAAGAGAAGAATATCTATAACGATCTGGCACAAAAACCGTTTCTAATTTATTATTTTTTAATAAATGCCGAACTAAACAATAAAAATCACCGTCCCCACTAACAATAACCGCTTTATTGTAATCATCAAAATCAATCATTGCTTGCAATACTAATTCCGCATCACAGTTTCCTTTTATTTTTCCGTTTTTATAATGCAACATAGGTTTAAAAATCAAAATAAAGCCCGCTGCCTGCAAAGATCTGTATAAACCGTTATTTCCTTCGATATACCCCAAAAACATATAAGCCATTGAAACATTATATTTATCTTTCAAATAAACTCTAAATCTTTTCCAATCTAATTTCCAACCCAAACTCTGAACTCCTAAATTTAAGTTTTGGCTATCGATAAAAGCGTATGTTATTTTTTTATTTTTTTGCATATTTAATAAACAATAATTGTAAACTCTCCTTTTATTTTACCTGCTTTATTTTCAAAATAATCTAGAATCTCTTGAATCTCACCCCTGACAACTTCTTCGAACATTTTTGTTAGCTCTCGACCAACAATTACTTTCTTATTACTAAATTTTTTTAGTAATTCCAGATTTTTTATAACCCGATACGGTGATTCATAATATACTATTGGAATTTTGCTTTCAGCTACTTTTTTAAAATAAGTTTCTCTACCCTTTTTATGTGGCGGATAACCTAAAAAAGTAAAATTCTGCATATTTATCCCGGCAACTGACACAATCGCTCCTAAGGCCGATGCGCCCGGAATCGGTATAATTACTACTTTCTTGTCAAATTCGTTCAGAACAGCGCTTATTAGCTCTCCTCCGGGGTCTGAAACTCCGGGAGTGCCAGCGTCTGTTACTAAACCAAGGTTTTTCCCTTCTTTCAGCAATTTTAATATTTTGTCTACTTTAATTTTCCCGGAATGATGATGATAACTTATAGTTGGCTTTTGAATCTCGTATCGATCTAAAAGTTTTTTAGTAACCCTAGTATCTTCACACAAAATAAAATCAACCTCCTTCAAGGTTTTTACTGCCCGAAAAGTAATATCCTCCAAATTACCAATTGGCGTGGCCACAATATACAATTTCCCAAATTCTTTTTTCATTTAGCTTTATTCTACAACAAATCTTTTATTTTTTCAACCTGTTTGTTCCAGGTAAATTCTTGCTCTACTCTTCGTCTGCCCTCTTCTCCTATTTTTCTTCTTAATTCTTTATCTTTTAATAACTTAATAATTTTTTCACTGATTTCTTGTTCGTTTATTGGGTCAACTAAAAAACCTGTTCTTTCATGAACAATCGCCTCTATTACTCCGCCAGATCTTCCGCCGATAACCGGCTTGTTAAATAAATTCGCTTCTAAAAAAACAATCCCGAAACCCTCAACATCTTCATTGATCTGTCTACTTGGCATAACAAATATATCACACAAATCAAGTAGCGCTTTAACCTCGTCGTTGCTACTGTTTTGAATTAAAATTATATTTTCCTTAACAGGAGAACCTTCAATGATCTCCTTGATTTCCTTTTCATAGCTCCCTTTACCTCCGGCTATTATGTACAGTGTGTTTTTTTCTTCTTGAACAACTTTTGGCATTACTTTTATTGTTTTGTCAAAGCCTTTCCGCTTAACCAATCTCCCCAAAGAAAGAATTATTCTTTTATCTTCTAAATTATATTTTTTAATTAATTCTTGTTTAACGCTTTCTTTTGCCGGTGGTTTATTAAAGGGACAAGGGTAAACAATTGTTATTTTTTCCGAATTTACTCCAAATTTTTTAAGTTCCTCAGCCGTAAATTTACTATTTGCAACAACAAATTTTGCTTTTTTCAAAACTTTTTGCGCTAAAACTTTATTTTTAATTTTTTTCTGGGCATTTAAAATATCCAACCCATGGATAAAAACACCATAATCAAACTTTAATACCTTAGATAAAAATAAAGTAATACTCCCCAAAGGCAAAATCTGTCCAACTAAAACTGTTTTTATTTTCTCTTTTCTAATAACTCTCCACAAATGCCAAAAACTAAAAACCGACTTTGGCCAAATAGGCAAAGCAGTGATCAAATTCCGACGATAAATTTTATAAGGAAATTCGCTATCTTTTTTATTCTTTCTTTTTAAAGTCAAAACAACTATTCTATCATTTAATAAATTTCCACAAATCTCCCTATAATAACTAGCCACCCCACCAAAATCCGGCGGAAAATCAAGTGTAAATAAAAGTGTCTTTTTCATAAAGTTATTTTATTTTTCGCAAATTTCTTTAAAATCACAATAATCACAAAGTCTGCCGGGGCTGGCTTCAAAGCAACCTGAATTAATTTTTTCTATTGTTTCAGTAATGCTTTTTTCTACTTTTTCCAGTTCTTTTTCTGTTCCTAGGAATTCTACTTCGCTGTTATTGTCTAAATAATAAAAACTTAAAGATTTTATTGGCTTTTCAAAAATATCTGCTCCGGCTAGTTGATAGATTAATAGTTGCTTTTTATCTTTTAAACTTAATTTTTCTTTTGGCGAACCAGTTTTATAGTCAATGATTTTTATTCCTCCGTCCACTTCGTCGATTCTATCGATCACGCCCTTGAAGCTATAGTCAGCTGATACCTTAAATTTAAATCCTTTTTCCAAATAAAGTGGAGACAGAATTTCTTCTTTATATTTTTCGTAAAATTCACGTAAAATTTCTCTGCCTTTTTTAAAATAATCTTCTTTAGATTTTTTATCTTCAAACCAATCGTCTACCCAAGAGGCTTTATAAATCTCTATAATTTCCTTTAGCTCAATAATTTCACCGAGCTTTTTTCTTTCTGTCTTACCTTTAGAAAATAAATCTGTTTGCTCTTCTTTTGATCTGCTAATTATAGTCTCCATCATTCTTTCAAACGTCTTATGCATAGCGCGCCCAAAACTAAATTGCGCTTTACCATGAACAGGGACTTTTAAAATAAAGTTATAGTAATATTGTTTCGGACAAGTATCGTAAGCAGCTAACTGAGAAAAGGAAAAATGTTTTGGCAAAGGATACTCTTGCTTTTTGTTTTGGTCTTCTCTTTTTTCAATCTTTGCAGCCTGAAGCTGGTCATTCTTCGACTGAGAACCAATTTCATTATTTATCAGATCCAACTCAATCAAAAATCGAGATGGTTTCTTTTTTCTCATTCCACCGTAATCTTTTCCCCAACTGAAAAACAATCCTTTTTTTGCCCGTGTCATGGCTACGTAAAAAAGTCTTCTTTCTTCCTCTAAATGAACATCACCCTCAGGTAAAATTTCTTTTATCAAATCATCTGGTAATAAAATCGGATCTCTTCTCTCAATCGTTGGAAACCGTTTGTCAACCAAGTTAACCACAAAAACATATTCAAACTCCAGTCCTTTGGCTCCATGAACAGTTAAAATTTTTATTGCTTCCGGACCGGATTCATAGTCCGGAGTAAGCGTTCCCTGCTCCCCGGAGTCTATCTCCATATTTAATTCTTCTAAAAATAAATTCACGCTTCGGTCATCATTTGTTTGTTCAAATTCTTTAACCTTTCTATAAAACTGATTTAAATAATTCATGTCCTCTCTTACTTTTTGCTCATCTTGCTCGGTTAAATATTTTAAGTATCCGCTGTCCTCTAAAAATAACAAAATAATTTCTGCAATTCCTCTTTCTTTTGTTAAAACTGTGTGTCGTTCTATTAAGCTCAAGACTTTATTTATTTTCTGAAGTGTTTCTTTCTCCAGGCCAAACTTTGACGCTTCTTTCAAAGTCTCATAAAGCGATAAAGTTTTCCGCTTTGCCCAATAGTTAATGTTACTGATTTCTTGTTGATTAAATTTAAAAACAGGCAAATTCAAAATCCTATAAACTGCTTTTGATTCATGATAGTTATCCAGCAACTTTAAATAAGCGATTATATTCATTATTACCGGCTTAGCGTAAAGACCGCGAGAGGCCAAGAAAATATACGGAATATTGGCTCGCTCCAAAACAGGAATAAAATTACTGGCCATTTGATTAGCTCTAATTAAAATTGCAAAATCATTCCAGCTTAAATTGCTTTCTTTATTTTTTATTTCAATAATTTTCTTAACAACTTTTCCCACTTCTTCCTCCAAACTTTCAGCTTCAATATTCTCTACCACAGCCTCCCCGTCATTATGAGAAATTAATTTTTTATCCAATTTATCCTGAGACAACTGAACCTCTAACCGATTAGGATTGTTAAGTTTAATAAAATCATAAGCCTTATCCAAAATTTCTTGTTTAGTTCGATAGTTATTTACAAGCACTATATTTTTGCTATCCTGATAATCTTTTTTGAACTGCAAGATATTACTCATAGAGGCGCCACGGAATCTAAAAATTGCCTGGTCATCGTCGCCAACAACCGTTAAATTATTTCTAGGTGCTGCTAATATTTTTATAAGTTCATATTGCGCCCAGTTAGTGTCTTGAAATTCATCAACTAAAATATACTTAAACTGATTTTGATATTTTTTTAAAATCTGCGGTCGTTTTTGAAAAAGTTTTAAAGTATAGTTTATCAAATCTCCAAAATCTAGATAATTATTTTCCAAAAGCAACTGCTGATAAACACGATAAGCCTCTGCCACTTCATTTATTTTCAAAACCTCTTGATCGTCAGATCCATCTAAATCTAATTTTATATTTTCTGCATATTTTAAATATTCTTTAGGACTTATATTTTCATCTTTGGCTCTGGAAAAATGAGTTAACATTGCATGAATAAATTTCGTTGGATTGCCAAGCGGTTTATAATAATCTAAGTTAAATTTATCTAAATTTTTCTTAACTAAGCTCCACTGCCCTGATGTATTTATAAGCTCAAAATCCGTTGAAAGACCGATCTCCAGTCCTTCCTGTCGTAAAATTCGCTCGCAAAAAGAATGAAAAGTTGAGATCCACAGATCAAGATATCCCATTGGGAGCAATCGATCTACTCGCTCTTCCATTTCCTCAGCCGCCTTTTCCGTAAAAGTCAAAGCTAAAATCTCTTGTGTTTGACAAAGTCCCTGCTCAATAAGCCAAGCAATCTTTTGGGTAATAACAGTAGTTTTTCCTGTCCCTGCCCCGGCAATAATCAAAAGTGGCCCTTTTTTATAGGTAACCGCCTCTAGTTGCTCCTTATTCAATTTTTCCATTAAATTCTCCATAAAAAATACTAATAACTATTATCCATAGTACAATCTATTTTCAGGTTTGTAAAATACAGTCCATACCGCAATAGACACCATGCATACCATTGACAAAATTAAAAATACAAGTATACTTAAAATAATGTTTTTAAATTATTAATTTCAAATGTATGGCACATAAAAAAGCTGGTGGATCGTCAACAAATTTGCGTGACTCCGAGTCAAAACGTCTTGGTGTTAAGTTACACGACGGACAGTTCGCCAAAGCCGGATCAATTATAATCCGCCAAAGAGGTACTAAATTTCATTTGGGTGAAAATGTGATGCTCGGTAAAGATCACACAATTTTCTCTAAAATCGCCGGAATTGTAAAATTCGGCAAGAAACAACTAAGAAAATACGACGGGACTCTTAAAAAGACAAAAATCGTAAACGTTGTTAAAGAAACAAAATAGATACAAACTAAAAACCGCTCCAATATCTTGAAGCGGTTTTTGTTTTGTGTTTTTATTTTTTCAATACCGATATAAATGCCTCTGGTGGGATGTCTACTTTTCCTTTACCCATAGCCATCATTTTCTTTTTTCCTTTCTTCTGCTTTTCAAGTACTTTTCTTTTTCTGGTTACATCTCCTCCATAAAGACCGGCTGTAACATCTTTTTTCATTGCTGAAAGTCTTTCGGCAGCGATAATTTTTCCGCCGATGGCTGCTTGGAGTTTTATCACAAACATTTGCTGAGGAATACTTTCTTTTAATGAGTTAACTATTTTTTTACCTATTTTGAAGGCTTCATCTTTATAGACAATAGATGTTAAAGCCTCTTCGATCTCTTCGGCAACTAAAATGTCCATTTTTACTACATCAGCTTTTCTAAACTCTAAAAATTCATAATTAAGTGAAGCATATCCGGAAGAAATACTTTTTAGCTTGTCGTAAAAATCAGTCAAAAGCGAGGTTAATGGTATTTCATAATGCAGAACAACCCTGTCTTCATCAATATATTCTGTGGTCTTATAACTGCCTCTTTTTTCCTGAACAAGCTGCATAACTCCACCTAAGTAATCTTTTGGCGTTACTACATCAAGGGTCATTATCGGTTCCTCAACACGATCAATATGAGTTGGGTCCGGCAGCTCTTGGGGGTTTTTTATTTCAATAACTTCGTTGTTTCTTTTAAAAATCTTATAACTCACACTCGGCACAGTTATAATTAAATCCAAATTAAACTCTCTTTTAAGTCTTTCTTGAACAACATCTAAGTGAAGCATGCCTAAAAAACCACACCTAAAACCATGTCCAAGCGCTGGAGAGTGCTCCGGTTCATAATATAAAGCTGAATCATTAAGCTTAAGCCGATCCATTGCTTCACGAAGCTTGCTGTAATCACTACCCTCCTTGCAAAAAATACCGGAAAATACCATTGGCTTAACTTCTTCGTAGCCAGGCAAAGTTGATTCCCCTTTAGGGCTGGTTATAGTGTCTCCTACTCTACATTCTGAAACATTTTTGAATCCGGCGATCACATATCCGATTTCTCCTGTATTTAATTTGTCTGCCTTTACAAGTTGGGGCTTAAAATAACCCACTTCTAAAACTTCACTTTCATGTTTGGTGGCAAACATCTTTATCTTATCTCCTGGTTTAATTTCGCCTTCTGTGATCCTTACATAAGCAATAACTCCTTTATACTCGTCATAAACTGAATCAAAGATTAAACCCTTGAGGATTTCTTTTTCTTGTTTTGGTGGCGAAACTTTTTCTATAACTCTTTTTAACACCTCTTCAATACCCTCACCTGTTTTGCCGGAGGCGCACAAAATATCATCCTTATCACAACCAAGTAAGCTCACTATCTCTTTTTTAACTTTTTCCGGTTGCGCAGCTGGCAAATCAATTTTGTTTAAAACCGGAATTATCTCTAAATCCTGATCCATAGCCAAATATAAATTAGCCAAAGTTTGAGCCTGAATACCCTGACTTGCATCAACCAATAAAATCGCCCCCTCAACCGCAGCAAGTGAGCGAGAAACCTCATAACTAAAATCCACATGCCCAGGAGTATCAATTAAATTTAAAATATACCCTTCGTATTCCATTCTAACCGGCTGAAGCTTGATGGTTATTCCTCTTTCACGCTCAATGTCCATCTGATCTAAAAGCTGCTCTTTCATTTTTCTTTTCTCAACAGTTCCGGTAAATTCTAAAAAACGGTCAGACATAGTGGACTTACCGTGGTCGATGTGCGCAATTATACAAAAATTTCTAATGTTATTCATAAATATTACTTTCCGCAACACTTTTTATACTTTTTTCCACTGTTGCATGGGCATTGGTCATTTCGTCCTACTTTATTGCCTTCGGTGTCAATAGTTTTTTTAGGGACATTATCCTGAGCCTCTCTGCTTTTGACTTCCTTTTCCATTGCCTGAGTACCCCATCTGTTTTCTGTGTCTCCGGATTTTTCCGGGGCGCTTAAATTAATGTTATTTTGTTCCATCACTGTTGGGGCAAATTGCTCTGTTAAACCTATTTTAAAGATACTGTAAACGACTTGTTTTTGAATTAAATTAATTAACTCTGTAAAAAGATTATAGGCTTCTTTTTTATATTCTACTAACGGATCCTGCTGAGCATAACCTTTAAGCCCAATACCTGTTCTAAGATGATCAATGGCGTCCAGATGCTCAATCCATAAGTTGTCGATCGCTCGAAGCATTACTTCTTTTTCAATATCAATAAATTTAATGCCAGCTGAACTAATATTTTGTTCAATTTCTTTGTAATTATCTTTAGCGATATTAAATAGATAATCAATTATCTTTGTTCGAAGCTCTGCTTTATGATTTCCATTAGCCTCACTTACTGGGATTTCTTCAAGCTTAATTTTCTTATCTTCCGGCATTTGAAAGATAGTACTGGCTACCTCGTAAATTTCTTTAATATCCCAGTCGCTGGTGTTGTCAGCTGCAGTATGAAACATCACTACCTGTTCAATCTCTCCTTGAATCATTTCTATTGTTTCTTCTCTTAATTCATCTTTCTGACCTTCTTGACCCAGGTTACCCTCTCTGACTTCGTCATTCACCTTGTCTTCTTTAAATTTATCGTAATTATCTAAAATATTTCTTCTTCTTTTATAAATAACTTCCCGATGCTTATTAATAACATCATCGTACTCTACTAAATGTTTTCTAATATCAAAGTTATTACCCTCTACTTTTTTTTGCGCTTGTTCAATTGACCGAGAAATTAATTTATTTTCAATTGGCAAATCTTCCGGGAAGTTTAGTCTCTCCATAATCGCTATCATTTTTCCACCCCCGAAAATTCTCATTAAATCATCTTCCATCGAAACAAAAAACTGAGTTGATCCCGGGTCTCCTTGTCGACCGGCTCGACCTCTTAGCTGATTATCAATTCGTCTTGATTCGTGTCGTTCAGTTCCAATAATATGAAGACCACCAGATTCAACAACTTTCTTGTTAGATTCTTTCCACTCTTCCTCACTATCAAAACTTTCCTTTGCCCCTCCTAAAACAATATCAACACCACGACCGGCCATATTAGTGGCGATAGTTACCGCTCCGGGCAAACCAGCATCGGTAATAATTTTTGCCTCTCCTTCATGATTTTTAGCGTTAAGAAGTTCATATTTTATACCTTCTCTTCCTAACATCTGACCTAAAAGCTCATTTTTTTCAATTGAAATAGTACCAACTAAGACAGGTTGTCCTTTAGCGTTCTTTTCCTTAATCTCTTCTATTGTAGCGTTGAATTTACCTGTTTCGTTTTTATAAATTCTATCCGGCATATCAGCTCTTTGAGGAGGATTATTTGTCGGTATCTCTGTCACGTCCAAGCTGTAAATTTTACTGAATTCTTCGGCTTCGGTCATGGCTGTTCCTGTCATTCCGGAAAGTTTATTGTAAAGCCTAAAATAATTTTGAAAAGTAACTGTTGCCAAGGTTATACTTTCTTGGCGAATTTCTACATTTTCCTTGGCCTCAATTGCTTGATGCAATCCTTCGGAGTATCGTCTGCCAAACATTAGTCGACCGGTAAATTCGTCAACGATCACAATTTCATTGTCTTTGACAACATAATCTTTATCGCGTTTAAATAAAGTATTCGCTTTTAAAGCCTGTTCAATATGATGAACATCACGAATTCCCCCGGCTGTATAGATATTATCTACCCCCATCCATTTTTCCATTTTACTGATACCCTCTTCAGTCAAAGTGGCGGCTCTCATTTTTTCGTCTATATTATAGTCTTCATCTTCTTTTAATTTATTTACCAAATTTGAAAATTGATAGTATTTTTTTGTTGACTCTCCGGCCGGAGCAGAAATTATTAATGGAGTTCTGGCTTCATCGATTAAAATACTGTCGATTTCATCGATAATCGCATAGTTTAACTCACGCTGAGCCATCAACTCTAAACTTTGTGCCATATTATCACGCAGATAATCAAATCCAAATTCATTATTTGTTCCGTACAAAATATCAGCTTCATAAGCCTTTTTTCTTGGAACTTCTTGCAAATCAAAAGATTTATTTTCTTTATCTTCAGCAAAAGATGAAAATGCCTTGTCATGAACAATACACCCAACAGACAGTCCTAAAAAATCATAGATCTGCCCCATCCACTCGGCGTCTCTTTGGGATAAGTAATCGTTAACTGTAATAACATGCACTCCGCGTCCGGTTAAAGCATTAAGATAAATCGGCAAAGTCGCGGTTAAAGTTTTACCCTCACCGGTCTTCATCTCTGCAATTTCTCCTCTATGTAAAATAACTCCACCAATAAGCTGAACATCATAATGTCTTTGCCCTAAAGTTCTTTTAGCAGCTTCTCTGACAATAGCAAAAGCTTTTGGCAATATTTCATCCAAAATTCTTTTTTCTTCGTCTCTATCTTTAGCTTTTTTTAATTTTTCTTGAAAATGTTTTGTTTTCCCTTTCAGGTCAGTGTCTGATAATTTCTTGATTTCACTCTCAAAAGAATTAATCTCTTCTACCAGAGGCATTAACTTATCTATAACCTTTATATTCGGGTCCTTAAAAAATTTATCAAATAAAAACATAAATAATTGTTATTAGTTATTTGTTTAATAGTTAATATACTACTCTTAAAATCTATTTTTGTAAACCCTATTTTAATAATATGCTATAATTACTTTTATGAACACCAAACAATACAAAATATGGACTGTTTACTGTGAGTGCGGGGAAAAATTGGTTAAATATCGTAAAAAAGGTCCTGGTAGGCTTAGGAAAATCCATCGAGATAGAATCGCTAAGGATTTTACAGGTTTATTTTTTGATGACACCTCTCCGATTGGAACCGATGTTTTTTGCCCTGCTTGTAAAAATCGAATAGCCACCATTCAAAAAGTTAACGGTAAATATGTAAACAAAGTAAATCAAGGGCAACTAGGGGTAATAAGGAAATAACATTGACTTTAAAATTGGCTTATGCTATAGTTAACTAAATGTAACAACCGCTCAAGGGGGGCGGCTTTTAATTTACCTTAATATATAATATGGAAATTCGAAATATTGCTATTATTGCTCATGTTGACCATGGTAAAACAACCCTAACCGATGCTCTGATGCAACAAACCAAAATGGTTAAAGAAGGTGTTAGCATGGATAGCAACGCCTTAGAACAAGAGCGAGGCATTACAATTTACTCTAAAAACACTTCAGTTTACTATAAAGACACTAAAATAAATATAGTGGACACTCCGGGGCATGCTGACTTTGGTTCAGAAGTTGAACGAGTCTTACGATCAATTGACTCTGTTTTGCTTGTGGTTGATGCTCAAGAAGGACCAATGCCGCAGACAAAATTTGTTTTAAAGAAATCTCTTGACCTTGGTCTTAAACCGATTGTTATTATAAATAAAATCGATAAACCAGCTGCTGACCCGGACAATGTACATGAAATGGTTTTTGAGCTTTTTATGGATCTTGGAGCAAACGATGAGCAGTTAGGTTTTGCAACTGTTTACGCAATTGCTAAAGAAGGAGTTGCTAAAATAAATATTGATGACGACTCAAAAGATTTGACTCCTTTATTGGACACAATTATTGCTCAAGTTTCAATTGCTTCAAGCGAAGAAAAAGAAAAAAAACCGCTTAGTGTTCAGCCGTTTAATTTAGGTTACGATAATTTTTTAGGGCGTTTAGCTATCAGTAGAATATATGAAGGAAAAATCAAAGAAGGACAAAAAGTAATTATAAAAAATACCTTGGGTGATACTCGTGAGGGAAAAATTACAAAATTATTCAGCTTTGAGGGCGTAGAAAGAAAAGAAGTAAAAGAAGCATCAGCTGGAGACATTATTATGACCTCCGGTTTGCCAAATATTTATATCGGAGAAACAATCTGCGAAAATAACGAGCAAGAAGCATTGCCGGCAATTAACATCGACGAGCCAACTATCTCTTTGAACTTTTTAGTTAACAACTCCCCTTTTGCCGGACGCGACGGGAAATTTGTTACCAATAGCCAGCTAAAAGAAAGATTGGAAAAAGAACTAGAAATGAATGTTGGTTTAAAAATTAATTTTTCCGCAATCGATCACTATAAAATTTACGGTCGCGGAGAAATGCATATTGCTATTTTACTTGAAAATATGAGACGTGAAGGGTACGAAATGCAGATTTCTCAACCACATGTAATTATTAAAGAAGAGGATGGCCAAAAAGTAGAGCCATTTGAAGAAGTTACTATAAATGTTCCAGAAGAAATGTCAGGAACAGTTATTAAAAAACTTAACTCCAGGCGCGGAAACTTAATAGAAATGGTGCCTGAACACGGCAACACTAAAATTATCTTTGAAATACCAACTCGCGGACTGCTTGGATATAAAAATGAGTTTGTTGTTGATACTCGCGGAGAAGGAATCTTATATACCAGGGTAATCGGTTTTAAACCCCATGTTGGCGAGATAGAAAAACACAGCGTTGGTTCAATGGCATCCATGGTAACAGGAAAAGCACTTGGTTTTTCACTTTTTAATTTACAAGAACGCGGTGAACTATATATTAAAGCTAATACTGAAGTTTACGAAGGTATGGTTATTGGCAATGTGTCTAAGGGCGATGATATGGCAGTAAACCCAATTAAAGGAAAACAACTTACCAATATGAGATCGTCCGGAGCAGACGAAGCCATAAGACTAACCACGCCAATAGACTTAACTTTGGAAACCGGGATGAGTATAATGAAAGAAGATGAGTATTTAGAGATAACTCCAGACAATATCAGATTACGAAAACAACTGCTAAAAGAAACAGAAAGGATCAAGAAAAGAAGAAACAATTGACAAAGATTAATTTTTATGTTAGTATTAAATCATTAATTAATTAACTTTATCTTTACATTTTTATGCAAGGAAACATCAAAAAGTTGATGACTGACAAAAACTTCGGTTTTATTAGTCAAGATGGTGGTGACGATTTATTTTTTCACGCCAATAACTTAGACGGAGTTGATTTCAGCGAGCTAAATGAAGGTGACGCAGTTACATTTGAAACTGAAGAAACCCCAAAAGGTAGCGCAGCAATCAACGTTAAAAAAGCTTAATAACTTTTTTATAAAAAAACAGGCTAAATTTTAGCCTGTTTTTTGTTTGATGAGAGTCCTGTAGTAGATCTTTTTACAATTTAATGGTATAATAAACTTATTACATAATATACATTATATGGAACTTGTAATTATTCCTATTGTTATAATTTTTTTATCTCAAGCCCTTAAATTGCTGACCGATGGCATTAAGGGGAATTTTGATTTAACAAATATTTATAATACCTACGGGGGAATGCCCTCTACTCATACCGCATTTATCACTTCGCTTGGAATACTTATTGCTATAAAAGATGGGCTTGACTCAACATCTTTCGCTATTTGGTTTATTTTGGCCGTTGTTGTAATCAGAGACGCTTTAGGGCTTCGCCAAGAAGTCTCTCGTCACTCTCAAGCTATTAAAAAAATTGTTAAAGGAAAAGATATCTCAATTCCACCCCTTAACACGCGCGTAGGTCATAAACCAAAAGAAGTAATAGCCGGTTTCCTCTTCGGAATAACAGCGACTCTGATTATAAAATTTTTAATTTTATAAAATAATCAGCTTTATCAGTTTCTTGGAATTTTAAAAACAAGGATAATTTATCCTTGTTTTTAAAATATAAGAGCTAATAAAGTTAATGAAATTAAATCAAGGCTATTCCCTGCATATCTTTATGTTTTGGGATGTTCATAATTTTTAAAATCGTTGGGGCTATGTCAGCCAATACTCCTGACGGGCGAAGAGAACTTAAATCTTGGCCATCCGGAAGAGGGCTTAAAATTCCTATTTTTTGTTTATGAAAATCTTTTTTAATTACTATCAACGGAACCGGGTTAACGGTGTGTTCTTTTTCTATTTCTCCAATTCGTTCGTTAATTAAATCTTCGGCATTACCATGATCGGCTGTGATAAGTACTGCCCCGTCTTTAATCAAAGTAAGTTCAACAATTTCTTTTAAAGCGCTATCCACTGCTTTTACTGCTTTTACAGTAGCTTCCAGGTTCCCGGTATGCCCCACCATATCGGCGTTGGCAAAATTAATAATTATAAAATCATAAGTATCTTTCATTATTTCCTCAACTACTCTTTTTGTCAGTAATTTCGCTGACATTTCAGGGACTTTACTGTAGCTCGGCACTCTTGGCGATGGAATAATAACATTATCCTCGCCAGGGTAAGGATCCTCTTTACCGCCGTTAAAAAAATAAGTTGCATGAGCGTATTTTTCAGTTTCAGCAATATGAAGTTGCTTTAACTCTCGACTACTTATAATTTTAGCTAAAGGATTAGCGATTTCTTCTCTTGGAAAAGCTATCTTAACAGGAAGATTTTTTTCATACTCAGTAAAAGTTACAAATTTTAAATTTTTAATATATTTTGGCCGAGAAAATTTTTCAAAAGAAGGCATAACAAAAGCTTTTGTCATTTCTCTAGCTCTATCCGGCCTAAAATTAAAAAATATTATTGCATCATTTTGCTCTATTTTTGTTATAGGTTTCTTGTCTTTATCCGTTATTACCGCAGGGATAAATTCTTCATCAAAATTATTTTCCTTATAAGATTTTTCAATAGCTTCTATCGGGTTTTCAAAATAACGGTCCGCCTTACCTTCAGTCATCGCCATATAAGATTTTTCAATACGCTCCCAATAATTATCCCTATCCATTGCGTAAAACCTTCCCGACAAAGTGGCGATTTTGCCCGTATTAATGCTTTTCATTTTATTATTAAGCCTGGAAACCATATTAATGGCGTCATTATATTTAGTGTCTCTTCCGTCTAAAAAACAATGCACATAAACTTCCTTAATTTCTTGTTTGCGAGCCATTTCCAGCACTCCGTATAAATGACCTATAGAACTATGTATTCCTCCGTCAGAGACAAGTCCTAATAAGTGAAGCTTTGTTTTATTTTTTTTAACATGCTGAAATGCTGAAAGTAGAGCCTCGTTTTTATACGCTGAACCTTCTTCAAAAGCTTTTGTGATTTTCATCATACTTTGATAAACAATTTTTCCTGCGCCAATATTCAAATGTCCCACTTCAGAATTTCCCATTTCTCCCCAGCCCAAACCAACCGCTTCGCCGGAAGCCTGTAAAAGTCCGGTTGGAAAGTCGTGTGTAAGTTTATTAAAAAATTTCGGGTCTGCCTGAGTAATCGCATTTCCCGAAGACGGCGGAGCCACTCCCCAGCCATCTAAAATTATAAGTACTGTAGGTTTCATGTTTGTTTTTTTGTCCGCCAGCTGGCGGATTTATTTTTATGTTTTTTTAATTAAACTCTTCCCTGTCATTTCAATTGGTTTTTCAATATCTAAGATATCTAAAATCGTTGGGGCGATATCTCCTAAAACGCCTTTATTTTTTAATTTTATATTTTTTCTTGCCCCGCTTATGATTATAAATGGAACCGAATTCTTAGTATGCGCTGTATTGATTTCTCCTGTTTCTAAGTCAATCATTTCCTCAGCGTTTCCATGATCAGCAGTAATGACCAAGGTTCCATTTAAATCTAAAACTTTCTTCTTTACTTTTTTGATCGATCTATCAACCGACTCAACCGCCTTAATACATGCTTCCAAATTTCCGGTATGCCCCACCATGTCGGCGTTAGCAAAATTACAAACTATAATATCATTTTTAGACAATTCTTTTTCTACTTTCTTTGTTAAATCATAAACTTTCATCTCTGGTATCTCGCTATAGCTTAAGACATCGGGCGAGGGAATAGAATGCCTTATTTCACCAACAATCGGCTTATCGTATCCTCCGTTAAAAAAATAAGTTATATGGGCATATTTTTCGCTCTCAGATAAATAGAGTTGATTAAACTCACGAAGAGCCATTGGCAGTGTTCCTTTTAAATCACGACTTGGAAAAGCAGTTGTTATTCCGGAAAGATCAGGTCCAAAATCAGTCATAGCTGTAAAAAAAATATTTTTTAAAACTTTTTTTCTTTTAAATCCAACAAAGTTATCTTGGACAAAAACCTTAGCCAGTTGCCTAGCTCTATCCGACCTTAAGTTATAAAAAATAATAGCGTCGTTATCGTTTATTATAGAAACAGGTTGTTTTCCTTTTTTCCCCTTTTTAGTGATAATACTTGGTTTTATAAATTCATCACTCTCGTTTTTGTTATAACTGGCTGTGATTGCCTCAACAGGATCATTAAATTTAAGACCTTTCCCCTCTGTTAATGCTTCATAGGCAAGCCTTGTTCTTTCCCATTTCTTTTTTCTGTCCATTGCATAAAATCTCCCTATCAAAGTAGCTATCTCTTGACCTTCTCTTAAATAAAATTTTATTTTCTCAAGTAACTTTATCGCTAAATATTGATGACTGTCTCGCCCATCGGTAAAAAAATGTAAAGATGTGTTAACTTTTTTTAAATAAACGAACGTTAAAAGTGCCTCTAAATGATCCGGACTTGAATGAGCGCTTTCTCCACTGGAAAGCAAGCCCATGATATGCAATTTGGATTTATTCTTTCTGACATGCTTTATTGCCTGTCTTAAAACCGGGTTATTGAAAAAAGTTCCATCACTAATACTTTTAGCAATATAAATAGAATCCTGCTCTACGACTCTCCCGGCTCCAATATTCATATGCCCGGCCTCAGAATTTCCGTCTTGATTATCAGGCAAGCCAACACAATCACCATGAGCGCATAGTTTAGTAAAAGGATACTTCTTTTTCAACTCATCAAAAACAGGGGTCTTAGCAAGCGTAACTGCATTTCCTTTGCTTGGCTTAGCTATCCCCCACCCATCCAAAACAAGTAAAACTAAAGGTAAACTTTTATTTTTCTTAATCATAAACTTAACTTTTGACTTTATGGGCTTTATAGACTGTTAACTAATTTAGCTCTTCTTCTATCTCCATTAACCGATTGTATTTAGCCACTCTTTCGCCTCTGTTCGGAGCTCCTGCTTTTATATAATCAGCTCCTGCTGCTACGGCAAGATCGGCGATAAAGTCATCTGTTGTTTCTCCACTTCGGTGTGAAACAATAATTTTATAATCATTTTTCTTAGCTAATTTAATACATTCTATTGTCTCGGTCAAAGTTCCAACCTGATTAGGTTTAATCAAAATAGAATTTGCAACATTTTCTTTTATTCCTCTTTGTAATCTTTTTTTATTAGTCACAAACAAGTCGTCACCAACTAAAAGAAGGTCATTTCCAAGCACATGGGTTAACTCTTTCCAGCCCTCCCAATCGTCTTCTGCCAAGCCGTCTTCTATAAGCACGAAAGGATACTCCCGAAGCCACTCATGGTATAAACCCGTTAAGGTAGAGTTGGTAAATACCGCTTTATCAAGCCTAAAAATATATTTTTTCTTTGTTTTATCGTATAAAACACTTGACCCAACATCTGTCCCTAAACCGACTTGAACTCCGGGAATATAACCGGCCCTAGTGGAAGCGGCCATTATCATATCAAGAGCCTGTATACTTGAACAAATATCTGGGGCATATCCGCCTTCGTTTCCAACGTCTGTATCAAGTCCTCTTTCTTTTAAAACTCGTCCCAATTCATGAAAAATCTCTGAACCCATGCGAACATTTTCCGCAAAAACTTTTTTCCCTGATTTATTGTTCATTTTTTTCGGCATAGGGATAACCATAAACTCCTGAAAGTCTAAATTCGTATCAGCATGCTTTCCTCCGTTAAAAATATTAAACATTGGGATCGGTAACTGGTAACTTGTAGTTTGCAACTTGTAACTTTTGTTAATATAGTCGTAAAGAGGTTGTTTTTTAACTGTTGTGGCTGCTCTGGCACAAGCAAGAGATGCTCCCAAAATAGCATTAGCACCTAATCTTTTTTTATTATTTGTTCCATCCAGTTTAATTAACTTTTTGTCTATTTTTTCCTGCTCTCTAGCATCCATTCCTTTTAAAGAACGGTTGATGCTGATATTAACATTTTTAATTGCCTTTAAAACTCCTTTACCTTTATAACGTTTTTCCTTATCACGAAGCTCTAAGGCCTCATGAATACCGGTAGAAGCTCCGGAAGGAACACTAGCCTTTGCAGATAATTTATTTGGTAAATCAACCCGAACTTCTATTGTCGGATTACCCCTGGAGTCTAAAATTTCTCGGGCAGATACTTTTTGAATAGTAAATTTGGACATAATTTAATTAGCTTCACTAGTTTCACTAGCTTCACCAGCTTAATATTCTTTTTTATTTTTAATTACTTTTTCAACTTATTTAGCGCAGGCATTTTTTCTTTACTGAGAAACGAAAGCATTGCTCCTCCACCTGTCGAGACCCAATCCACGAACTCTTTCATTTTAGTTTTATTTAAAACTTCAATGGTTTCTCCACCACCACAAACTCCAAAAGCCTTGCTTGACGATTGAATCGCTATTACTCTGGCAAGAATTAAACTTCCGGATTCAAAATGTTTAAGCTCAAATTTTCCCATTGGTCCGTTCCACAAAATAGTTTTAGCCTTCTTTAAAATCTCGGCATATTTTAAAATAGTTTTTGGACCTATATCTAAAATAATATCGTTTTTTTCAACTTCGCTTATTAACCTAACTTTAGCTTTAGAGTTATTATTTACAGATTTAGCAACTACAACATCAATGGGCAATAAAATTTTTTTATTTATCTCTTTATTTTTTACTAATTTTTTAGCTTCAGTTAACATCTTTTTCTCCATTAAAGATTTTCCTATTTCATATCCCTTTGCCTCCAGAAACACATTAGCCATAGCCCCGCCAATTAAAATTTTACTTGCTGATCCTGTTAACCCTTTTATTAATTTAATTTTAGTGGAAAGTTTAGCGCCTCCTAATAAAACAACGTATGGTTTTTTAGGCTTTCTACGAAGTTGTGATAATTTTTTAATCTCTTCTTTTAGTAAAAACCCGGAAAAGCTTGGTAAAAACCCAGTAATAGCTGAAATAGAAGCGTGCTCTCGATGTGAAACAGAAAAAGCCTCGTTAACATAAATATCACCTAATCGAGCCAAGTTCTTGGCAAACATTTTACTATTTTTTTTCTCTTCTTCGTAAAAACGAAGATTTTCAAGCAATACAACATCGCCAGCTTTTGCCGTATTAATAACTTTTTTCACTTTACCACCAATACAATCGGTAATAAAATTAACTTTTTGTCCCAATAATTTTTCAAGACGAGAAGCAACAGGTCTTAAACTAGAGCCTCTCCCCCCTAAGTGACTCATCAAAACAACAATCGATTCTTGTTTTATTAAATGTTTAATAGTCAATAGCGCCATTTTTATTCTGGTGTCATCCAATATTTTTTTATTTTGCAAAGGAACATTAAAATCAACCCTAACCAAAACTCTTTTGTGTTTCAAATTTTTAATACCTTTAATGCTTCGCAATTTCATTATTGTGTTTCTGATAAACCCGGTTTATCAGTAAATTTTTTATATTTTAAAATTTTTAATATCCCAAAAGCAATAATCCCTCCTAAAACTGCAGTTGCAAATTGAGGCCAGCTTAACATTTGAGCAATTTTTGGAGCTAAATCTTTTTTAAAGATCAAATCAATAATAGCTGAATAACTGAAATATAAAAATAAAAATTTTACACCGCTAGCAACAAACACACCCAGCCAATAATTATTCTTTAACATATCAAAAATCACTATTAAAATGGCGTTCCCAATCATTATAAAAGGAATCATTGGAGCAAGTGGTGTCGGCAATAAACCAAAAAATAAAGCCATAATCGAAGGAATAAGACCTATTAAAATAGCGTTTCTACCACCAACCAAAACAACCGATAAAAATAAAATAGCGTTAACAATCGGTCCGGTTACCCATTGAATATGTATTAAGGCCGGGAGAAGTGTGGCAACACCTGACAAAACTAAAAAATTTACTAAAATTTTAACATCAACCCTGGGTAGAGCCTTAGTTCTAAGATTTTGATAGCTCATAGTTTTATGTAGTTATTAATGTCCTCGCTATGGGATGTGGGGTCGCAGCTTGTACAGCCAATCAGAAGTCCTGGGAGTTGCGCTCCTAATAATAAACAAAAATTAATAATTAAAATAACTATAAAAAAAGTATTTAAAGCGGACTCTTTCTCTGCTTTCCATGATATATATTTTTTTGGTCTAAAATTATTAAAAACAAGCCTAATAAAAACAGCAATAATAAGAATTAACATTGCAACTCCAATCGCGATAGATAAAAAATTGCCAAACTCAAGCATTGCTTCGCCTGCAGTATGATTTTGACAACAAGGGTCAAAAAAAGTTTTAGCGATAAAATTATAAATCCCTAAGGTCACAATAACTACGGCAATATAAAAACCAAATTTAAACGCCCTAATATTTCCTTCCGCAACAAAATTCATAAATATATTATATCATAATTTTTTTATTTTTTACACTGTTGTTGTCCTGTTTTTAATGCTTCCGGTTTTTTGACTTGCTTAAAGGATGTATGTAAAACTTTATGCTTTAAATGTTTATTTTTATCAAGCCATTTCATTACTTCTTGCACAACCGGATTTTCGTGAGCTGTTCTTATTTTTTTCTTAGCATCAATTTGATATAAACTTTCCGCTCTTTTTTTTCTTTGTAAAGGTGTTGAAGGAATTGGTTGTCCTCCGCCCCCTATACATCCTCCAGGACAGGCCATTACCTCTATGTAGTTATATTTTTTAGGGTCTTTTTTAAGCTCCTCTAAAATTTTTCTGGCGTTTCCTAACCCATTAACCACGGCTACTTTTAATTTCTTTTTTCCAAATTTAATTTCTGCTGTTTTTATTTCTTTATCTCCCCTGACTGCTTTAAAATTTATACATTTTAAATTTCCTTTATCTAAAATAGCGCAAGCCGAGCGAAGAGCCGACTCCATAACTCCACCACTGGCCCCATAAATTGCCGCGGCTCCGGAGTGAGTGCCAAGCGGATTATCAGCTTCAATTGATTTTATCTTAGCTAAATTTATCCTGTTTTTTCCAAGTAAAAACCCTAATTCCCTGGTAGTTAAAACATAATCAACTAAATTATTCCCTCCTATCATTAACTCCTTTCTGCTAGATTCAAATTTCTTGGCAGTACAGGGCATAATGGAGACCACTACAATATCTTTAGGATTAATTTTCATTTTTTCTGCAAAATAAGTTTTGATTACTCCAGCCGAATGAATATGTGGAGAGCGAGCGGTTGTTAAATTAGGAATAAACTCCGGATAATAAAACTCTACAAACCTCACCCACCCCGGGCAACAAGAAGTAAACATAGGAAGCGGACCTGCTGTTTTCTTTTTTAAACGTTCGGCCAATTCTTGAGCCTCTACTACTGTTGTAACATCTGCACCAAAATTTACATCAAAAACATAATCAAAATTCAATTTTTTAAGAGAAGCCACTAACTGTCCGGTGACAATTTTTCCATAAGGTAAGTTAAAAATCTCGCCAATGGACGAACGAATAGATGGAGCAATTTGCGCTATTAAAACTTTATTTTTTTGATTAAGCGATTTTTCCACCTCTTTAACATGCATTTGCTCCTGAGCAGACGCAACCGGACAGTGAACAGCGCACTGTCCACAGTAAACACAGTCATGTTCTCCGTCTTCAACCGGAACAATTTCTGTTTTATATCCTTTATCTTTTAATGTCAAAAAATTAGCACTTTGCTTATTGCACATATCTATACAGTTTCGACAATCAATACACTGTGATCCGTCAATTTCAACGGCATTACCAAATTTATAGATTTTTCTTTTATTTTTCCTATCTTTAAAACGAGTTATTGATAATTTATATTCTTTAGCGTATTTAAGTAGTTGACAAGTTTTATTTAAAACACAAGTCGGGCATTTTTCAACATGTTCAGCAAAGATAAGCTCTAAGTTCATTTTTCGCGCTTTTTTAACCTGAGGAGAATTTGTACTTATCTCCATTCCTTCTTCAATTTTAGTAGCACAAGAAACAGGTAAACCACGCTTGCCTTTAATCTCCACCACGCACACCCGACAGTTAGCCTTGCTACAAGTATCCGGATGAAAACATAGGTTCGGAATTTTAATCCCATTAAAATAAGCCACTCCCAAAACAGTCTGTGCTTCTTTGGCTTTAATTTTTTTGTTATTAATTTTTATGTTTATTATTTTAGGCATTTTAATTTCATTAAACTTAAAAAGCTTGTTGGCATTGAAGTTCCTAAACCGCAGAAACTTGTTAATTGCATTGTCTCTAAGATATCTTTAACGAGTTTCCAGTCAATTTTCTTGTTGCTGTCCAATACTTCTTTAATTCTGTAAACTCCTTCTCGACACGGGGCACATTTTCCGCAGTTTTCTTTAATATAAAAATTAATCCATTTTTTCATTAATTTTCTAACATCCATATTATCGTCATAAATAACAATAGAACCTATCCCGCACATTGGTTTATTTAAGTTTTTACCTGGCATAATCTCTCCGCAAGCACCACCGCCAACTTGAACAAAAAATTTGTTCTTTGGTAATGTTTTAGTCTCTTGTAAAATTTTCTTAACACTAGAATTAACCGAAACTTCAAAAATTCCTAATTTTTTATTGTTTTTTGAAATACAAACAAAACGAGTTTTTTTATATTCATTATTTGCAATTTTGCTAACATAATAGAAAGTCTCTACATTATTAACCAAGGTTGGTTTACCCCAAAGTCCATGGGTTGGTGGATACGGAGGCTTAATTTTTGGCTCATCGCGACAACCCTCCATACTTGAAATTAAAGTAGTCTCCTCGCCACATAAATACCCTCCGGTCTCACGAAATAACTTTATTTTCTCTTTATTTATTATTTTTTTTAATTTTATTCCTAATTTATCATAGAGATCTTTTCGTAGATAAATATAGGCCTCGCTTTCAGGAAAAGTCTTAAGAGCAATTTTAATTCCGTTTATAACCTCTTCTGGATAATTTCTAAGTAAATATTCATCTTTAAAAACACTCAGCTCTCCCTCTGAAGCATTGCAGATAATATATTTTTTGTCTGACTTTTGCTTTTTGACTATCTCCCACTTTGCACCAGTTAAAAATCCTGAACCGCTCCGTCCGATTAAACATGATTTTTTCAATTTTTGGATTATATTCATTTATTTTTTTTACTTAAAAAGTAATACCCTCCGGCTACAGCTGCAAAAACTATAAAAAGAAAAAGAAAAGTTGAATTTGAATCATCCCCCTCTGTCTGACTGACTTCTCCTGTTTTATTTTTAACAGTTTGTGGATTACTATCCATTTGCTTTAATTTTTCTATTGGCGAAGCACAATTCGTCCCTAAACAATCTTCAACCATCATTCTAAAATCATCGTTCATTGATTCATGGTATCCGGCAAAGGCATTTTCACCGATAAAAAAAGATGGCACCCCCCTGAGTTCGTCTTGAGCGTTGTAGGCTTTAGCTAAAGATTGCCATAAATTATAGTTACTCTCGTTGTTATAAACTTCATAAGATTTTATATTAAGATTTGGATATTCATTTTTTAACTCCTCAATAAAAGGCTTGGCTGCTGTACAGTGCGGACATCCATCACCCCAAAAAAAATACATCTCTACTTTTTCTTCTGCTCCTGCAAAAGAAAAAACTCCTAATAATAAAAATAGTGATAAAAAAATTATTTTTTTCATATGTTTTTAAAGTATGTTAATCTAGTTATTTAATACAGTTATTTATTCTAAAATTATATTTTGTGTTTTACTTTTGATAATTTGATTACCTTTTATAACATCAACTTTAATTAAATGCTCTCCAGATTCCGGTCCGCTGCAGTTGGAAAGTTCAGGGAGCTTGACATTGTAAACCATTTTATAAAAATTATCCTTAATCTCCACTTCTCTTAACTTATTAAGGAGGTTTTTTTCTTGAAAATCTTTTATCCCGCTTACACGCAATTTTACTGTGTCGCCTTTGGCAAAATCCCCAAAACTGATATTCAATTTTAATGTTTCCCCATAAGAATAATTATTCTTATCTATACTAAAATCAAAATTACTATTTTCCTCTCCTAGAACAATCGAATCTTTATAATTTAATTCTGTTTTTTGTTGAACATCTTTATTCAAAAATATAATCGGAAAAAACAAAAACAAAATAAAGCAAAATAAAGCAAGACCTATTATTTTATAAAGATTCTTCATATTTCTTTTTCTCCTTGTTATTTATTTTATCAACAAGCAATACTCCGTTTAAGTGATCTATCTCATGCTGAATTATTCTAGCCAATAAATTACTTGCTTTTATTTTAACATTTTTTCCGGAATAATCCAAACTTTTTACTGTGATATCTTTATGCCTTTTAATTTTAAATTCCGCTTTTGGCAAACTCAAACATCCTTCTGTTTTAATATCTTTGCGCCAAGATTTTTGAATTATCATAGGATTTATTAAAACTAAATCATCCCCATGCCAATTAACAACAACGATTCTTTTACTAACCCCGACTTGAGGTGCGGCCAACCCAACACCATCCTCCTTTTTCATGGTTTCTATCATATTTAAAACAAACTGTTTAATTTCGTCATTAACAGCTTGTACTTCTTGAGATTTTTTGTTTAAATCCAGGTTTGGATATTTTACGATATTTAAAAGCATACATTATTAGTTAGGAAAAAATTTTGGGGGCAATTTTTCATTACCCCCGTGCTACTGCTTATGAAAAATGTTTTTCACATGCTCCTCTGCCGAGGTTTTGATCGTAAATCTTTTGGAACGATACCTTTCCTTTTATTTTCCCAAGCTCTTTTTTTGTTAGCCTTATCAAATTCGTAGACTCGCTACAACCGGGATACTCGCAAGGAAATGGTCCTTGTTTTCTGTTAGCTTCAAAACAACAAACATTTTCATTGTCACAATACATGATTTTACCCTCCTTGTTTTTGGTTATTTTTATTTTTTACATTTTTTAACAAATTCTACAAAAAGTGGGTGCGGGTTTAATGGCCTGGAGATATATTCTGGGTGAAACTGGGTTCCAATAAAAAATGGGTGTTCTGTTATTTCTATGGCTTCAACTAATTTATTATCAGGCGATGTTCCGCAGATTGTTAGACCTTTTTCTTCAAGTTTTTCTTTGTATTCGTTATTAAATTCGTATCTATGCCGATGACGCTCTGTTACTTCGTCTTTTTTATAGATATCTTTTATCTTGGTTCCTTTTTGCAATTTACACGGCCAGCCACCCAAACGAATTGTTCCGCCGTATTTTTTCTCTTCCAAATATTTTTTCTGATCAGGCATTATATGAAAAATTGGATATTTTGTTTTTGGATCAGCCTCTTCAGAGTTAGACCCTTCAAGACCGCAAACATTCCGAGCAAACTCAATGGCTGCCATCTGCATTCCATAACAAAGTCCAAAATATGGCACTTTATTTTCTCTGCAATATTTAATTGCTTCAATTTTACCTTCACTTCCTCTAGATCCCCAGCCCTGCGGAATAATCACACCATCTAACTCCTTTAAACAATCAATTCCTTCTTTTTCTATCTTATCGGTCGAAATCCAAATTAATTTTGGTTTAACTTTATTAGCCATGGCTCCGTGTTTAACAGCCTCAATTACAGATATGTAAGAATCAGTTAAGGTAAAATCTCCTGTGCTAAAATATTTACCAACCATTCCTATTTTCACTTCATCTTTTGCTTCTTTAATTTCTTGAACCATCTTTCGCCAATCTTTTAAATCTTTCTCCTTGGATTCCAAGCCAAATTTATCTAAAATTAAATCTCCCAGATTATCTTTTTCAAAGTTAATCGGCACATCATAAATAGAATCAACGTCCGGTGCTGAAATTACATCTTCTTTTTTAATGTTACAAAAAACTGAAATTTTTTCTTTTCTTGGTTCGTCAAGCGGTTTTTCACTTCTAGCCACAATAAAATCAGGCTGAATACCGGCTCCATTTAATGTTCTAACAGCGTGTTGGGTCGGTTTTGTTTTCATTTCTCCAATCTTATTTGGGATTGGCAGATAACTAACCATTATAAAGACAACATTTTCCGGCTCTTTTAAATGCATCATTCTAGCTGCTTCTAAAAACAAAAGATTTTGATATTCACCAACTGTTCCGCCAACTTCTATAATTGTTATATCGGCCTTATCTTTATCGGCTGCCCTTTTTATTCTGTCGATTATTTCTTGCGGAATATGCGGAACAACTTCAACGCACTTTCCTTTATACTCTAAATTTCTTTCTCTCTGAATTACTGATTGATAAACTCTTCCAGTTGTCATGTAGTTGTCGGTCGGGATATTTTTATTTAAAAATCTTTCGTAGTTTCCTATGTCTTGATCTGTTTCATCTCCGTCTTCAGTTACAAAAACTTCCCCATGCTCAATCGGGTTCATAGTTCCGGCATCAACATTGATATAAGGATCAACCTTTATGGCTGTCACATTAAAACCCTTTCCTTGTAAAATTTTTCCAATAGAAGCTGAGGTGATACCTTTTCCAACACCAGACATAACCCCACCGATAATAAAAATATATTTCCGCATAAAAAATTAGTCGAAAGTCAAAAGTATACAAAGTCACGACATCGTGACTTTTGATTTTATGGACTTTACAAGCTTTATAGACTTATTCTACTATTACTCTGATTCTTGATTCTAAGCCGTGAGATAAATTTATAGTAACATCGTATTCACCTGTTTCTTTTATCGGTTCTGTTTGAACTTGGCTTTTATTAATTTTATATTTTTTTAATTTCCCAGATATTTCTTTTGGCCCGATTGAAGCGTAAAGCTTCCCACTCTCATTTGTTTTAGCCTTAATGATTATTTCTTGACCATCTAATTTTCCAGCTAATTTTTCAGTTTTGTCCAAATCTTTTTCTTGTGTTAATACCTCTCTTTCTCTTTCTTTTTTTATTTTTAAAATAGCCTTTTCTGTGGCAACCTCAGCCAATTTATTAGGAAATAAAAAATTTCGAGCATATCCGTCAGAGACATCTTTTACATCCCCCTTATCACCTAACTTTTTTACATCTTTTAACAAAATGACTTTCATATATCTTTATAATATACTTCAAATCGATAAGTGTCAATTCTTGTTTTACTGTAATAATTCCAAAGCTTTATCAAGTTGCGGATCATGGTTGTTGTTATAATCTTCACTAGTTAACTCTATTTCTATGTCCGGCATAACTCCTTCTCCTTCAATAACTCTTTCTTTCGGCGTTAACCATTTGGCTACTGTTAATTTAATCTTAGCTCCGTTGCTTAAATCACGCAACTCTTGTACAGACCCCTTACCGAAAGTTTTTTCTCCAACTAAAGTTGCCAATCCATAGTCCTGCAAAGCACCGGCGATAATTTCCGAAGCCGAAGCGCTTCCTTCGTTTATTAAAACAACTGTTGGGATACCGGAAAGCTCAGCTTTTCCATCTGATCGATAGTAAGATTTATTTTGCTCGCTAAATTTTTCAATAACAACTGTATCTCCTTTCCTAATCCATTTACCGGCGATATCAACAGAAGTATCTAAAAATCCGCCCGGATTATTTCTTAAGTCCAATACTATTCCTTTGACATTTTTCGACAAATTTTCACTAATCGCTTTGTTAAACAACCTCTCTGTATCGCTATTAAAATGAGAAATTTCTACATATAAAATATTATTCTTTTTCATTTCCCATCTTACTGTATCAAAATGTATTTTTGCTCTTGTTATTTTTATTTCAAGCTCTTTGTCAGCTCCTTCTCTGATAACTGTCAAAGTTACCACTGTTCCGGCCTTACCCCTAATCAAACTCACAGCTTGATTTATGGAAAAAGGGGCTGATTCCTTGTCGTCGATTTTATAAATTTTATCTCCGGCCATTAACCCTGACTTTTCTGCCGGCGAATCAGGTAAGGGAGAGATAACAGTTAAAATACCTTTTTTAATACCGATCTCTGCCCCGATGCCATCAAACTCCGAAGCAAGCTCACTTGCAAATTTTTGAGCTGTATCAGGATCTAAAAAAACAGAGTAAGGATCACCCAAAGAAGCAACCTGCCCTGCCAAAGCTCCGTAAAAAAGTTTTGTTTCGGGAATAGGTCTGTCAACATAAGTTTTTTGGATAGTGTCCCAAACCTCCCAGAAAACCTGAAAATTAACATCTTCAGACAAATGATTTGGTAATTCACCTTTACTTGTAATCGCTCCACCAATTAACGGCATAATATCATCCCGAGCCTGTTTATCTCCAATACTAACACCCAAACCAAAAATAAAAAACAGCAAAAATATAACAGATATTACTTTTAAAATCTTTTTAAACATAGTAAAAATATAAATTTATATTAAATTTAGTTTATCATATAATAACAAAGACAGCAAATTTTCGTCATACCGCGCAAAATAAAAAACCGTCAATTTAATATTGACGGTTTTTTTATAATATTTACAACAATATTTAGTCTCTTCCGTTTTCGCTTTGGTATTTTTTATAGCCGTAATAACCGGAAGTTATTATTAATAGAATTAACAGCCACCACCAAATAGCGTTGCTATCATCTTCATCGTCTTCTTTATCTTCATCTTCTCCGTCTTTATTGTCATCGCCTTTATCTTCGGTAGATACAGTTTGCTTCTTTTTTGTCTCTTCTTCTGTTTTAGTCGAAGACTGATCATCCTCTGGCTGAGACTCATCCTCATCCTCTTCTTCCTCTTCTTCTTCGTTTTCTATTTGTTCACCCAAAACTACTCCCTCTTCTTCATTTGCCCCACTAGAATTTCCACTTGGTTCGTTATTCGCCTCGCTTCCACCAGTTTGTGAATTTTCTTCTTCTTGTTCTTCCTCTTCAGAGTTTTCTTCGCCATCTCCAGCTTCTTCTTCCGGAGCTTGTTCGTCATCTTCTGTATCTGCTTCTTCTTCAACAGAAACATCTTCTTCTGAAGTGGTAAATGTTAATTCGTTTCCAAAAATTTCTCCGGAAGCAGATGAAACTACTCTTAGATAATAAGACGCTCCGGATAACAGATTGTCTAAAGCTACGCTATGAAAAGTTGTTTTTTCGCTTATTTCTTCGGTTGTAGAAGCATAACCTAAGTTTGGCCAAGCTCCAATAGGATCAGACGGTAAAATTCCGTAAACTATACGACTAGTGGCTAATTTATTAGTATGCCAAGAAATTTCAGCGGTTGAAGTGGTAAAACCTTCTATTTTTTCACTGTGGATATAAAGAGACACAGGACCTCCACCCCCGCCTCCTCCACCACCGCCAACATCACAGCCTTCGTCAGTAGAGCCATTACAGTTATTATCTACTCCGTCTCCGCAAGCTTCTGATGCTCCCGGATTTACATTTGAGCTCTCGTCGTCACAATCTGTTCCTAAATCACAGTTTTCCCCATAACCATCGCTGTCATTATCAACACACTCCGGTTCTTCTATTTCAATTATACATGTCTCATCACAACCATCGCCAGGCTCTGTATTCCCGTCATCACACTCTTCTTCGCCCTCTAATGTTCCGTTCCCGCAAACACTTGATGTTTGCCCGCTACAATCACTATTACAATATCCGTATATTCCATTATTATCGCCATCATCGCATTCTTCCTCACCTTCTGTGATTTCATTCCCACAATAAGCTACATCCCCGCAAGTATCGTTTTCACTTCCGGGAGTACCAAGGTCTCCGGATCCAAAAGAAGAGCTGGAGACACACCAATTAGCGCCAATATTATTATCTAGGCTTGAGTCAGCCAAAATCATGGAAGCTCCGCTTGGATCAGGAAAAGTGGCGCCATTATCGTACTCAACTCTATCGATTTCTGTATCATCACAAGTTAAAACAATTTCATCAGAGCTATTGCTAAGGATATGTCCGGAATAAACATAATCCGGAATAATGCCTCCATTTTGGCTTTCCTCACCATTTTTGGTCAAAACAGCATACCCTAAAGACGGGACAATCAAAGAAGTCGCGATAGTATGCGTTTCTCCGTCGTTATCACTCATCACGCAGTTTATCAAATCAATATCTTGTAATGTTGTGTTATAAACTTCAAACCATTCACCGTTTGAATCTAAAACAGCTTGCGGATTTTGCATTATTTCATTAATCACAATATCTCCGGGATTAGCTCCTTCTGCTTCTTCAATATTACATAACTCATCACAGCCATCCCCTGGTTCTGTATTACCATCATCACATTCTTCACCTTGCTCTAAAACATTATTACCGCAAACAGGGTCTCCTTCAAGTAAACATTCGTCTGAGCAGCCGTCATCTGACTCTGTATTGCCATCGTCACATTCTTCAGTACCGTTTACAGCCCCGTCTCCGCAAGATTCATCTGTTTCGCACTCACCCCAACCACTACACTCTTGGTTACAAGTTTCTGTCCCATTATAACCATCTGCATCGCACTCTTGCGTGTCGTCAAGTTCGCATACTTCTCCAAAATCAACATCTATAATTTCATTTCCGCAAACAGGAAAATAATTAAGAAAATCAACATCTTCACTATTTTCACCTTCAGCTAAAGTAATATTATATTCATCGTCTATTGGAAAAGTTTTCGTAAAAGGAGTAAAAGCTAAATTCTCTCCCTCGGAAACAACATAATCTCCCTCTAAAAGTCCGGCAAAACTGTAACAACCGTTTTCATCTGTTAATTGAGACTCCTCTGCATCACCACCTAAAATAATCTCCCAATCAACTATTTTTTCTTCTCCACTGTCAATTGTCCCATTATTATTTAAATCATTATATTTACAACCGGAAATTGAACCATACTGACACACTTCCCAGGCAATTTCATCGTAAATTCCCGATAAATCATTTCCGTTTGAAGATTGATAATACTCGGCTCCTGTTAAGTCAGCGATATTTTGAAGCATTGTTTCATTAATGTCTCCATTACTACCAAGACCGATTGTAAAGATTTTATAGTCCAAATCAGCCGCATCTTGCGCCTTTTCCTCTGCATAAGCTACATCTTCCGGATCTTCTCCGTATCCCAACCCATTTGGCCTATTAGCTTTGCCGTCGGTCAAAAGAATCATGGCTTTAACGGCCTGTGAATTACTGTTGTCTTCAAGCTCTTGAGTGGCAAAAGCAATCGCATCACCAATATTGGTAGCTCCTGTTGTTACAGCTAAACCATTGATGGCTGAATTAGTAGCAGGATGATCATTAGACAACCCTTTTACTAAGTCTGCTAGATCATCAAAAGAAACCAAACCTGACTGGTCCTGATCACCCAAGTTATTAACAAAAGAACTGGCTGCTTCTTTGGCTGAATCCATTTTACTCTGAGTAGCCGACGCATAAACCGAAGGATGGTGAGGCGATAAATCCCTGTCATCACACCACTGTTCGGTTACATCATAATCAGTGTGTTCTACCCACTCTAAATGGTCTACAACCCACTCTATTTGCCACCAATCACACTGGCTTAACGCTTCACCTTGTGCCATACTTCCAGAAGTATCGATTATTAACACCACATCAACCGGTGTCTGGCATAAATCCTCACTTAAAGCTATTGGCACAGCAATAAAAAAAGCGCTAAAAGAAGTGTTAAACACTAAAATAAAAGCGCTAAAATAAACTGCAACCTTTTTCAAAAATCCCCTCCAAGCCCCTCCGTTTCTGCTTGCATTCTTCATATTTTTTGTTTTAAGGATAGCTTTGTTTTACTGCATTATAAAACATTACTTCCAAGTTACATAATTTTATATAAATTATTTTATAAGTTTTTTATTGGTTTTTTTAATAAATATAAACATCGCGATTATAACTGCTAAAAATGCCAGTCCTGACAAAAATATGATCAAACCCATAGTGATATTAGAGTTAACAATACTTACGCCTTTTACTGAGCCTACTGCTGCTTCGTTTAAACCTATTGAAAATTTAAAATCTTTCTTTAGAATTGACTCATTGTTGCGCAGAACATCTATTTTGGCTATATACTTTCCTCCTTCTAAATTTCCTGTTTGTATTTCAAGCTGCGGTATTTCATATCTTGACCCGGGTTTTACAGATGGCTCTTCGTCAGGATAAGGATAAATAGCGTTACTAACTACTTCACCGTCTTTTTTAATCTTTACTTGAATTTGAGGGTTTAAGCTAACATTCCCCTGATTATCATAAATAACCCTGATATTTAAAGTTTCATTAGTTTCAAGTCCGTATCTATGCGGGATTATAGAAGCATTTAAATTAACTATTTCTCGATCGGTAACAACAATAGAAACTTCTCTAGAAAGTTGTTGCTTTACACTTATCTGAGCGCTTGATTCTTCTTTTTCTGACGGAACGGAAGTAACAGTTAATTTACCTGAGTATTCTTTGTTGGGAGCATCTTCAGGAACAAAAAATTGAGTAACTATCTTAAAATAAGCTTTAGCTGGAATTTGAACTTGAGTAATTGGACTTTCCAAATCTTCCGGCAGATAAAACTTTACCCACTTCGCTATGTCACCCTCAGCTATTAAATCATAGTCGCTTTCTTCTTTATTCGTATTAAGCACCATTAACTCTTCTTGAATTACCTCACCCCTTAAAGCGTCTTTAATAGCAACAGGCTGACTAATAATGCCAATAGCTGAAACATTCTCACTTAAAACAAAGATTGAAATAACAAAAGTTAAAATAAAAATAGCTGTTTTTCTCATATGGGTATAAATTTAAGTTAATTTATAGATTATATAACCTTAAAATCATTTTAAAAAAAAGTCAAGTGAAATTGATCCTTTAAAATTAAAAGAGGTCTGAGGCTGATTTTTTCCGCTCCAAACCTCTTTGGGGCACTTTTTAAAAAGTGCCCCAAAAGCTATTTTAAGGATGTTAACATCCGCAACATTCTCTGAAATTTGCTTGAGTAGCGCTAAGCACCATGTCACCATAGTACTCAGGGTCAATTGCTGGGAACTTTGTGATCAAAATAGAGAAATCCATTTCCTCCATTTCAGATAAATCAAGAATGTCTTCCAGCCTTGTATTTACCTCTGGGTCATAAATAGCCCAGTCAAGTTCTTCGTTACCGATTCTGGCATCGTATTCAACATTCCATTCTCCACTGGTTTGTCCCAGTCCCATGTCGTCTTGTTCAACCCACATGTAAAGTCTGGTGTTACCGATATTTCGAACAGAAGCAGGACTATCTCCGTTTCCTACGCCATCCCAAGTTAAATCACCGGAAATTATTTTGTGAGTATTAAGCATAACTTGTCCGTATTCAACTCTGTCAAAGTCAACTTCAAAACCTATCATTGGAAGGTATTCAAAGTGATTAATGTTTGGAACATCATCGTAACTGAAATTACCGGCTTGATCTAGAGCGAAAAGTTCAACTCTATAATCTCCTGCTGGATCTTCCCAAGTTAATGTTTTATCATCGCAGTAAACATAAGCCTCTTCTTTCATCAACTCTCCTGTTTCAGCACAAATTTCATCGTAGTCGTAAGGAGAGTAGATTGTTGGCAAGTTGTTGTTACCGTTTTTAATATGGTCACAGAACAAGTCCCAACCTTCCATTTTGTCAAGCTTGATAAGAGTGTTTTCTTCGATGAAATCACCACAACCTGAGTCTCCGTAATCAGGAGTACTGGTTGTTCCGCCGCCAACTACATCTGCCCAAGGCTCTGGAGATTCCGGGTGAAAAGCAATTCCTTCAGGGTAGTAGATATCAGCATAAACTCCATCAATATCGGCTGCTCCATTAGGATCAGTTACGATAGCGCAAACTGTGTAGTGCATTTCATCGTCCCAAACTCCTGGAGGAGTAAATTGAGCGCCAGCAGCTGTGCTGTCGTCAACACCTTCACCACCACCATAACCAACATAATCTGGCCCATTAAATGATGGACCTTTCATCTCCCATTTTGCTTTAATAATAGGAGCTTCTCCTCCACCTTCTCCACGGATTAAACCGGTACCAACTGTTTCCGCTAATACAGCCGGGGAAACTGTCCACATTAGCATTGAAAGAATAACAATGCTATAAAGTGTTTTTTTCATATTGTTTTAAAGAAGAATCTTATAGGATCAAAGTTATTAATCCTTAAAAATTCATAAATATTTATTTTTCTTCAAAACAAGACTTTGCATCGACCTTTTCCCCCTCCGCGCTTGTTTTAAAAAATTAATAAGCAAAATAATTAGCAAATAAAAAACCTCAAGCGAAATTTGCTTGAGGACGTATCTTAAAAAATATTTTTTTAATTTTCCAAATTTTTATTGCGTAAAAATAACCGACAACAACTTTGTTGAAAAAGTAAACTTTCTTTAATCTAACATTTTTTTCCAGACAAGTCATATATGAAAAATTTAAATTAAGATAATTTTACGCTTTTAAATATTATATTATCGTAGATACAAATAAAAAAAGTGTCAATATATTTTTATGACACAAACTGTGGATAACTATATTAGTCTATTGTGGATAACTTCATTAGTCAATTACTTTTCACTCTATAGGCCAACAAAGCAAACGCGTAGTGTATTGTTCTCCGCGGTCTTTGAAATTTTTGAAACTCAGATAACTTGGTGAGGCCGGGGAAAGAAGACAGATGCTTCCCGGTTCTGTAATTTCAAAACACCACTTAACGCAATCTTTCATATTAGAAAATTTTTTCTTTTTAGGTAGAGAATATTTTTTATTTTTCGCACATACTTTTTCCAGAGAGCTCCAAAGAGCTTTGTCTGAATTTGGGAACAAAGCAACATTTTTTATTTTTGATTCTAATATCACTTGTGCTAATCTTTTAAAATCATAACCGCGATCCAAGCCTCCTAGAATAATTGTATTAATATTTTTTAGCGCCTTAATTGCCTCAATAGTTGATTCCGGCGTGACCGAGGCTGAATCGTTATAAAAAACAATGTTTTTAAATTTGCCAAGTTTTTGCATTCTATGCTCCAGGCTCTTGAAGCCTTTAACTGCTCTTTCAATTGTTTTTGAATTTATCTTTAAATCTTTTGTTACTACGCAAGCAGCTAAAACATTTTCCTGATTGTGCTGACCAGGAATTTTAATAGAGCTTACAGGTAATATTTTTGCATTTTTCACAAATATAAAGCCATTTTTTATATAGTTTTTATCGTTGTTATAGGAATAAATATTTTTATTGTTACTTTGATTTAAAAAATCACTAATAACTTTAAAGTTCGCATTATAAATAACCTTATTTTTACTACCTATAATATTCATTTTTGCTTGAAAATATTTCTCAACTCCACCGTGATAATCCAAATGATCTTTGAAAAAAGAAGTTATAAGCACTATTTCCGGTTTTTTTGAGATATTTTCAAGCTGATAACTTGATAGTTCAACAATAAAATAAGTGTTTTTACTATCATACTTTAATAAATCTAAAATCGGCTTGCCAATATTTCCACCAAAATAAACCTTTTTACCTGCTGTTTTTAAAATTTTATATATTAAAGACGAGGTTGTACTTTTACCCTTAGTGCCTGTTATACCGATTACAGGACCCCTAGCTTGCTCCAAAAACAAATTAACAGCCGAGGTAACAACCGCACCATTTTTTTGAGCTTGTTGTATCTCTTTTGTATTTTGAATACTAATACCGGGAGACTTAACAATAATCTCAGCATTTTTAAGACAATCCAAATATTTTTTACCAAAACAAAGTTTAAAATTTTTATCTTTCTTTAACAATCTTTGAGTTTTACTGTCAAATTCAGACAATTTTCTACTATCTGCAATAGTAATCTTCTTTTCTCTATCAATCCCACGCATAAATCTCAAAACAGACTGACCCTCAACCCCAAGACCTAAAATAACAAGTTTTTTATCATCTATCTTCTTAATAAAATAACTATCTTTAAACTCTCCTTTTTCTATAATTTTTTTCAAAGCCTGTTTTACTTCACTTTTTCTACCAACACATTCAAGAGGTTTATGCGCTCTTAATCCTAAAAGATCTAAAAAAGTATTTTCCAGTTTTTTATCATCAAATAAATCTTTTTTAAATATCTTTAAAATTTCTTTTTTAGGCAAAAACGCAGAGAGCATCACAAAAACAAAAGCGCATTTAGGGCAACTATTGCACCATAAACCTGTTTTTAATCTTTTACTTTTGTCTATTTTAAAATTAGCTAGGTTACAGCTGGAAAAACTTTGAAAATACTGTGGGTATTTTGAAAATTCTTTAGCGATTTTTATTTCATACCAATTACGAAGCAAGCTGAAATATTTTATACTTGGCGTAATATATTTAGCTAAATACTTACTAAAATCTTTTTCAAATTCATAACTTTTAGAATACTGATGGTTAACAACAAGACCTTTATATTTTATATTTCCATAATCAGAGCTTTTTTCATTAGACAAAACAACATTTTTAAAACCATAAAGCACAGCCACTAAAATCTCAATAAAACTATAATAAGCCGTAATAGGAACATGTCCAATGTATGCGTCTTTTTTTTGCAACGCTTTTAAGTTTGGAGAAAGTTTTCGATCAACAGTGATTAATTTTTTGTTAGCAATTTTAGCTGTTTGTTTTTGCGGGATTGATTCTCTTACAGAAAATAAAGTAAAATCTTTTTTTGCTTTTCTTAAAATCTCAGCTGAAACAATAGAGTCTTTTCCGCCACCCCATGGAAGTAAATTATCTTTTAAGCCAGTTAAACGAATCGAATTTGTTTCGACATTTTCATACGGAAAATTCGGTTTTAATTTATTCGGATCTAATTTATTTTCAAAATAAAACTGCCCTAAACCTTTATAGTACAACTTCTCCCAAAATTTAGCCTGAGTTTTGCTTAACTCACCTGATTTAACAACAATTTTCTGCGGGCAATAAGTTTTCCAATAACTAAGACCACCGGCCAAATGAATATTAAACAAAATCTTATCGATCAGCTCTATGTTTTTTTCAACCCCTTTAATCGGAAAATACAAAACCTCCTTAAATTTTAATTTATTATCAATAGAATAACAAAAAACAGCCTCACCAGTCATAGAGTCAAAACTATATTTTTCAAATATAAATTCTTTGTATTTCATACAACCTACCCCTTATCCCAGAAAAATAAAATCAATCCCATAACCGCGCTTACTCCGCTGATTACCCAGAAACGCATAACAATTGTTGCTTCTTGCCAGCCTTTGGCTTCTAAATGATGATGTAAAGGACTGGATAAAAATAATTTTTTACCAGCAACCTTCCTATGTGTCCACTGAATTAAAACAGACATTGTTTCGATAACAAAGACCGAACCAATTATCGGTAAAAGCAAGACATATCCAGAGAGCATAGCTACAATTCCAAGGGTTACCCCCAGGCTCATAGCTCCGGTATCTCCCATAAAAAACTTAGCCGGATTGATATTAAACCACAAAAACGCCAAAAGTGCTCCGATAATTGCCCCGCAAAAAGCCGCTAAATCATATCGACCCTGAGCAAACGATATGGCTCCGTAAGCGGCAAAAGAAGAAAGAAGTGCTCCGCCAGCTAAACCATCTAAACCGTCTGTTAAATTAACACTATGAGAAGTGGCCACAATAACAAAGATAAAAAACGGAATATACCACCAACCTATTTCAAAGTTTCCCATAAACGGGACATGAATTTCACTCCATTCTAATTTAAAATAAAACCACCACGCCCCAACAACAGCCACAAAAGCGTAGATCAAAAGGCGATGGCGAACTCTGAGTCCGCCTCCGTTGGGCCCGATTTTTTTAACGTTAAACAAATCATCAAAAAGTCCCACAATAGCCGCTGCTATCAATGCTCCTAACGGTAAAAAAGTTTCTTTTCGAGTTAAAAAATTAAAATGTTTAAGTAATTCGGAGTCAAAGATAACTTGTAAATAAAAAAATAAAATAGATAAAAACAAAACCGTTCCCCAGATTAAAATCCCGCCCATCGTTGGTGTGCCTTCTTTTTTTTGATGTAACCTAGAAAAAATTGGTGTGGTTTTTTCATCTCTGATTTTTTTTCCAATATTATATTTTTTCAATGTTGCAAGCAAAAAAGGCATCCAAAAAAGCGCCACTAAAAAAGATAACGCGGTAATAACAAAAATTTTAATAACAAAAATATTTTCCATAAAGTTAGCTAATCAGCTTTTCTCCTCTTTAACAAGATAAAGGGGGTTTTAAATAAAATATATAAATCCAGTTTTAATTTCCAATTTTCAATGTAATAAATATCCAGCTTTACCTCTTCTTCGAAACTAAGATCGCTTCGACCGCTTATTTGAGGTAAACCGGTTATGCCCGGCTTAATTGTTAAGACATGCTTACATTCTTTTTTATACTTGGCGACTTCTTCGGGTTCGTGTGGACGAGGGCCAACCAAACTCATTTTTCCTATTAAAACATTAAAAAACTCCGGCAGTTCGTCTAAACTTGTCCTGCGGATAAATTTGCCCACGCGTGTAATGCGAGGATCATTTTTATATTTTACCATAGGATTCTGATTATTCCAACCCCTGGTGTCTTCCACCTGTTCCCTGAAGCTTGGATCATACCTCATTTCATGCGTATTCGCTTTCATTGATCTAAATTTAAAATAAAAAAACGGCTTACCGTACTGCCCGATTCTTTGATAACCGAAAAAAATAGGACCCTTAGAGTCTAATTTAACCGCAATAGCTACTATCAACATAATTGGAGAAAAAATAATAATCGCCAAAATACTACCTAAAATATCAAAAACTCTTTTTAAAATCTTTCGCCAGCCGTCAAGCGGGGTTCTTTTAAGCTCAATAATCGGCACGCCACCTAAATGTTGGATCTCCACATTAATCGCCTGAGCCTCAAATAAACTCGGCACATATTTATAAACTATATGATGCTCATTACAAAACTCAACCAGCTCCAAAGATTTTTCCTGTCCAATATCTTCGCACTGTAAAATTTCATCTACTTTATTGGTTTTTATAAAATTGGAAACTTTTTCAAGTGCCATACTAGAATCTTCTATCCAGCCAACTATTTTATATCCAAAAGATTTATCTTTTTTAAATAATTGAATAATTTTTTCTGTAGTCTTGTCTTTGCCGATAATCAGTAAATTATGCACCCCGATTCCTTTTTTAAATAATTTTTTTTCTACAACCCTGACAACAACTCTACCAAAAAAAACAAAAATAATACTAAATATCCAACCAGCTAAAACTATAAAACGAGAATCAAAAAGCTCCCGACTCATAAATATCACTCCAAACAGAAGCATTATTCCGGATGAACAAGCTAAAAATATCTTATAAAACTCATCGATAAATCGACGCCTAACTTTAGTTGTATAAAGACCGGCAAAGGCAAAGATAACAAGCCAGGCTAAGGCCGTCAAAAAAACAACCTTAATATAATTTTCAAAAGGTAATTCAAAGATAATCGGTCTAATTTCCCGAGAAAAAGCAGAAAAACGCAAAAAATAAGCAGTAATTCCCGCCAAAATTACCATTAAATAATCAACCGGCACCAAAATAGCCGCAAAAATAAGTTCTGATTTTTTCATATATTAATATCTTAACATAAAAACCCAATCTTTCAAGGTTGGGTTTTTAAGATAGTTCAGGCAAGCTATAAGCCGGATTTTGTCTAATAGACTTGTTGCATAATAGGCTATGTTACGAAATTTCCAGATTTTGAGGAAATTTCTCTGTAAAATTTTTTGCTTATGCCTTAGCATAGGCCAACAATTTTACAGAGAAATTTACCAAAATATGGAGATTGCAGTAATAGCCTATTATGCAACAAGTCTAATGATAGTCATCTATCTGGGATCAATATTGCTATTGACCTCTAGCGATTCTCCCCAAAGTACATCGGGGCACGATCTTGCATCAGACAGGGTTTACCACGTACACTCTGTCACCAGAGGACGAAAGTTGTAGCTTTTTATCTTAAGAATAAAAAACACCAACCTACTTTTCACATTTCATCTGCCTAAGGCAGATTAGTATAGTCTCTGCGGCACTTTCCCTAGGGTTGCCCCTGGTCGCTGTTAACGACTGTCACTTTTCCTAGTAAAAACTAAGAGATGTCCGGACTTTCCTCTCCGTCACAAAGACGAAGCGACTATCCACTTGCCCAAACTAATAAAACAGTAGCACAAAACACCTAAAATGTCAATTAAAAAAGGCCGAACACTTGAATCGATCGGCCTTCAAAATTTATACTTTTTATGAAGCATCAACGTGAATTACGCTTAGAAATACAATAATTTATTTCCTGCTTTAAAAGAAGTAATTTTCTCTGTGCTTCTTTTAATTTTTTTTCTTTGGCAGTAGTTAATTTAACTGTAAAATTTTCAAACCCACCATGTCTATCTAAAATTTTTCGCCAAGTATGAGAACACCACTCCTCATCAAATAATCTTAATTCATCTCTTACTGTTTTGTTAATATTTTCTAATTCCTCAGTAATTTTTTTTAATCTAAGATCTATTCTTACAAGCAATAATCGTGCATCCATTTTTGGTACGTACATATTTTACCCTCCTGTCCTTTTATTTTTATTTAACTATGATAAATTAATAATGAACGAAAATATATGTTTAAAATAAGTATAAAAGAATATTTAAAAAAATCAATAGATTTTTTAGAGTCTCAAAATATTAAGAATGCCGGCCTTGATGCTGAAATTTTGCTTTGTTATTTTTTAAAAAAAGATAAATCTTGGCTTTATTCAAATTTTAATTATAAATTAAACCAAAATCAACAAAAAACAATAGATAAATTAATAAAACAAAGATCAAAAAATATTCCTGTTGCGCAGATTACAAAAGAAAAAGAATTTTATAAACTAAAATTTTTTGTAAATAAAAATATATTGGTCCCAAGACCGGAAACAGAACTAATAGTTGAAGAAGCTATTCACGTAATACGTAGCACACAACACGCAACATTAATTGATATTGGCACCGGAAGCGGGGCAGTAATTATTGCTCTTGCTAAAAATATTCAAAATTCCGAATTTTTCGCTTCCGACATTTCAGAGAAAGCTTTATACGTAGCCCGTAAGAATGCCCGGCTCCATAAAGTAAACAAAAAAATAAAATTCCTAAAAGGAAATTTGCTAGAACCAATCATAAAAAACAAAAAACTAGCTAATAAAGCTAGAAGCTATGTTATTACCGCTAATCTTCCCTATCTTACTCCGACTCAATTCAAAGAAGAAAAATCAATTCAAGCCGAACCCAAAAAAGCGCTCATCAGCGGAAATGACGGCCTAAAAGACTATCGCAAATTCTTCAAACAACTAAAAAAATTAACTAACCACTCACAAGCAACAATCATTATAGAATTTGACCCAAGCCAGACAAATAAACTAAAAAAAATAATAAAACAAAATTTTCCAAAAGCAAAAACCCAAACAAAAAAAGACCTCTCCGGCCTTAATCGAGTAATGGTTATAAAAATTTAATACCTTAAATCAACACTATTACCAACAACTTCAATCCAGGTTGTTCCGCGGTTGAATTCTATTTCGCTTCCATTTTTATCGTAAAAACGGGTTCTTTTTTTGATCGATGGTTTTTCCCAAGTTCCTTCTATTGTTTTTCCATCTAAAAATATTATTGCTTTATTGCTTCCGATTGTTTTTATTTTTTTCCGGTCTTCTTGGTCAATAGAAACAATGCTTGTTTTTTGAATAACAATATTTTTTGCTTTTATCTGACCTTCTTCTGCTGTCAAATGAGGTTTGCCGGCTTGATAACGCAGATACTCATTACTTTCTTTCAAGTATCTCCACTCAACTTGATTTATGTAGGTAGAAAAATCTATTACAATATCTTCTGTGATTTCAGGTCGCTCCTCTAATACTAAATCGTCTTTAAATTTCCATATTCCCAATTCAGGATCTTTCAGTTTCATGTCTACTACAGCTTGAGATAATAATTCTTTGGAAGAATAAACATTGTGCGGGCGATTTCTTTTCGAACTTCGCCAATAATATTTGCTTTGAAAATATTGATTTAGATTATAAATTTGATAGTTATTTTTAATTGTTTTTAAAGCTTCAGGGCTTCCACCAACATGAGAATAAAGTGCGTCAAATTCTTGCGCCCAATCTAAAAAATAACTTCGAGCGCTTCTAATCGGACCGATACTTTTTACTTCTTGATTATCAGCAAAAATTGCCAAAAAACGAGTTATTCCCCCTTCAACAGGGGCTTCGATAACCAGATTTGCTTGATCTAATCCTGACTGCGGGCGCGCCTTCTCGTTATTTTCAATAGTGACCGCCATTGGATAAGCATCCTCTTCACTCTCGTCAATTAAAACCCCGTCAATAGCGCGAACTTTTTTTGGTGTTTCTTTTTCACTTTCTTGTTTTACTAATTTTTTGATTTGTTGATTTGTCGGTTTATTTATTTTTTGATCTTTCTCAATATCTATAATTTGAAAAACTAAAACAGCAACAATCGCCCCAAACAAAAAAGCTCCTATTATTGGAAATAACTTTAAAATAAACTTCTTTGTCTTTACGCTTAATTTCATTATTTTTTTCTCTTTTCTTCTTTTTTCTTTTCAGCCAGAGACTGACCAGTCTTTGGCTGGCTTTTGCTAAAGATAAAAATATAAAGAATCTCTAGTCCGGCAAAGGTATTTAAAACCAAAAGTGCTACAAACCATTTTAAGTGCTTCTTTTGGCTGGCTTTCCATAGAGCAACGCCCTTCCAGGGAGTTGTCCATAAGACAGTCAATAAAATTAACCAAAAATTGTCCTGAACAAATTGATCCATAAATTTTAAACAATTACCCCGCCCCCTAGCAGTTCTTTCTTTTTGTAAAAAACTACTGACTGACCAGGAGTGATTGCTCTTTGTTGTTTTTTAAATTTTACCATATATTTATTTTTCTCGCGAGTAATAATGCAGTTTTCAGCTGGATGACCGTACCTGATTTGTGCCTTGCATTTAAATGGAAAAATTGGCTTTTTACCAGATACCCAATTTATTTGTTTAACAATTAATTCATTTTTAAATAATATTTTGTCGTCAAATTTATTTGTTACCACCAAAATATTTTTTTTATAATCCATTTTCACAGCATAAAAAGGACCAATCCCACCAATTTTTATATACCGTCTTTGTCCAACCGTATAAAGAGGCAAGCCCTGGTGTTCTCCGACTATTTTACCCTCAGTAGTTACAATTGGACCTTTTTTCATTTTCAAATTTTTTTCCAAAAAAACATTATGATCTATACCGCTTAAAAAACAAATATCTTGGCTCTCTTTTTCTAAGACAGGTAATTTTAATTTTTTGGCAATTTCCTTAATATCATTTTTCAAATAACCCCCAAGCGGAAAAAGCAAATGCTTTAACTGCGATTGGTTTAAATTATACAAGAAATAACTCTGATCTTTCTTATCGTCATTACCAATAAATAATTTATATGACTTTCGACCTCCTGTTCGTGGGTCGACTTTCGACTTTATGGACTTTACAGGCTTTATAGAATGTATATAGTGCCCTGTTGCCAAATACCAAAACCCCATTTCGCGCGCTTTTTTAAGTAACAATCCCAACTTGATCTTCTTATTACAGTTAACACAAGGGTTTGGTGTATTCCCGCGCGCATATTCATTTAAAAAATAATCCATAACTTCTTTTTTAAATTCTTTTTTCAAATTTATTACTTTAAATGGAATATTTAATTGTTTGGCTATTTTCTGTGCCGCTTCTTTATCTCTTTTCTCGTTAACTTGTCCCAAAGACATAAATCCTCCTGTAATATCGTATCCCTTTTCCTTTAATAAAAAAACAACCACCGCGGAATCAACTCCGCCAGATAAAGCCACTAAAACTTTTTTATTTTTTTCTGTCATATTTACTTTCAATTATTTATTGCTATAATGTTATTATAATTTATATAATACAATTTTATGCTTAAAAAATCAATCTTTACAATCTTAATAATTACAACAATTTTATTTTCATCTGCTTTAATTAATTATACAAAATATCCGCGAGTTTTGGCTGATATTTTATTTAAAGAACAAACTGAAACTATTTCTGCTATAGAAAGGACTAAAAAATCAGTGGTGAGTATTATCACTACCAAAGAATTAACCAACGTAATCTTTAATAAAAATACAGGCGAAACCCAAATAGATTCTAATGTCCAGCAGAGTTCCGGTGGGAGCGGAATAATTATTGAGAGTGACGGCTTAATTCTAACCAACAAGCATGTTGTAAGTGGTGATGAAAAATATTCTGTTATTCTAGACAATGGTGAAATTTTTGAGGCAGAAGTTGTTGCTCGCGATCCGTTGGAAGATTTAGCTTTAATTAAAATTGATTTACCAGAAAATACATCTCTCCCAACTACAAACTTTGCTAATTCGCGAAACTTAAAAATCGGACAAACCGTAATTGCCATTGGATACCCTCTTGGAAAATATAAAAATTCAGCAAGCAAAGGAATTATCTCCGGGCTTCATCGTGATTTAACTGCTTCTGGTCCGGAAGGAGAATCAATTAATTTTTCAAATCTAATTCAGACCGACGCATCAATCAACACCGGAAATTCCGGTGGAGCTTTAATTGATTTGAACGGACAAGTGATCGGAATTAACTCTGCTATTGATGCCGGAGAAAATCTTGGTTTTGCAATTACAAGTAATGTCGCGAGAAAAGCTATCAAAAGCTATCAAGAACATGGAAAAATTATTCGCCCAAAACTTGGTGTAAGATACTTAATGTTAAATCCGGCTATTACCAAATTTACCGGTTTACCGAGAAAGAACGGTGCCTGGATTCATTCCGGCAACGAATACCCATCAGTAGTGCCAGACTCTCCGGCAGAAAAAGCCGGCCTTAAAACCGGGGATATTATCTTTGAAGTAAATGCAATTAAGGTAACCGAAGATTTCCCGCTCGGAGAAATAGTAAGCCTCTACGAACCTGGCCAAACTATTGGCTTCAAAGTTCAAAGAGGAAATAAAATTATTATACTAAAAGCAACTTTAGGAAAGTTCGAGTAAAATTCTCTCTTTTTCTTCCTCTAAAGCAGAGCTATCGCCATAATCAGCGCTATGAGCGGTTTGATTTTGATAGCTTTGTTTTTTTTGATCCAAATGCAAATTAATCGTAATATCATTTCCTCTTTCATCTGCATAAACATGAAACCGAGGATAAAAACCGGTACCAAGCCTCCGCGTATAAGCATCATGAAAAGGAACATACCCCAAATGTCTCATTAAACGCGGTAAATTATATCCTGTTGTATTTTGAATAGTAAATTTCATAATTTTATTTCTCCGATTAGTTTATTATCTAATATTTTTTTAATTTTTACTTTTAGCAAATCATCCTGAAAAGCTCCTTTAAAAAATACATTTAAATAATTGTCCGTTAGTCCTAAAATAAATCCGTCTTTTTTACCTTGAGATAAAACCTCCATGGTTTTGTTTATAAATTTTTTAGCGTAATCATTTTCTAATTTTTCACTTAATTTCCTGAGCTTCGAACTTCTTTTTTTGATAATACCTTTTTCAATTTGATTTTTCATATTGTACGCCGGTGTGCCTTTTCTTTTTGAGAAACTGAAAACGTGAATTTTTGAAAAATTAACTTTTTGACAAAATTTATAGGTTTCTTGAAAGTCTTTTTCTGTTTCATTTGGAAAACCAACTATTACGTCGGTTGTAATGGAAATATCTGGGGTTGCTTTTCTGATTTTATTTATTTTCCTTAAAAATTTTTCCGTATTGTAAGGACGGTTCATTAATTTTAAAATTTTGTTTGTTCCGCTTTGTAAAGGAATATGCAAATGATTGCAAATCTTTTTTTCTTTTTTAATTAACCCTATCAATTCAGCTGTTACTTCATTAACTTCAATTGAACTTAAACGAATCCTTCTTAAATCTTTTATTTTTACAAGTTCTTTTAGGGGGTTTGTTAGATTAATTTTATCTTTTAAATCTATTCCGTAAAGCCCCAAATGTGTCCCGGTCAAGACCACTTCTTTGTAATTATTTTTTACCAATTTTTCAACCTGTTTTATTATCTTTTTTAAATCACGGCTTTTTAAATGTCCCCGAGCATAAGGAATAATACAATAAGAGCAAAACTGCCTGCAACCTTCTTGAACTTTTACAGTTGCCCGAGAGCGATTAAAAAAATTATCGATAGGCATCTCTTCAAATCTCTGACAATCTTTAAATTTATTTATTTTTTGGACTTTACCTTCTTCTAGTAAACTAAAAATTTCTTTTCTCTTGTTAACTCCACTAACAACAGAAACGTTTGGAAATCCTTTCACCTCTGTTTGCGGCCAACAACCGCAAAGAACAATTTTAGCCTTTAGATTAATACTTTGCGCTTGATTTATCTTTTTTCTTGACTTAGTAATAGCATTCTCAGTAACCGCACAACTATTCACAACATAAACATCTGCCCTATCTTTAAAATCAACTATTTCATAATCTTTCTTTTTAGCCAAATCAATAAGCGCCTGAGTGTCATACTGATTAGTCTTACATCCTAGAGTTATAAAAGCAATTTTCTTTCTTATATTATTCATAAAAATTATTTTTTCACACCAACACTCTCCCACTATCTTATAATTTCTTGAAAAATATACCTGAACGATATAGCGGGGTTTTAGCTAACCACTACCTAAGAGAGAAAAGTATTTTAAAAAGCGTCCACAGGAAAAATTGCTTGGTCTCCTACATTATTATAAAAAATATAAATATAAAAGGAGAATTTTTCCGAGGACCCGAGTAAATTTTTTCGCTGGAAAAAAATTTACGTCTTTTTAAAATGGTTTTCTCTCGGATTATTCATATTCAATCACCGGCAAATCGTCAAAGCTTTCTTCGTTTCTGCCTTTTTTCTCAAATAAACTCTCGTCCAACTCCTCAATAAAAGTTGACACTTCGTTCATATCTTCACTTCGACTGCTAACCATTGGATATGTTAAATAAAGTTTATCCTTAGCTCTTGTCACGGCTACATAAAAAAGTCTTCTTTCTTCTTCTATTTCACTGTGCTTTTCGTAAACTTTTCGATGCGGGAACTGCCCATCAACCAGTCCGATTACAAAAACCGTGTTCCACTCTAAGCCTTTCGCCTGATGAATAGTTGATAAAATAATTTTATCTTTTTCACCATCTTCCACTTGAACAACATTACTTTGATTACGATTATTTTTAAACGCTTCGGTCAGAGCAACCTCAGATAAAAAATCATCTACACTCTTATAATTTTCTGAAAAAGCGCCCATCTGATTTAAGTCGTCTGCTCTCTCTAAAAAATTTTCAAAATTTGTTTTTAAATATAAATTATACCCATTTTTTAAAATTATTTTAACAGAAGATTGAATCACATCTTCTTTTATTTCAACAAGTTCTTTAAAAATTGATAAAACATTTTTTAAACTATTATTAATTTTTTCGCTTCCTTTAAATTCCAATAATTTAATAGCGTCTTCCAAAATATTAAAATTTTTAATTTGACTGAATATTTTTCCGGCGGTCTGAAGGCCTATGCCTTCATGAAGCATTAAAACTCTTCGCCAGGCTGTTTCATCTTTAAAGTTAGATAAAACTTTTAAATAAGACACAATATCTTTAATATGCTTTTGTTCGAAAAATTTTATTCCTCCACGCATAGTGTAAGGAATACCTTCTCGATTTAGCTCCAACTCTAACTCTAAAGCCTGAAATGCCGAGCGAAAAAGAACAGCAATTTCCTGGGGACTCTCACCTTGATCGATAAGACGAGAAATTTCTTGAGATATAAATTTGGCTTGCTCCCTATTGTCGCGACCAACAACAAAAAGAGGTTTTTTATTCTCTGACTTTATGCTTTTTAAATTCTTAGGATATTTATTTTCATTGTTCAAAATACTTTGATTAGCAAGCTCAAGAATCTCCGGAGTACTTCGATAGTTGGTCTCCAATTTATGTATTTTTGTTTTTGGAAAATTTTGCGGAAAATCCAAGATGTTGGAAATCTCTGCTGCCCGAAAAGAATAAATACTTTGTGAATCATCACCAACCACTAAAATATTTTTATTTTTAACAGCTAAAATATTTATAATCTTATCTTGAATAACATTAGTATCTTGATATTCATCTACTAAGATATATTTAAACTGCTCTTGAAATTTTTCTCTAACCTTAGAATGACCTGTTAAAAGTTTGAGCCAGTTAATAAGAAGATCATCAAAGTCCATAGCATTGGAATCTTTTTTCTTGCGTGCATAATACTCGCTAATTGACTGAGCTAAATCAATCTCCTGACTACTTAGATAATCATAGCTTTTTCCCATTAAATCCCTTAAATCCATTCCACGATTTCTAGCAAAGCCGATTAAGTTGTGAATTATTTTTGCTTTTGGAAAATAATTACTTTTTTCGTTTTTGTTGGCAAGCTCGTCGTAACACTGTTTCAAAAGTACCATACTATCTTCTCGATCTAAAATAGTAAAGTTATTTTTATAACCCAGTAAAGTAGCATACTTTCTGAGTAGCCTGTTTCCAATACGGTGAAAAGTTCCACCCCAAATACCGCGAGGGTATCTATTTAAAATCTTCTCCACTCGCTCCAACATTTCACTTGAGGCTTTATTAGTAAAAGTAACCAGTAATATATTTTCCGGATCAACCCCCTGCTCGACCAAATAAGCAACTCGATATGTTAATGTCCTGGTTTTACCGCTCCCAGCCCCGGCCAAAACCAAAACAGGGCCGTCACCTTTGGTGACGGCCTCAAACTGTTCATTATTTAATTCTTCCTTAAAATTTATCATTAAAATTTAATCTCTGTGCCTGGTTTTAAAATATTTTCTTTTTTCTTTTTAGGAATTACCTCTTCTTTTGCTTCCTTATTATTTCCTGGTTTTGGTGGTAAAATTTTTGAAACCGTTTTCTGCTTTGGTTTAATATCGTTTAGGCTTAACCCTGTTTTTTGTTGCGAAATTTTTGGTTCTTTTATTACTATATATTCTCCTTTATGGTTTTTTTCAATTATAAGCTCTTTACTGCGCATTTTTAAAAGACAGTCTTTACAAAAAATCGGTCGCACGCCGTCGGGCTTAAAAGACACATTTGTATCCACCCCACAATAACTGCAAAGCGCTTCAAAACTATTATTATTTTCTTGTTTTTCCGCTTGAAACTTTACCTCCGTCTTTACTGAACTTGATTTTTCACCAGACACGGATCGACCTCGAGCTGGGTTATTTTTATTGTTTGCTGACTTATTTACCTGTTGATTTGTTTGTCGACCACTCTCAGACCATTTAATAATTTTTTCCTCCACCTCTGCTTTTTTATTTCCATAACGCTCTTGTGATACTTTAATAATTTTTTTGGAGTTATTTTCTTTTTTAGTAAGTGGCGGAAGTCCCTTGGCTGAAAACGGTTCACTGGCTATCCCGTCGATCATTAATTTAATATAAATATGAAATTTTGTAATATTTATTAAATCTTCTTCTGTAAAACGAGGAGCAAATTCTTTTTCCAAAATCTCTGCGTCGGTCGGACCAACTCTAAAACTAATTAAAGTTCCAACATTTCCAAAAATAGCTGCTTGAACTTTCTCATCAAGCTGTTCAATGTATTGATTAGTCATTGTCAAACACAAACGATACTTACGAGCTTCTGATAAAATATCAGCAAAAGACTCGGTGGCAAAATTTTGAAACTCATCAACATAAAGATAAAAATCTTTTCTTTCTTCTTCCGGAATATTTACTCTTTCCATAGCTGCCAGTTGAATCTTAGTAATCATCATTGCTCCCAAAAGAGCTGAGGCGTCTTCTCCGATTCGCCCCTTTGACAAATTCATTAGCAATATTTTTTTATTATCCATTATCTCCCTGATATCAAAAGACGATTTAACTTGGCCGATAATATTTCTAATTAAAGGCGTAGAGATAAATTGCCCAACCTTATTTTGAATCGGGCTAATAGCCTCAACCTGAAAAGAGGCAGTGTATTTGGAATATTCATCTGTCCAAAAAGCTTTTACAATCGGGTCTTGAATATTTGCAACTATTTTTTTACGGAAATTATTATCAACCAAAACTCTCATCACACCTAAAATCGTAGTATTCGGAGTTTCCATTAAAGCCAAGATAGCGTTACGCAATAAATACTCAAGACGAGGCCCCCAGCTGTCGGCCCACAATTTCTTAAATACTCCAACAAGTCCGGAAGCGGCGATGTGTCTTGTCTCAGGATTAAGTGACTCTAAAATATTAAAAGCCATCGGATTATTAAGATCAGCCGGATTAAAATAAACCACATCATTAATTCTATTTGCCGGAATATAATCAAGAATTTTTTCCACAAAATCTCCGTGTGGGTCAGCCAAGGCCACTCCCCGACCAGCCATAATATCTTGGTAGATCATATTTTCCATCATCGTACTTTTTCCCATTCCGGTCTTACCGATCAAATAAACATGCCGCCTTCTATCGTCTGTTTTAATTCCAAAACGTTCTTTTTTATTTCGAAAAGTTGTTTCAGCAAAGAGTGTAATATCTTTTTGTTGTAAATTGTTATTAGACATAAGTTGTTAATTATCCTATTGGTAAATTTCCCGGGGGTTCGTCTTTTTTTATTTCTTCTTCAATACTTACAGGTTCAATTAAATCTTCTTCTGTGATTGGCTCGGCTATAACTTCTTCTTTTTCCTCGTCTTCGCTTCCCTGAGGCAAGTTAATCGGTGGTTCGGCTTTTTTACTTTCCACTTTTTTAACTAAGGGTGTTTTAACAGCCTCGGCAATAGGGAAATGAAATACAGTCGCTAACTCTTCAGAGTTCAAAATGAAACCCTCGCCAACTCCTAGATAATTACTACGGGTTTTATAAGCATTTAAAATTCTATTTCGCCTGGCTGCCAGTCGTTTAACTTCAAAAAAAATGTGATCTTTGGTTCTGGTTAATCTAGACTCTGGTTTAAAACCATTAAATGGTCCGGCAAACTGTTTAATAGCACCAACTGTAGCTGAAACTCCCCGACGGGTTGAATAATTTTCTTTAGGCGCAAAATAAACCATTCTCATTTTTACCCTAAAACCGATTTTCCCCATTTTAGCTTCTATTGCTTTTACAGCTTCAACTTCTCCAGGAGTAAGCTCCATCATTAAGTTTCTCTGGATCTCCGGTTTTTCTTGCTTTACTTCTCCTCCTCCGGTAGCAAGTTGACTGGCGGTTTCATTAAATAAATTTATAAAAAAATCTACTATTTCATCGAAAAATCCTTTTTTATTTTTCCCCTTATCCTTACCGGTAATTTTATTTATTTCTTTTTTACATCTGCCCACCCATTCAAATCCTTCCATGGTTACTACATATTGTAACCAAACATTTTCTCCTTTTTTGAGTGACCCCATAATCTCCATAAGTGCTGCCATTGGATCTTTAAATTCTTGAGTTAAACTATGTTCAAAAAAAGGATAGGTCTGAATCGGATAAACATCTTTACTAGACTCAATAAATTCTGCACCCCAAAGCTTGTAATCTTCATTTGGAAATCTTTCAGGAGCATTTTCCGTGTAATCTTCTACTTCGGTAATTTCCGCATCCGGGTATTGAGCATAAATTGCCGCTTCAACTAAATCTCTAAATCCTGTTTGTGTATATATTAAAAACTGAACATAACCATCAACACTAATTATCTCAAAGCCAAATTTTGCCTGCGTTTTTCCATACCACCATTTATCAATAAAACCATAACTAGAGTGAGCACCGGAAATTTGGTCAAACATATTTTCAATTGCCTTAGGACTTTGTTCATTTTCCTTTGGAATATCAATGGCTAATAAAGTATACTCTAAAGTTTCGCCATATTTAGTTTGCCTTGAGTTAAGCCACAAAATCCGTCCACCAAAAAAACCAAGCATTAAAAAAACAGGAATACCAAAATATTTCAGTATAATCCAAGCCGCTATAAACGGCCCCTCACCCATTCTTGCTAAATCTTCTAACATTAGTAATCAATAATTATATTTTATAAATATAATATAGCACAAAATTTACAAAAAATCAATAGAAAAATAAAAAAACGTAAAAAAATTACGCTTCTTTCTGACAATAAACTGATTATATAATAATTATTCACTCCGAAGAGCATCAACTGGATCTAGTCGACTGGCTTTTAGCGCTGGATAAAAACCAAAGAATATGCCGACTATTGCTGAAAAAGAAAAACCAATTATTGGACCGACTATATTGCTAGCTATTATAATAAAATCCATTCTATTTATTAGATATAAAGCTAATTGTCCTAAAAATACACCCAAAATACCACCAAACATAGAAAGTACGACTGATTCTAATAAAAATTGGCTTAAAATATCAAATTGTTTAGCGCCAATCGCTCTGGCGATACCGATTTCTTTTGTTCGCTCAGCTACAGTAACAAACATTACATTCATGATCCCAATACCAGATACTAAAAGCACAATTGCGGCTACGGCTGTAAGTAGAACGGTCATTAACTCGGCTGATTCTTGAGCAGCTCCTACCATACTACCGGCATCCATTATCCTAAAGTCATCTTCTTGACTTGCTTTTAAATTGTGCTCGTCCCTGAGAATTCCTATAACTTCTTCGGTCGCAATTTCAACGTTATCCACATTATCAACGGTAAGATTAAGCATTGTGAAAGCACTGGAGCCAAGAATGCTGGCCTCGGCCGTTGTGTAAGGAACGAAAATTGAATCATCGGGCGTTACCGGTCCAAAACTAGAGCCAATTTCCTTCAAAATTCCAATCACACTATAAGTTTTTCCTTTTATGGTAATATTCTGTCCTACAGGATCTTCATCTTCTTCAAATAAAGTATCTATCACGCCTGTTCCTAAAATTGCTATTTTAGCCCTGGAAGAAATGTCCGAATCAGTGATTGATTCTCCTTTCGATAGCTCATAATTTGAAACTTCAAAATAATTTGAATCAATTCCAAGTATTGAAATGGTTCCACTTTCTTTGCCAAAAGATACAATTGTACTTCCTCTTACTAAGGAGGTTGCTTTGCTTATATGAGTTGCTTGTTCTTTGATAGCCTCAGAATCCTGAGCTTTAAGGTTAGAAGTTCCCGTTGAGCTCCTGCTTCGAGATGACATAATCAATAAAGAATTCGCACTAAGCCCTTGAAACTGTTCATTAACAGCCATCTCGGCTCCTTTACCGATACCGACAACGGCAATTACCGTTGATACTCCGATTATAATTCCAAGCATAGACAAAAGAGTTCTTGTCTTGTTATTCCATAACGACTCTAGAGCCATTTTAATAATCTCAAAAACCATAAGTCTAATAATTGGAACTTAATTTATAATTATTATCAACCACTTTTCCGTCTCGTAAAAAAATAATTCGATCGGCAAATTTAGCTACCTCGGATGTATGCGTCACCATAATAATGGTTTTTCCTTCTTTTTTTAAATTCGTAAAAATCTTCATTATCTCAAGTCCGGACTTTGAGTCAAGCGCTCCGGTTGGCTCATCGGCGAGTAATATGTCCGGGCTATTAATAAGTGACCGGCAAATAGAAACACGTTGTTGCTGTCCTCCGGATAATTCCGTTGGCTTGTGATACGCTCTATCTTCAATACCAACACTTTTCATAAGATCAAAGGCTTTTTCTTCTCTTTCTTTCCTGTTTTGTCCGGCATAAAGAGCCGGGAGAGTAATATTTTTTAAAGCTGTAAATCTGGAGAGAAGATTAAACTGCTGAAAAATAAACCCCATTTTTTTATTCCTAATATACGCGAGGGTGTAATCGTCACGAACCTCTCCAATATTTTCTTCTTCCAAAAAATATCGCCCACTAGTGAGTGGATGAAGACCACCAATAATATTAAGCAGGGTTGTCTTTCCTCCTCCGGACTCGCCCATCAATGCCACAAATTCTCCGGTTTTAATTTCTAAATCTATCCCATTCAAAACAGGAATCTCTTCTTTGTTAGACAAAAAATAAGATTTATGGACACTCTCTAGCTTTATAGCTAATTTTTCCTTCATATTAATAAACTATTTTATCGCTATTCTCTAGACCGCTAATTATTTCTACATTCTTCCCGTCTGTAAATCCAGTCACAACCGGTTGCCACTCGCCACTAACTAACTCTACCGATGGCTTTCCGTTAACATTTCTAACTGCCGCTACCGGTACAATTAAAATGTTCTTTGCTTCAGCTGTTATAAAATCAACAAAAGCTGTCATGCCTTCTCTAATTTTTTCCTCACCGGTGTTATTAATAATAATTCGCACCAAATAAGTAACAATTCCATTATTGTCCGTAGAAGATGTTAAAGAAATAAAACTAATTTCTCCATCCAAAGTTAAACTATCAACAGCGTCAAATGTCACATAAGATTTCTGACCAACTTTAATTTTATTTATATCCGCTTCCTCAATTTTAACCTCCACAAATAAAGTGTCGTTATTAATAATTGTAGCGACCGCGTTTCCATCGTCTCTATTTATAATATCTCCCACTTTATAATTTAACATAGCCACTTCACCGTCTATTGGAGATATTAAAGTAGCTTGCGCAATATTATATTTCGCTTTATCGATGTTTATCGCCGCGGAAGTAAGCTGAGCCCTTAGTGATGCCAAATCAACGTCCCTTGTTGGCGCAACTAATTCTCTGTAAGAAATTTCTACTTGTTCTAACGATAATTCTTTAGATTTTACCGTATTTTCTGAATTCATTATATCTTGTTCAGCCTGTTCCTTAGCTGTTTCAAGATCCTCTACGGCTTTTTGATAGGTAATTTTATAACCACTCAAGCTACTTTTGGCGCTCCGAACCGACTGAAGACTATTAGTAATAGTCGTTGCATTACTACTAACACTGGAACGGTTGGAATTATTAGTACTTACAAAACTATCTAACTCTGCCTGAGTTAAACCCGGTCCAACTGTTGTTGCGCCAAGCAATATAGACATGTCAAATAAATGGTTTTGCATAATACTTAACGCTACCTCAATTTCATTACCGGCTGTATCTATCTCTTCATGATTGCTATAAGTATTTAAATTCAAAATATAAAAATCAATTTTCTCTTTTTCTGTTTTAACTTTATCGTAGCTTATTTCAGCGCTTACCAAAGACGAAGAGTTATTGGCTCCCAATAAAAGCTCAAAATCATCGTTAATATTTATATCATCAATACCTAGGACACTATCTGAGTCTTGTAAGATACTTCCAAAAGAAACGCCAACAGACTTAATACTATTAACTAAGTCCTCATAAGCGCTATCGACAATTTCGCTACTTTCGTTATTATTTAATTTTAAATTATTTTCGGCAGTTGCTAAAGCTTTTTCGGCATTATTTATCTTTTGTTGAGAGCTGGACTTAATTTGTTCCAAAGTTATTTTTGCTTGCTCAAGAGAAACCTTGGCCTGTTCAATTGAATTTTTAACCTTATCTTTTTCTTCTTCGGTTGGACCGGCTTGTTTAGTTTCTAAATTAGCCAGAGAAGACTGATAAGAGGCGTAGGCATTTTGTAAATCAAAATTTAACTTTTCCGTAGTAACTGAAGCAATTTTATCACCTTTACTAATCCTATCTCCCTCCTTGATGAAAACTTCTTTAACTTCTAAAGTATCTCCTGTTACCGAAAACGACAACGCTACTCCGTCTTCAGCTATAACCTTTCCGTCACTTTCAATAGATACCTTCAAATCACTTTTCTTTACAGTCCATTCTTTTTTAGTAACCTCAGCTATTTTACTGTTATCACCTTTATTAAAATAAAAATAACCTGAAGCAGCAACAGACAAAACAATAACAAAAATTATTATTTTCCTTTTTCCCTTTAACAATTTAGAAAAACCCCGTTCTTTTTTACTTTCCTCAATAATTGATCCAGTCATAAAATTATCTTTTAATAAATACAAACTCAGCAACATTACGATCTGTAATGTCTTTATTTAACCAAATATTAACCATTTTATCTTGTTTAATTTCACTAAAAGTTGCCTCTGTTATAGATCTCTCGTTTTCATCGGCTTCGTTAGCGTCTGGTGTTAACATCTGAATGCCAACAGGGATCAAGATGGTCATTTCTCCCACGGTTTTTGATTTCATCATCTCTATTCTCTCTGCATCACTCATATCAGCGCTTTTGCCACTACCCATGCCACCGCCCATACCCCTCATACCACTACTACTACTTAAAGATGGTGCTACTTTTTCACTATCTTCAGAGTCTCCTTCGCCCGAAACTCTTTCTTCACCAAATTTAGACATGTCTAATTTTAGTATAGTTACCTCGTTTCCGGTAACTGATTTAACAATTCCCATAGCATCGGGCTGTCTTTCCGGTTGTCCAAAATCAGGACTTCTTAATACTTCGGGGTTTTTCTGACTACTGTCATCACTTCCACAACCAGTGAGAAACGAGATAGATAATAAAAAAATACTTGCAAAAATAATTGTTTTTTTCATATTTTAAAGTTAAATTAATCTTGAAATAAACCTATCGTATAACAGTGAAAAAAGCAAACTTGCGTATTGCAAGCTTGCTTTTTTGTTATAAGATTACTGCATAAAATCACATATTCCGTCATTGTTTTCATCAACAAACTTTCCTCCTGTGTTTTGTCCTCTATCGCCTGAACGATGCATGCCTCTTCCTTCACCATTACCTCTGTTGCCGCCTTCACCTCTTGACATTTTTCCTTGTCCAAGGCCAAGCTCTTCCCTGATTGCGTCAGCCCCTTCGGTGTCTCCGTCTAACCTCAATTGTCTGATCTCTACAAACTTATTAAAATTTTCTTCGTTGATTACTTCCATCATTCTGCCTTTGCCTTTTGTTTCTCCTCTTGCTTCTTTCCAAGCGTTATAATCTACATTTTCGAAAGCTTGAGTCATTGCCTCGTGCCTTTCTGGAGTATAATCCGG
>JABIDK010000007.1 GCA_018651725.1 Candidatus Falkowiibacteriota bacterium | reverse complement strand
TTGGCTCTATTCTAATATAAGATAGATTTTCTTTTTACAAATATGACAATGCCGTTACTGACACTGTATCTTTTAGCTGGGTTTTCCATCCTCTTTTCGTAGGACATCGATATGTTCGTTTTGAATATTCTTTGATGAACTTCTTATACAATGTCTCAATATTAGTAAAAACATCCCATGAATTATTGCTATCCAGGCATTTATCAACTATACTGATTACGTCAGTATTTCCTTTATTTGTTTCAAGAAACTGAAACCAGTTTGCATAACTTTGTAAATATTTAGTTGATACTCCCCTAAAAGAATGGTTGAGACTTCCCTTGAGCCTTGCTGCCATGCTGTTGACCGTTTGCACGTGATGCTGATTATTAGCAATATGTTCAGAGGATTTAAAACTTACATGTGTTATCTTATTTTTTTTAGCAAAAGACTTAATACTATTGTGTTTATCGGAAACCAGTATGCTGCTGGATTCGAGCCTGTTGCCAATCTTACGTTCGATGTCGTTACTTTTTAGACGGCCTATACGCACAACAGATAAGTCTTTTGTATTATTCCTATCCGAAGTAATTAACATTTTTACTTGAAAGTCATTGTCTCCTTTCCTTTTACTGCCTCCTCGTTTTCTTGAATATTTAAGCCCCTTCCTACCTTTTTGGCTGTACAGAAACCAAACATCATCAATCTCAGTTATATTTTCGAATTTGCCATCAGTTGATTTCAATGAACATAATATCTTATGACGCCAATCAAATGCTGTCTGCATGCTTATTCCGACTCGGGAACTCATCGTTTTTAATGGAATAAAACCTTCATTAAACATGATTGATTTATAGGATTCAAACTTGTCCTTTTTTTTTATGCCTTGGTAAGCAGATCCTGTTGAAAAAACAAAATTCCGATTACAAGTTTTACATATGTACCTTTGAATACCTCTGTGCTTTCCATTTTTAACAAAGTTAGTATTACTACAGAAGGGGCAGCTTTTAACATCATTTTTGACATCTGCATTTTTATCAAGTTCTTTTATGGTAGCCAATTCTGTCAACAAAACTTCTCTTTCACATTTATTGAGGCTTGTAAAAAGATCTTTGATTTGTTGTTTTGTATCCATATGCGTAATTATTTAGAGAGAACAAGGTAGTAATTCTTATTTATCTATCCTATTTTAGTAAACAGCCTACCGATTTAACAACCAAATGTCGCATACTTTCGTTTTACTCATCATACTCCTTTGTTGTAGTATCGATATTAACTCCCGAAATAGATTCGGGACTGGCTATTTAAACTTCGAAATTGCCATGCGGCATTTCAAAGTACAATTGGTATAACTTGAATTTTATTAAAAGGCAATTGCATTTTGTCAGGTTTACATTGAACTTCTGCTTTACGTTAGCATTCTATGTTAAAACACAATTGGTTTATTAATCTTTTTGTTACTTTCGGATAATCTAAATCAAAAAAAACTATTCCATGTTTCAAAAAATCTTTTTTACATTATTTGCAACTTTTTTCTTCGTTTGTGCTTTCGCTCAGGTAAATACCGAATTTGACAAATCAATTCAAAAAAACAGGAAAGGTGAAATTATCATTACCGGCGAACCGGGGGAAATTGTAAAGGTAATTCAACAAAAACATGAATTTTGGTTTGGTAGTGCAATTTCCTCCGGTGTATTTCAGGAAAACTCACGAATGTCTGAAACTGATAAGAACATTTACAAAGAAAAGTTTCAGGAAAATTTTAATTCAGCAGTAACAGAAAATTCTGTTAAGTGAGCTTCTATGGAAATGGAAAGAGGCCAAATCGATTACAAAACCACTGAAAATATTTCGGATTGGGCAGCAAAAAATAATATGCCAATCAGGGGTCATAATTTGTATTGGGGAATCGACAAATTTGTACAAGATTGGGTTAAAGAACTAAACAATGCGGAACTTCGCGAAACATTAAAAAGACGCGGGATAGAAACAGCAAAACAGTTTAAAGGTCGTTTTACCGGGTATGATTTAAACAACGAAATGATTCATGGGAATTATTATGAAAAAAGACTTGGCGATGGAATTACAAAAGAAATGGCAAGTTGGGTTTTGGAAGGCGATAAAAATGCAAAACTTTGGTTAAACGATTACGATATTCTTACCGGTAACCGATTGGATGATTATTTAGAACACATCAGGAAATTACAAAAACAGGGAGTTCCCAT
>JABIDK010000019.1 GCA_018651725.1 Candidatus Falkowiibacteriota bacterium | reverse complement strand
TCGCAACAGTAATGATAGCTATCGGTGGAATAACCTGGCTAACCGCCGGTGGAGCCGCCGGTCAAATCGGCAAAGCCAAACAAATGATTGGCGGGTCATTAGTTGGTTTGGTTTTAGCGTTATTTTCTTATACGATTTTATATAATATTAATGAAGATATTGTCAATTTAAAGACGGGAGACGGTATTGAGGTATTGACAAGAATTGAAAGAGGATGCAGTTGGCAGGAGACAAAGTGTGAAGAAATTGGAGGTATGGTTGAAGGAGAAACAAAAGATTGTGGAGATGATAAAGATAAGCATCCAAGTGAAAATTGTTGTTGTATTAATTTAGAGATAACTTATGATAAGGCAGAGGAAGTTTGTATTTCGGGTGGAAGTGATTGGTTTATAGAAAAAAGTTTTACATGGACTGGAGATGGAGGCTATTATGATGAATGGGGAACTCTTGTTATGGCTGGTGATCCAAGTACAGCCACTAAGAAAATATGCGATGAAAAATGTAAGTCAGATAACGCCGGAAATTTTAATATTCCGATCGGTGATTCTCAATTTTACGCCTGCTGTTCTTGCGACACAAAAAAAACAGGGAAAGGTTCTACATGCTCAACAACTGCTGATTGTGATCCAGGCTTATCGTGCCATGACTTTAGTGGGACTACTAACACTTGTCAAGAATGCTTATCGGGGGGAGTAGGTTGTGCTGATAAATCTCAATGCTGTAGTGATGTTTGCTCGGGGGGGTGGTTTAAGAAAGATAAATGTAAAGCTGAATTACCTTCTGGAGCAGAATGTAATTCAGCTTTACATGGTAATGATTGTACGAGCAAGGAGTGTCAACTTAGCTGGAAAAATGAGTATGGTTCTTATTCTATATGTAAATAGTACATACAAAAAATTCAACCTTTAATTCAAGAGTTGAATTTTTTTTATTTTAAACCTCTTGATTTTAAAGTGTTTTTGATTTAAGATACTTATTAGTACAGAAAATTAAAAAATATTTTATGAACGACTATAATCACAAAACAATTGAAAAAAAGTGGCAGGAGAAATGGAGTAAAGATAAGTTATATGAAACTGGCGATGATAAGAAAAAACCAAAGTATTATATTTTGGATATGTTTCCTTATCCGTCCGGGGACGGGCTTCATGTTGGGCATCCTAAGGGATATATCGCTACGGATATTTTGGCGCGGATGAAAATGATGCAGGGGTATAATGTATTGCACCCAATGGGCTGGGATGCTTTTGGCTTGCCAGCAGAGAATTTTGCCATTAAGAATAAAGTTCATCCAAAAGAGATGAATGAAAAAAACATCGCGACATTTAAAAGTCAGCTTGAGAAACTTGGTTTTACCTATGACTGGAGTAGAGAAATAAACACTACGGATCCGGAGTTTTATAAATGGACACAGTGGATATTTTTGCAGATGTTTAAAAAAGGCTTGGCGTATGAATCACATGAACCGATTAATTGGTGCCCAAAGTGTCAAACAGGACTTGCTAACGAAGATTTAGAAAACGGAAAATGTGAGCGATGTGATAGTGAAATCGAACAAAAACCAATGCGACAATGGGTGCTAAAAATTACTGACTACGCCGAGCGAATGTTGAAAGACCTAGACAAGCTATCGGATTGGGAAGATTCAATTAAAGAAATGCAGCGAAATTGGATCGGTAAGAGTTCTGGGGCGAGTGTCAAGTTTCAGGTAAAGAGTGATGAGGATAAAAGTGAATTGGAGGTTTTTACAACTAGACCGGACACACTTTTTGGTTGTACTTATATGGTTGTTTCTCCGGAGCATTCGATTTTGGAAAAGTATGAATCACAAATCAAAAATTATAATGAAATCAAAAAATATCAAGAACAAGCTAAGAAAAAAACAGAGTTACAACGAACTGATTTAGCCAAAGAAAAAACAGGTGTAAAAATTAAAGGTTTAACAGCAGTTAATCCGGTTAATAATGAAGAAATTCCAATATTTGTAGCTGATTATGTAATGATAGGCTATGGAACAGGTGCAATCATGGCTGTGCCGGCTCATGATGAAAGAGATTTTGAATTTGCTAAAAAGTATAAAATTAATATAAGAAAAGTTATTAAGCCAGAGCCGTTAATAAATTTTAACAGAAATGCAAATGAGGTAGCCGCAGGTTATTCAAATGAAATTTCATTAGAGCAAGAATGTTTTGTTGGTGAAGGGAGAAATATTAACTCTGGGTTTTTAGATGGAATGGAAACCGGAGAGGCAAAAAAAGAAATGATTAAATGGCTGGAAAAAGAAAAAGCTGGAAAGGCTGAAGTTAATTATAAATTAAACGATTGGGTATTTTCTCGACAAAGGTATTGGGGAGAGCCGATTCCGATTGTGCATTGTGAAAAATGCGGAGTTGTTGGGGTTCCGGAGGACGAGCTTCCAATTGTACTTCCGGATGTTAAGAGTTATGAGCCAACCGGAACAGGGGAGTCGCCACTTGCCAATATTGATGAGTGGGTGAATACAGAATGTCCAAAATGTGGTGGAAAAGCTAAAAGAGAAACAAATACTATGCCACAATGGGCGGGTTCTAGTTGGTATTATTTAAGGTACATTGATCTGAAAAATAATAAGGAGCTAGTTGATAAGAAAAAGGAAAAATATTGGTCACCAGTTGATTTTTATGTTGGTGGAGCAGAGCATGCTACTCGGCATTTGATTTATGCTCGTTTTTGGCATAAGTTTTTATTTGATATTGGAGTTGTGAGTCACGAAGAGCCATTTACAAAGCTTCGTCATGTTGGGTTAATTATGGCTGAAGATGGTCGTAAAATGAGCAAGCGTTGGGGGAATGTGATCAATCCGGATGATATTGTGGATAAATTTGGAGCAGATGCGATGCGAATTTATGAGATGTTTATGGGACCATTTTCTCAAAGTTGTGTTTGGAGTACGAACGGTTTAGTTGGTGCTAAGAAATTTTTGGAAAAAGTTTGGCGGATATTTCAAGAGAAAGAATTGATTGAGTGTGGGGCCGGAAAATGTGGAGATATTCCCAAGACAATTCCCCCCTTATTTCATAAAACTATTAAAAAAGTTGGAGAAGATATTGAAACATTTGATTTTAATACGGCTATTTCACAGATGATGATCTTTGTGAACGAATGCACAAAACATAAAGTGCTCCCTAAATCAGCCATGGAAAGATTTTTAGTTTTGCTGGCTCCGTTTGCTCCGCACATTACTGAAGAGCTGTGGTTAAAGCTTGGGCATAAAGAGTCAATATTTTTGCAAGAATGGCCAGAATACAATCCAAAAATGGTTCAAGATAAAGAAGTGAATTTAGTTATTCAAGTTAATGGAAAAGTTAGGGATGAGATTTTGGTTGACGCTGAAATTAACGAGGAAGAAGCTAAAGAGAAAGCTTTATCTCAAGAAAAAATTAAGAAGTGGATAGAAGATAAAGAAATTATTAAAGTGATTTTTGTAAAAGGAAAGTTGGTGAATTTAGTCGTAAAGTCCATAAAGTCGTAAAGTCCATAAAGTCACGACATCACGACTTTCGACTTTATAGGCTTTATAGACTTTTGACTATTGTTTATGAATATTGTTTATTTTCAAAAAGACAAGGTGAATGGTGAAGCCAGAGAGGGTGACCTGGGTCAAGAACAAGAAAAATGGAATAATTTTCTTTCGGAAAATTCTGAAGACGGTGGTTTTTTACAGTCTTGGGCATGGGGAGATTTTCAGCAGGATTTGGGAAAGAAAATTTGGCGGATTGGAATAGAAGATAACAATGGAAAATTATTAACAGTATGTTTAGCAATACGGGACGATATGGCACTTAGGAGGGTTACGATTGATATACCAAGGCTTGGAATATTGAATATAGAATATGGAATATCGAATATCTTAGAGGTGTTGGTAAAAGAGCTAAAAAAAATTGCTGTAGATGAGAATGCGATGGTGGTTAGAGTTGATTTTGGTGTAAAGGTAAATTCACAATTCACAATTCACAATTCACAATTTAATAAGCTTGGTTTAAGGCGTGCTCATCGCGATATTCAGCCTCGGTCTACTTTGGTTGTTGATTTAAGTAAATCAGAGGAAGAAATTTTAAAGGAGATGAAGCAGAAACATCGATATAATATTAGGTTGGCAGAAAAAAGAGGTGTTAAAATTGAGTTAATCGAAAATAATAAAGAAGAAGGGCTTGAGAATTTTTGGGAGTTATTGAAACTTACATCAAAAAGAGACAGGTTTGCAATTCATGAAAAAAATTATTATTTAAAACTCTTGAATACACCCGGACTTGATACAAGATTATATCTGGCAAAATATTTAGACGAAGTTATTGCCGGCGCGATTATTGGGCAGTTTGGTAATACCTGTGTTTACTTGCATGGTGTTTCCGGAGACAGATATCGAAATGTAATGGCCCCGTATTTATTGCAGTGGCAAATAATGCTTGATATTAAACAAAATGGTTATAAATTTTACGATTTTGGTGGGATAAAATCAGAAAAAAGCAAAAGTAGCAGTCAAACAAAGTGGCAAGGAATTACAAGATTCAAAATCGGCTTTGCGCCAAATCAAAAAACAACAGAATTTCTAGGTTTGTGGGAAATAAGAGTTAAACCTTGCCAATATTTTGTTTATAGAATAATAAGAGGATTAGCTAAATTAAAAAAATAGACTTGTTGCATACATAATATATAAAAATATGAAAAATATTGTAGTTGTTGGCGGAGGGACTGGTACTTTCACGGTTCTTTCAGCGCTTAAAAAATACGAAAATTTGAATTTATCAGCGATTGTTTCTATGGCCGATGATGGGGGATCAACCGGAAGGCTTCGGGATGAGCAGGGTGTTTTGCCTCCGGGAGATATTCGGCAGTGTTTGGTTGCGCTTTCAGAGTCTGATTTATTAATGAGAGAGCTTTTTAACTATCGTTTTTCCGGTGGTGGTTTGGATGGACATAACTTTGGTAATTTATTTATCTCTGCTTTGGAAAAAATTACCGGAGATTTTGATAGTGCTATTGAGGCTTTAGAAAAAATATTGAAAATTAAAGGTCAAGTTATACCGGTAACACTAGATAAAGTAAAGTTAATGGCTGAAATGAAAAATGGCGAAATAATGATGGGCGAAGGAGAAATAGACACTTCCAAGAATTTATTTAAAGAAAAAGTTAAAAGATTTTTTTTAAATACTAAAGCTAAAATCAATCCAAAAGCAAAATTAGCAATTGAAAAGGCTGATTTTATAGTTATCGGTCCCGGCGATTTATATACCAGTATTATTCCGAATTTTTTGGTTAAAGATATTATTAGCAGTATCAAGTCATCAAAAGCTAAAAAGATTTATCTTTGTAATTTAATGAACAAGTCCGGGCATACCGATAATTTTTGTGTTTCAGATTATATTAAGGTTATTCAAAAATATTTAGGCGAAAATTCGTTGGACTATGTAATTTATAACAATAAAAAACCGGAAAAAGATTTGATTGAAAAGTATGCTAAACTTGATGAGTATTTTGTAGAAGTTGATAAAGAAGATTTACAAAATAAAAATTTCTTGGCAATTGGTAGAGATTTAATTCACGGCTCAGTTCATGTACAAAGTAAATCTGACAAAACAAAAAGATCTTTAGTTCGTCATAATTTAGACGAGCTGGGTAAGACAATCGTTGGGTTGGTGTAGTCGCCGCACTGTCATCCTGAGCGGAGCCGAAGGGTCTCGTCGTTGTTTGTTATTATTTTAATTTCTGCTATAATCTAGATATGCAAAAGAAATATTTGATATTATTTTTTTTAATTTTAATAGTTATCGCTCTTGGAGTGGGAGGGTGGTTTTTTTATAGTTATAATTTAGACGATGAAAAAGTTATTTTGAATGTTAATAATAATGTCCTGACTTGCGAGAAAAATGAAGACTGTATTCCTGATGAGCCTTTAGTTGGAGCACAGTATCTTTATGAAAATAATAAATGTACAAAAAAATCACTAGGCTCTCCGGCATCAACTTATTGTCAAAAAGAAAATGGAACTTTAGAAGAAAGAATAGACATTAGAGGGGGGAAATACATGGTTTGTATTTTTAATGATAATTCAGAGTGCGAAGAGTGGAAGTTTTTCAAAGAAGAATGTTCTCCCGGAGATTTTGATCCCAACGATAATGTTTGGGAAGGAAAAATTATTAGGTTAAGGGGGGCAGTATACGATGATTATTTTGAAATGTTAAATGGAGAAAAAATCGGGATCGATAGCACAGACTCTAATATTAAAGATATATTGATAGCTATTCAAGACAAAAACGAAACAATAAAAATTTCAGGAGAGATCGAGGAAAATGTTTCTGATGTTGGTAATAAAAGATTAAACGCTAAAGAGATTTTAGATTTGGGCGAAATAACCTTTAAAGAGGTTAGTCAAGACGAAAGTCAAGAAGTTGCTTTGAAGGCTGTTGAAGATAGCGATGATTACATTAAAGATAAAGGCGAAAAAATAGAATTAATAGAAACAATTAAAGTAAATTGTCCGTATTGTTGGACGTTTAGATTTTATTATTTTTCAAAGAAAGCAGGAGAGAAAATTTTAGATGTTTTAATGCAAGAAGGCGAAGTAAAAGATATTTCATTTGTTAGTGAAAAAAAACAAAAGCTTTATGATTGCATAGAGTTTGCTATAGTTGAAACATGTACATCTGAACATGACCCTGTTTGCGCAAAGATTCAAGAATTAATCCCGGGAATAAACGAATCAACTAAAAATATGAAATGGAAAGATTTTTCTAACGCCTGTGAGGCTTGTACTTATTCAGGGAAAACAGAAACAGTAGTTGGATATAAAATGGGTAAGTGTCAAAATTAGTTATATTTAATTCATAATTTACAATTTATAATTCATAATTAAAATTTATGCCAAAACAAATTAAACAACGAGACTTAACCGAGGTTTTATCTTCCGAACAAAAAAAGTATTTTCCGTCAAAAACAATAATTAAAAACGCTAATGTGCCTGACTATGAAAAAACATTAAAAAAGGCCGCTAGAAACCCGGAAAAGTTTTGGGAAGAAGCCGCGCAAGATGTTCACTGGTTCAAAAAGTGGGACAAGTTAATAGACAAAAGTAAAAAACCTTTTTATAAATGGTTTGTAGGAGGGAAATGTAATCTTGCTTACAACGCTTTGGATCGTCATATTGAGGGCGAGAATAAAAATAAGCTGGCTATAATATGGGAAGATGAAACCGGAAAAACTAAGAAGTATACTTACTTTGAGCTTTACGAAGAAGTAAATAAAATGGCAAATGCTTTACGAGGTATTGGCATTAAAAAAGGCGACAGAGTGGCAATTTATATGCCGAATATTCCGGAGATCGCCATTTCAATGTTGGCTTGCGCAAAAATTGGGGCTATGCATTCGGTGGTGTATGCCGGATTTTCTTCCGGAGCGTTAGAGGGTAGAATTAAAGATGCTAGAGCTAAAATATTGATTACTGCTGACGGAAGTTTTAGAAGGGGGAAAATAATTGATTTGAAAAAGATTGTTGACGGAGCAGTCAAAAACTGCAAAACAATCAAAAAAGTTATTGTTGCTAAAAACAATGGGGCTAAAATTAAATTTAATAAAAGAAGAGATATTTGGTTTCATGATTTTGTGAAAGGTCAGTCGACTGAAGCTAAGACTGCTCAGATGAACGCCGAGGACCCGGCCTTTGTTCTTTATACTTCAGGAACAACTTCAAAACCAAAGGGAATTATCCATGTCCACGGCGGATACGCTGTTGGGGTGCTTAGGACTATAAAATGGGTTTTTGATTTAAAAGGAGACGAAATATTTTGGTGTACAGCTGATCCGGGGTGGATTACTGGACACAGTTATATAATTTACGGACCACTTATGGCCGGAGTTACAACTGTGATGTACGAAGGTGTGCCTGACGTACCAACGCCGGATAGAATTTGGAAAGTAGTTGAAAAATATAAGGTTAATGTTTTATATACTGCGCCAACTTTGATCAGAGCTATGATGAGGTATGGAGCTAAATGGCCCAGAAAACATAAAATGAAGAGTTTGCGTATTTTAGGTTCGGTTGGGGAGCCAATCAATCCGGAAGCTTGGAAATGGTTTTATAATCATGTAGGAAAACGCCGCTGCCCGATAATGGATACTTGGTGGCAAACAGAGACCGGAATGAACATGATTACCCCTTTACCTAGTGCCCCTCTAAAGGCCGGGAGTGCTTGCAAGCCTTTCCCGGGGATTATTGCAGATGTTGTTGATAAAAAAGGAAAAAGAGTTCCAGCCGGAAAGGGCGGATATTTGATAATTAAAAATCAGTGGCCGTCTATGATTAGAACTATTTTCAATAATCCAAAAAGATATTTGAAAACTTATTGGAGCCAAGTTAAAGGAGCTTACTTTGCCGGAGATGTGGCGTTTCGAGACAAAGACGGTTATTTTTGGATTCAGGGTAGAACAGATGATGTTTTGAAAATTGCCGGACATAGAATTGGAACCGCTGAGGTGGAGAGTGCCTTTGTTGCTCATAAGGCTGTCGTGGAAGCCGGTGCTATCGGTGTTCCGGATGAGCTTCGAGGTGAAGTTATAAAGGCCTTTATTATCCTTAAGAAAGGCATTAAAGGAACTGAAAAACTGCAGAAAGATTTAAAGATGATCGTTAGGAAAAATTTAGGACCAATCGCAGTAATAAAAGAAATTGAATTTGTAGAAAAACTGCCAAAAACCAGAAGCGGAAAAATCATGAGAAGAGTTTTAAAAGCTAAAGAACTTGGGTTGCCGTTGGGAGATACCAGTTCGCTTGTATGATAAAGATTAAAAATTTATTTTTTATTGATTTTGATGACACTTTGTTTAATACTAAAAAGTTTAAAAAAGAGTTTTTAAAAATTTTTAAACAGAATAAAGTTAGTAAAAAACAATTTGATGAATGTTATTATAGTAAAGATAAAAATGGAGATTTAAAGTATGACATTGAAAAGCAAATTTTTACTTTGCAAAATAAATACGGAGTTGATGGAAAAAAAATTAAAAAAGAAGTCAAAATTTTTTTGACTAAGACTGAAGAATTTTTATTTCCGGATACGATTGATTTTTTGGATAATTTGCAAGGCAAAGATAATTACTTGGTTTTACTTTCTTACGGCGCACCCGTTTTCCAAAAGAAAAAAATAGTAAGCTCCGGCATCGTAAGTTTTTTCCAAGAGATTATTATCTCCGACAAAGAAAAACTAAAGTTTATTAAAAAGCACCCAAAGTCTAAAACAGCTGAAAGAATATTTTTCCTGGAGGATCATCCCGAGCAGTTGGAAAAATGCTTGCAAGATATTTCAAAGAGCAACAATAATATTTTGCAAAAAATAGAAATCATCAGAATCAAAAGAAGAGAAGGTTGTTACAGTAACGAAAAATTTTCTTTTCAGTGTTTAACAGTTAGCAGTTTACGTGAGGTATTAATAAAAATATGATAAAATATATTCTTACAATTTTATTTTTGTCTTTATTTTTTGTTTCCGGTGCTTCAGCCGGCTCTTTAACGATTTTTGAAACTATTCAGGAAATTAATTTAGCTCCCGGTGGGGCAGAACATTTTTCCTTTGTTTTAAAAAACAATACTGGTAATAAGTTAGATGTTAGCATGCAAAAAGCAGGATTTAGGTTTAAAGGAGATGAGGGGGAAGTGGAGGTATTTGAAGATCCGAAAAATGAGCTAATTAATTCTTGGCTAAAACCGCTTAATCCTACCTCCTTTGGACTTGCGCCAGGAGAAAGAAAAAGATTAACATTTTTAGTTTCAGCTCCACCGGACACGGAAGATGGAGGATATTATGCGACTATTTATTTTACTGGAATATCCAACAATAATGAAGTTAAAAGTAATAACTCTTTGGTGTTTGTTGGGGTTGATAGAGAGGACGATAATACTTTTTTACGAGAAGGGAGAGTCAACGGATTGAGTGTTCCCGGATTTATTTTTTATGGACCAGTTAGATTTGGGGCAAGGTTTAACAATTTAGGTAATATCCACTATAAACCAAAAGGGCAAATAGATATTTATAATTTTTTAAATAAAAGAATAGCCACAATACCAATTCAAGAGAAAAATATTTTACCAAATTCAAATCTTTATATTTATGGTGATTGGGATCGAAAATATTTTTTAGGAAAATATTTAATAGTAGTTCGAATGTTTGACGGCGACAAAAATCCAAGTGTTATTACAAAAGTAATGTGGGCGTTTCCATGGAAAGAGGCTATAGTTATCATTTTAATTACAGTGCTTATAATTATTGCAAGAAAATTAAGAGTAAAAAGGTTAAAGTTTGAATAGTATTTATGTTTAAAAAAACAACTTTAAAAAATAATCTTCGTTTGGTTTTAGCTCCAATGCAAAATACCAACACAACAACTATTTTAGTAATAGTTGGAACCGGTTCAAGATTTGAAAGTAAAAAATTAAATGGAATGTCTCATTTTTTAGAGCATATGTTTTTTAAGGGCACAAAAAAACGCCCATCAGCGCTTAGTGTGTCAACGGAGCTGGATAAAATCGGAGCCAATTATAACGCTTTTACCGGTAAAGAAATCACCGGATTTTACATAAAATCTTCTTCCGAACATTTTGATTTGTCTCTAGATGTTATATCTGATATGCTACTTAACTCTAAATTTAATTTGGATGAAATAAATAGAGAACGAGGGGTAATTTTGGAAGAAATGAAGATGGTTCAAGATACACCCATGCACTATGTTTCTGATTTATTTGAAAGTTTATTGTATGGCAAAAGTGATATGGGACAGCTTATAATCGGGACTAAAGAAAATATTTTAGACTTTAAAAGAGAAGATTTTTTAGATTATTTTAAAGATCGTTACACTACCGGAAACGCTGTAGTTTGTATTGCCGGAGATAGTAAAAAAATAAACATAGCCAAAACAAAGGTGCAAAAATGTTTTCAAAAAATGAACAAAAATATTGTTCAATTAAAAGAACAGTCAGAGCACAAAAAACAAAATAAACCGCAAGTCTCGTTATTTTCTAAAAAAACAGATCAAGCTCATCTATGTTTGGGGGTAAGAGGGTATGGCTTAAAAAATAAAGATCGTTTTGCGCTTAAACTGTTAGGAGTAATTTTAGGCGGAAATATGAGCTCTCGGCTTTTTATTGAAGTGAGAGAGAGAAGAGGGCTGGCTTATTACGTCAGAACAACCCACGAAGCTTATACCGATCGTGGTTATTTAGTAACGCAAGCCGGAGTGAATAAAAACAAAATAGAAGAAAGTATTAAAATAATTTTAAAAGAATATAAAAAAATAGCCGAAAAAGGAGTATTAAGTAAAGAGCTACAAAAAGCCAAAGATTATATTAAGGGTATTAGTTCTATAGGTCTTGAAACTTCTGACCAAATTGCAAATTTTCTTGCCAACCAAGAGATACTTTTAAATGATATTTCAACTCTTAAAGAACACTTTAAAAAAATAGACAAAGTAACAACAGCTGACATCAAAAGAGTCGCTAAAGATATATTTGTAAACAATAAATTGAATCTAGCTATAATAGGAGACTATAAAAATAAAAAATCTTTCGAAAAAATCTTAAAATTTTAGTAAATTAAAAATATACAACAAAAAAACCAATCATATGATTGGTTTTTTTGTTTTTGGTGGCTGAGGAGAGACTTGAACTCTCGACCTCGGCGTTATGAGTGCCGCGCTCTAACCAGCTGAGCTACCCAGCCAACAGACTTTAAGACTTTTATTTTGGTGCCTGGGGCGGGACTTGAACCCGCACGGAGTTGCCTCCAAGAGATTTTAAGTCTCTCGTGTATACCAATTCCACCACCCAGGCTTATTACAGTGGGGACGGAGAGACTCGAACTCTCACGCCTTGCGGCACTGGTTCCTAAGACCAGCGTGTATACCAATTTCACCACGTCCCCAACTTTACTTTTAATAACTGATTATTATTTTACCAAATTTTTTTTTAAAGTCAATATCCTTGCAGAGTCCAGCAGTGGTTAAAATATTAAGTATCAAATTTTTTTATTTGTAGCAAAGAAAAAAGGGCATCAAATTTTTTTTAATGCCCGTTGCACTTTTAGGGGTGCCAACCCTTCTTGCAGCGATTATAGTTATTGAGATCTTCTGACCTCGATTGGATGAATCGACACACCCACCGCCTTTCCCGAGTTATTCATGAAAAACCTTTTTGTATCTGCCAGGCGGCATCAGTACTAAGTATTTTTCATAATGATATTATAGCATATGTATTAAATTTGTCAATAGTTTTAGGGCAATTTAGTGTAATTTTTAATCTTGCTTATTTTAAAAACTTTGGTTATAATGAAATTATATTTAAATTTTTTATGTTAAAAGAATTACCAAAAATTTATAATCCGAAAGATGTTGAGGATTCTATTTATAAAAAATGGGAAGAATCCGGTTTTTTTAATCCAGATAATTTAGACACTAAAAAAGACGCTAAAAATTATTGTATTTCCATGCCACCGCCTAATGTGACGGGTGTTTTACATATGGGGCATTCGGCTATGTTGGCGATTGAGGATATTTTAACACGGCACCATAGGATGAAGGGAGATAGAACTTTGTGGTTGCCTGGGACTGACCATGCCGCCATTGCAACACAGACCAAGGTAGAAAAGATCTTAAAAGAAGAAGGAATAAATAGGCACGAGCTTGGCAGGGAAAAATTTTTAGAGCGAGTTAAAAAATTCGCTCAGGAATCACACGATACTATTGAAGGTCAAATTAAAAAAATGGGATCTTCTTGCGATTGGTCGCGAGAGGCTTATACTTTAGATGAAACCAGAACCAAGGCCGTAAGGTCTGTTTTTAAGATGATGTACGATGACGGATTAATCTACAGAGGTGATAGAGTAGTTAATTGGTGTCCGCGATGCCATTCAACGTTAGCAGATGACGAGGTGGAGTATAAAGAGCAAAAAACAAAATTGTATTGGATAAAATATGGCCCATTTGTTTTGGCTACCACTAGACCGGAAACCAAGCTAGGAGATACGGCTGTTGCTGTTCATCCAAGCGACAAAAGGTACAAAGATATGATTGGTAAAAAATATAATATCCCGGGAGTTTTGGGCGATTTTGAAATAACCGTGGTTGGAGATCGATCGGTTGATTCTGAATTTGGTTCTGGGGCAATAAAGGTAACGCCGGCTCACAGTATGGTGGATAGCGAAATAGCAGAACGCCATAATTTACCAGCTAGGAAAATCATTAACGAAGACGGTAAGATGATGGATAATTGCGGTAAGTATGCTGGGATGACAACTAAGGAGGCTAGAAAAGAAATTGTTAAAGACATGGAGAAAATGAATTTAATTGATCGTGTTGATGAAAAATATGATAATAAACTTTCTATTTGTTATCGGTGCGATACACCGATTGAACCTTTGCCAAGTTTACAGTGGTTTATAGATGTGAATAAAAAAATTCCCAGCCGTGATAATAAAACCATAAAAGAATTAAGCGTTGAAGCTGTTAAGAGTGGTGTATTCGGTCGAGAAAAAATAAATATTTATCCAGAGAGATTCGAGAAAAATTATTTTCACTGGATGAACGATCTAAAAGACTGGTGTATTAGTCGACAAATTTTATTTGGCCATCAAATACCTGTTTGGTATAAGGATAAAGAGGATATCACCAGTGTTTTATTTCTACGTCATGGGCAAACTGATTGGAACGTTAAAAGTATTATGCAGGGTCGCAAAGAAACAGATATTAACGAAACTGGCAGAAAGCAATCAGAAGAAAAAATAGATATAGTTAAAGAGTTTAACCCTGATATTATTATCTCTTCACCCCTGAGAAGAACGTTAGATTCTGCTAAAATTGTAGCAAATGATGAGTTTAAGGTTGTTACGGACGAAAGGATTATTGAGAGATCGTATGGTGAAATTGAAGGACTCCATGTTAGTGAAATTCAGAAAAAATTTCCAGAAGCAGAATCTTTCACCAGAGAAGGTGGAGGCACCCCATATTTAATTAAAGCTCCCGGAGTTGAAACCTATAGGCAGGTGTTTGATAGAATCGAAGATTTTCTAAAAGATATCGCTAAAAAATATAAGGGTAAAAGAGTTGTAGTTATGAGCCACACCGACCCGCTTGATATGTCAGAGGCGATTATTGAAGGCTTACCATGGAAGGACGCGATTGGATCTTGGCATGATAATGGAAGAATAGCTAAATTTCTTATTAAAAATGAAAAAGATGAATTGGTTTGTGGCAAAGATTTTAATAATTCCCAAAATATTTATGTAGGAATTGATAAGCCAAAGGGCAAGAGGTGGGTTCAGGATACTGACACTCTAGATACTTGGTTTTCTTCTGGGCTTTGGACTTTTTCAACTTTGGCCAGTTCGCCGGAGCAGATTAAAATTGAAAATGGAAAGTTAGTTATAGATAGCGATGATTTTAGAAATTTTCACCCTACTAATGTTTTGGAAACCGGTTACGATATTTTATTTTTCTGGATCGCCAGAATGATTATTATGACAACTTATGCGATCGAAGATATTCCATTCCAAGATGTTTATTTACATGGTCTTGTTTTAGATGAAAAAGGGAAAAAGATGAGTAAATCAAAAGGTAATACTATTGATCCACTCGAGATGATAGAAAAATATGGGACAGACGCCACTCGGTTGTCTCTTGTTATTGGTTCTACACCGGGTAACGATACTAAGCTTTCAGAAGAAAAAATTGCCGGTTATAGAAATTTTACCAATAAACTGTGGAATATAAGTAGGTTTATAATTGGCAGTAGAGAGTTAAAAGAAGAAAAATTAGATGATAAAAATTTAACTTTAGCAGACAAATGGATTTTGGGTAAAATGAAAAATTTGATTGAAGATATCGATAAAGATATTGAAGAATATAAATTTTCTCAAGCAGGGGAAAAGTTAAGGGAATTTACCTGGAATGATTTTGCTGATTGGTATTTAGAGACAAGTAAATTCGAAGAAAATAAACAAGAAAAAGATATTATTTTAGTAATGATTCTAAAAGATTTATTAAAATTATGGCATCCTTTTATTCCTTTTGTGACAGAAGAGATTTGGGGACAAATGAATAACGGTGATTTGTTAATGATAGAAAAATGGCCTGACAATAGTTTCTATAAGGACATCGAAGGATCTAGCGATAATGAATTTGAGAAAGTTATAGATATTATTTCAGCTATTAGAAATGCCAGAGCAGAAAATAAAATAGAGCCAGCCAAAAAGGTTGAAGCAATAATTTATGCTGGTAAAAATTTAGATTTAATTAAGTCGCAGAAAATTTTGATTAAAAGTCTTAAAACAGGTATTGAAAATTTGGAAATTAAAAAAAGTGGTAAAATACCTGAACAAGCAATTAAAATTGTTGAGAATGGAGCTGAAATTTATTTAATTGGGGCAATTGATAAAGAAAAAGAAAAGAAGAGAACGATGAAAGAGATAGAAAATTTAGAGAAATATATTAAAGGAATTGAAAATAAGTTAAAAAATAAGGTCTTTGCGGAAAGAGCTCCGAAAGCAGTGGTAAAAACAGAAAAAGATAATCTTAAAAATTCAGAGGAAAAGTTGAAAGAGTTAAAAAATATTTAAAGAGTTTATAGTATGTTTTTATTTATAAATACAGCTGAAAATAATAAGACCCAAGTAGCACTCATTAATATTAAAAAAGATGACAATATAGAGATTATTAAAAAAATATCCTCAAAAGCAAGGTCTGATAGATTATTGATTTTAATAGATAAATTATTAAAAGCAAAAAAAACAACACCTCAGAGATTAAAAGGTATTTTTGTGGTTAAAGGACCGGGCGGGTTTACAGCTGTTCGAATTGGAGTAGCAATAGCCAATTCTTTTTCTTATGGGTTAAATATTCCTGTTTTTGGTATTAAATTTGAAGAGAGTAAAGAAATCAAAGAATTGATTAAAAAAGAAATAAAAAAAATAAAAAATATAAAATCGGGCAAAATTGTAAAGCCTATAGAAAATGTGTAAGGGGGAACACGATGCGATCTTTGAAAAATTTAAAAAAAATTTTGAAAAAAAATGGATGGAAAGAAGTCCCTAGTACAAAGGAAAAAGTTGCAGCAGCTAGGAAAAGCTTGGAAGAAGCCACAGAAGAGGCATTTAAAGAATTTGCCAAACCAATTTGCATAAATACTAAAACAATAGTTCTTGATTAGGAGGAAATATTTTGTCGTTACAAGCCATCAAATTAACAGATTGCCCGATAATGGGCAAAAAACAAGAAGTAGGCGAGATAGAGCTTTTGAGAAGTTTTAAAAAAGCCAGAAAGGTAAAAAAATACGAACATGAATTTGTTCGACTTTATGCTCATGTGGATTATTTAAGTATTTTGTTTAATCCAAAAAAAGAAAAAATTGCTGTTTTGACAAAAAGAGGAAGAAGGATATTGGAATTATGTAAAATTTAGAGGAGGGGGTATGCCAAAGAAAAAAGTGACTTTATCTGGCCCGTTCGGATCAATGGACTTTGAAGTTAATGTTTCTACACGAAAGCCGAAAAAAGTTATATACAAAAAAAAGGAATTAAATATCGATACTTTTGTGGCTACGGGTATGGGGTTATCTTCTAGAATATCCTTTTTAAGTAAGTGCCGGTGTGGCAAGGAAATAATACTGTGCCCAAGACATTCTCGGAAAGAGGGTGATCATTTTTCACGATAAACTGTGAATTGAATTTAAAAAATATAACCGCTTCAGGTTCTCTCTGGAGCGGTTTTTAAATTATTTTATTAAATAGTCTTATTTTATTAATTACTTTTTCGGAATGCTTCAACAGTGTACCTATTCAATGGATTCCAGAGAAGCCAACCAGAGGTGTTATTGTCATCACAAGCTTTTATTTGAGCTTGCATTTTTTTTGCGTCATAAACTGCGCCGATGTCAAAGTCTTGTAGCCAGGGGCGGGTTAACGCTTTTGAGGAAGTGGTATTTTTTAAGATAAAGTCCCCTTCTTTCATGGCTCTGTTAATTATTTCATATGGGTGCTCAGCCGGGTTTTCAAATCCTAAGTAATTTTTTGGATAGTGAGACGGGTAAACCATGGGAGAGATATAGTCAAAATAAAGAGAGGCCTCTGATAGTTTCTGCCCGATGTTTAAATCGTAATGGGGATTTTTGCGTCTTTCGTAGGTAAGTCCGAAAAGATCAATTGAAACAGGAGCATTAAATTCTTTTAATTCTTCTTGGATATATTTATAAAAATCACTTAAAACTTCGTATTTTCGTTTTTCAGGCGGTAAGTTATGATATTGAATTGTAGAAATATTTCCATCTGACGGAAAACGAATATAATCAAACTGAATTTCATCAAATCCAAGTTTAATTACTTCTTTGGCCTCTAAAACCGGTATCTCCCAGGCGTTTGGATTGGTCATATCCAGCCAGGAAATTCCCTGCCAGTTTTTCCAGATGTTCCCGCTTTTATTTTTTAAAGCCAGCCCTGGAAAGGTTTGAACAGCGATACTGTCTTGAAAGGTTGTAATTCGAGCAATAGTGTAAATTTCTTTTTCTTGCAGATCTTTTAAGAGTTCAATAATTTTTGCATTTGACAGAGAGTGAGTTGAAATTGGAATTGATTTTAATTTTTCATTCTGAGGAGTAAACATTAATTTTCCGTTTCCATCTTTCACATCAATTACCAGAGAGTTTAACTCGGTTGTTTTTATAAGTTTTATAAGATTATCTCTTGATTTATCGTTAGAAAAAGTATAGCCGGTTAAATATATCCCCTTTACTTTTTCAGGAGCAGGAAGACTTTTTAGTTGTGGTTGCTCTGTTTCTTTTTTTAATTTTATTAATTCGGTTAATTTATTAACAGGGTAATTATTGATATTTTCTGTAATTACATTTTCTGTAATTAAAAAAATAATATTAAAAGGAATCGTTAAACCAATAACGAAAAAAAATATGGCAAGTAAAGTGGATTTCTTCATAATTTTATTATAATATATTTTTTTAATATGGCAAATGATTGATTTGACAGATGTTGTTTAAAAAATTATTATAATAAAGTCAGAGTATTAAAATAATTTTAAATGTTTTACGGTTATTTTTTTAAAAAAACATTAATAATAAGTAGGTATTTTTTAAAAGTCTCTATATTTTTTTGCGTCTTAACCTTGGTCGCGGTTATTTTTAATAATATATCGTTTGCCACAGATAATAAACAACAAGATGTTTATTATGTAAGTCCTGCAGGAACAGATTTTAACAACGGAAAGTCATTAAACACACCCTTTAAAACAATTCAAAAAGCAATAGACATGGCTGGTCCGGGCAGTGTAATAAATCTTTCATCAGGAGAATATAACGAAGATCTTGTTTCTCGTCAAAACGGAGAAATAAGTAACCCCATTACTATAGTTGGTCCAAAGGACGCTATTCTAAAAGGCGATGGTAATCATAGAATGATTGAGATAAATCATGATTATCATATTTTAGACGGCTTTACAGTAGACGGCCTGCATGGTTCAGCGGAAAAAGAATCAGGTTATCGAGATATATTAATTTATATCTTAGGGAAGAAAAAACAACAAGGTCCAAAAGGTATAAAGATAATTAACATGACTCTAAAAAATGCTGGGGGTGAGTGTATTCGTCTTAGATATTTTGTAACAGAATCTGAAATTTCTTATAACACTATTAGCAACTGCGGTGTTTACGATTTTGTTTTTGATGATGGGGGTAAAAACGGCGAAGGTATTTATATAGGCACATCAAGTAAACAGTGGAAAGACGGGAAAAATCCAACCAGTGATCCGGACGAAACAAAAAATAATATTATACACCATAACTATATAGATACTCAGGGCAATGAATGTGTTGACATCAAAGAAGGGGCAACAAATAATATTGTAGAATACAACACCTGTCGCGGACAAAAGGATGTAGAGTCGGGCGGTCTTGATTCTCGCGGAAGTAATAATATTTTTCGGTATAACGATGTAAGAGGAAGTTTTGGTGCCGGAATTCGCCTTGGTGGCTGGAAAGTAAACGGAATTCAATACGGGCAAAATAACGATGTTTATGAAAATACTATTATTGACAATAAAAACGGCGGAATTAAATTTCAGGTTTCTACTCAGGGTAAAATATGCGGAAACATATTAGAGAATAATAAAAAAGGTGATTCAGTTGGTAGTTTTGGCTCAGATTTTACGCCTAGTTTAGCATGTGAAAAGACGGTAGAGCCAAGTGAATCAATAGTGGAAGAAGAGGCAGTAAGTAAAGCGGAGGAGGCAGAAACAGATGAAGTAAAAGAAGAAATAGAGCCAAGTAAGGTCGAAGAAGTTAAAGAAGAAGTAGAATCTCAGACAAAGGCTGATCAGCCTTTAGCTGAAACAGAGAAAGTTAAAAAGAAATCTACCAAAGACGAGCCTGTCTTTAGTGGAGAAGAAGAAGTAGAATCTCAGACAAAGGATGATCAGCCTTTAGCTGAAACAGAAGAAGTAAAAAAAGAATCCACCAAAGACGAAGCTGTCTTTGGTGGAAAAGAAGAAGAGATATTAAACAAGGAAGTCATTCAAGAACCAAACAATAAAAATCTTTTTTTAAAAGTTTTGACAACTCTACAAAATTTTTTTATCCGGTTATGGAATAGTTTATTTTAGAGATGAGTTTAGAGTACTTCAAAGATTATCTCATCACTTGGCATTGATTCGTAGTCAAAATTTATTTCTCCACTACTGTTTGATGTAAAAGTGCTCCACACTGAGCTGTTTACAATAACATCGTAAGCAGTATTTGGAGCAAGATCTCCAATAGTATAAGATACGGCAATCAATGAGGTCGCGGTATTTTTTGTTATCCATTTTCTGTATATGTTAACGTCTGTATTCCAGATTACAGGTTTAATATTAACACCACTCGCAGAAGGAACTGATTTGAAATTTAATCGATTAAAGCTTACTACTGATTTACCGACCTCTGCGTGATCAACTACAATTGAAGAGGTGTCGGCATAAACATCGGTTGAAAGATCTTTACTGTTTTCAAAGATACTGTTTATTGAGTCTTTAATCAACATGCTACTTAGCGGTTCGGCGACTTTTAAAGAAAAGGAATTAGAATTTTGTATTGTGTTAGAGCTGTTATATTTTGCGTAATAGTAATTTAGATGATTTCCTTCTAAATTATTATTCTCAAAAATATTATTACTTGCTCCATAAATATAAACCGCATAACTGCTATTATTTATTATACTATTTTCTTTAATTATATTTGAGCTACTTGTCTCTATCAAATCTAAACCCCTAACATGATTAGCGATAGTGTTGTTAATAATTAAATTCCCGTTGCTTCCTTTTTGTAGTCTTACCCCGGTTTTAGAGCTAAATTTTATATTGTTATTTATAATTTCAGAGTTATGGGTGTTTGATAGTAAAATACCATATTTACTACCCTCAATAACATTATTCTCTATACTTGTTTCCGGAGCAGCGTAAAGTTTGATATTATAATCAGCCCCGTTATAGCTAAAAGTATTAGCAAAAAAAGTATTGCCTGTTGGACTATCGCTCGCAATATAGATTCCTTTATAGTTGTTTGCAAATATATTATTTTCGAAAATATTATAATCAGCTCCGCCAACTCTGACGGCAAAATATCCGTTTGAATTTGCCGTGTTATTTCTAAAGGTGTTGAATTTAGGTTTTCCATCGCCGCTTGTTGGAATATCACTACCTCTATAAAAATATATTCCGTAGTCGTTGTTTTCAGAGAAAGAGTTATTTTCAATATCGTTATTTGAACTTCCTACACTAAATCTTATCCCCCTTTTATTGTATTTTGCGATATTATTCAAAATTTGATTGTTGTGACTATCAAAAATAGCTATCCCGGAGTCAATATTATTGTAAGTTTCATTACCTTCAACTAATGAATAATTAGTGTTGCGATGAAGCATTATCCCGTTACCACCGTTATTGTTAGAGGTATTGTTTGTAATAGTTAAATTATTACATCTTTGCGAACCTATAATTCCATGGTAACCATTATGATGAACATAGTTGCCGTCAATTAAAAGATTATCAGAGTCATCGTGGGGATCAAGACCGTACATGGTGTTGTTATAAACTTCATTATTAATAAAGGTCATTGCCTCGGCTCCATAGGTGTAAACTCCAAAATAATTGTCATGAATTTCACTGTTTACTACATCGCCATAAACTCCAACATTATCAAATATCTCCGGACCAACCGTATCTTTGCCTAATACCTTCCACGAAAGACCATAGGCCTCAGACCCAGGATAACCAAGGTGACCAACATCACTATTTCTAATATCCATTCTTGATTCTATCGGGGTCACGCCGTCACCATCCAAACGAGAGCGGACATGAATAAATGCTCTTCCGTTAAAATAGTCCGTATCCGGTCCGCTTACATTTTCATCCCAAGAAGTTATTTTGGTGCTGTTAATATCTATCGATCCCCAATCAGCTAAAATTTTGATAAAATTAGTACTATCGCTTTTCAATCTTAACTCATTAACATCACCACCCATTGCTGAACCGTGCATGACAACCTGTGCTCCGTCTTGTATAAATAAATTTGCGCCTAAAAACCAAATTTTCTCTGTCGGGTCTATTAACTCCAGGGGCATTGATTGTGACCCCAGGTTTTTTATCTCAGTTAAAGTACAAGTTGTGTTCCCGGTTACATAAATTCTATTGGAAGAATGAGCCCATCTGACATTTTCGCTAGAGCATGGCTCTGCTGCCAAGGCATTATTAGCAGCAACGCTAAAAATAAAAATAGCAATAATAACTGTTAGAAAATGTTGGATTTTTTTTGTTTTTTTCATATTTTTTTGTTTATAATTTAATAGTTAGCTTATATTTAAATGGTATGATATATTGTTTTCTTTGTCAATTGATTTTTTGGTGATTTTTTAAAATTCTTGAATGATATTATCATCAGCACTATTTGTCAGTTTAATTTCTATTTTATTATCTCCTTCTGTTAAGCTATCTTTTATTATATTTTCGTTAGCATTTTTAATATAAACACCTTTTTCGTTGTTTTTAACTGAGTTGTTAATAATAATATTATTGTTTGCTTGATCGTAAATAAAAATGCCGTTGGTATTTTTTGTAATATTGTTTTGTTCTATGTAGTTTTTAGAAGAACCATAGTTAGCCCGAATGCTGTTTTTGTTTTCGTAAAAGTTATTATTTAGAATTAAATTACTATGAGAATCATAAATAGCAACGCCATCGATATTTTTATATATATCGTTGTTTTCTACAATGTTATTATCAGACCCTGAATGAAATATTATTCCATGTAATTTATTATTAGAAAAGACATTGTTTTTGATTGTATGATTTAGACAGTCTCTTGATACTATTATCCCGTTGCCACCATTGTTTCTCGCAATATTATTTTTGACAGTAAAGTTATTAGAGTTGTTGTGAATATTAAGACCATGTTGAATGTTATTATAAAATTCATTGTTCTCGAAAATCATTCCAGTAGCGCCAAAGGTGTAAGCGCCAAAATAGTTATCGTGAAAAGCGCTATTTATAACTTTGCCAGTAATTAATTTTTGTTCAAAAGTATTATCCGGAATTTCCCAGGAAACACTGTATAAATCTGAAATTACATTTTTGTGTTTATTGTTGCCTTTATATCCTAAAAACGCCAACTCAGAGTTTATAATATCCATTCTACCATCGTGTTTGGCTAAAATAAAACTTCGCCCATCATTATTGGTATTGTCATAATTGCTTTCTTTTTCGTCCCAAGAAGTTATTTTAGTATCCTTTATTAAGATGCTACCGCCAAAAGAAATGATCCAGACGAAATCATCTTCATCGCTTTTTAACTTTAGCCAGGAAACATCATCTCTGTCTATAATCAGAGTTGCTCCGTCTTTAATAAATAAATTTACTTTAAGCAACCATTCTTTATTTTCAAGTTTTTCAATAACATTTTTATTTTTTAGATTTTCATATATTTCATTGAAAGTCACTATATTGTTTTCGCCTTGGATTGTAAGTGTGTTTTCTGATTCATCTAAAATGATTTCTCGATTTTTACGAGAAAGCAACGTTTCTTTATCAAGGCTATTTTTTAACTCAGAGATAGGGATGATAATTTTTTGACCTTCTTTTACACTGTTTGGGTTTGAAATTAAGCCATTGTTAGCATTAATAATTGCAGATAAATTAATATTATATTTTCGCGCGATGCTTGATAGAGTTTCACCTTTCTTAATTTCATAATATTTTATTTGTGAACTTGTTACTTTGTCTAAAATATTTTGTTTTAAGTGATTGACATCTAAATCGGATGTATCGCTAAAAATTATATTATTTGAAGTTTTATTATTATCAGTAGTAACTATTTTCTTATAACTTACTACGCTAAAGCTTAACAATAATAATATTGAACCTGTTATAATATAAGGTATCAAAGATGTTATTGTTCTCCAAAAACGACCGCCAACCGATTGTAATCGGCTTTTATCCCATCTGGTTATCCAGCCTTGTTGTCTGATTGTGACCATTGCATAAATTTTTAAGACCGCCAACAAGTAGGTAGTAATAATATAGATAGGTAATATTAAAATACTGGAAGGATTATTCCTCAAATGAGGGTATAGTTTTATACCACGACTAAAATGCCACCAAAGAAGTAATATGCCGGCTACTAACCAATGCCCCCAAATAATGGAAAATATAAAGTAAATAGGACCAAGAACAAGAGTAAATGGCTGGGTAAATCTATCGAGCATATGAAAGGCTAAGAATTTCTCTCTTTTCCAGATCCATTTACTTGATAGAGATATAAGATCGGATCGGTAGGTATTTCTTGTCCATCTTATTTGTTGCTTTAGGAGGGTAAGCAGATCAGCTGATCCAGGGGTAAGCACCAAAGCATTATTTTGATATCGTACCTTCCACCCATCTTGTTGAACTAATCTTGTAAGGCATTTGTCATCTCCGCTTATGCATTTAGTTCCTAGGAAGGTTTCGTTATCAAGACTATCAGTTAAGCTTTTAATAGCAGCAGCCCGGTACAGAGCGGTTCTTCCTGAAATACAGGTTAATCCATCGGCAACTGTTGCCAGATAAGTCATTTCATCATAATATCTATGATCAATATGAATATTAAATAACTTGCGAGCAAGAGTATCTATTTTTAAAACATCTTGCCTTGGGCCAACACCGCCCACTTCCGGATCTTCAAAAGGAGCCAGTAAAGTATTTTTTATATTAGGCTCCCAGATAGTATCACTATCTACAAGCGCAATAATATTATATTCGGCGATTTTTATACCATCTGATAACGCCTCTCTTTTGCCTGGTTTTTCAGTTATTATGAGTTTGCAAAATTCTTGATTCTCCAGTTGAAATTTTTTAAATTCATTTATACAGTCCGTATCTGTATAGTCTATGACCGCAATAATTTCATTAGGATTATTTTGCTTCCAAGACTCAAGAGCTCTTTTGAAAAGATTTATATCTTCATTGTATACGGGAACCACGATTGAAAGTGTATTAGTATAGTTATTTTCCGGAATTGGTTTGTATCTTGTGGATATTATTTTTTTAACAGACCAAATAGACCAACGATAAATACCAATAATACCCAGTGGAAAATAGGGGATTAAAATATGGAAATAATTGTTTAATTGTTCAAACATAAAAAAGAAGTGAGAGATAGTTTGTTGTTGTCAAACTATCTCTCGGTTAAGTTTTGCTATTATACCTCACTTAAGATTTTAGAGATTCATTTACTTTGATCGTTGCCTGTAATAAAGGCATTTCTGTGTCCAGGTTCTCTTTTGCCCAAGTAAGAAGGGCGGTGGTATCTTTAGGAAGACAGCTCCCGCTGTAGGGTCCAAGATCCTTAATTCCGTATTCACGATTCCAAGAAGCCTCAGCGCTTTGAGCGACTAAAGCAAACACTTTATCGGCGTTTGCGTCAATCATGTTGCAAACCATTCTCATTTCATTAAAAAAAGAAATTTTGCAGGCATTGAAAAGATTATGCACATATTTTTGAATCTCAGCTTCTTTCAGGGGCACGCGGAATATCGGGCATTCATAGTTACTGTAGAGTTGTTCAAGTATTTCACCAGATTTACTATCAAGCTCTCCAATGGTAATAATCCACGGGTTCTTGAAGTCTTCCTCATTTGAAATTTCTCTCAGATACTCCGGATTCATGCAAACACCGAAATCTTCACCTGCTTTCTTATTGGAATATTTTTCCAAAAGTGGAATTAGAATATCTTCTGTGGTTCCGGGAGGAACTGTGCTTCTTACAACAATCAGGCAATAGTTATCGATTTGCTCTAGTGTTTTGCCTAGGTTAGCAACAGCTGATTTCAAAAAATTTAATTCAATTTCCCCATCAACTGTTGGCGTAGAAACTGTTAAAATGAAAACATTTGCTTTTTCTTCCACAAGCCAATCCGGAGCGCAAACCCGAAACCCTTTACCTTCAAGTTTCCATAAAGTCTCGCAATTGATATCACAAAACACAACATCGTTACCATTTTCGATAAATCCTTTGCCGGTTGCTTGACCAACAACCCCACTTCCAATAATAGCTATTTTACTCATAATACTCCTCCTTAGATTTTATTAAAATACCTCTTTCTGTAAGATATAATAGTGAAATGAGCTATAAAACCTTATTTAGGTTTTCATAAAAGCATTGCACAATAGATTTATTCTGTCAAGTATTTTTATGAAATTCTGTCTCTGTCTATTGACATTTTTTTCTTTTTTGTGTTATTATATTTTAATATTTAAAAATTAAAAAATTGTTCTTTCTTTGGAGGGCGGTTAGAAAATAATCGTTAAATAATTTCGATGAAAAATTCGAACAAATACAAAAAGAAAATCGTTTTGGCTTTTTAGGCCAACGAACTTAAAAAGAAAAATAAAATATTTTTTTTCAAATTATTGAAAACTCTCAATTTTATCGGGTAGGGGATGTTTTTTGCTGGTTTAAAATATATTTCTATTGCTTTTATTGGCTTAACTTTTATTGGCTTAAACTCTATATTAGTCCGATGTTTGTTTTAGAGTCTTAACTATAGGACCTTAAGACAAGCTCAGAACTATATAATTAATTAACTATAAACATATGAAACACACAACACTAAAAAATGGAGGGACAACAAAAAAAGCCTTGTATTATTTTCTAATGATACTCATAGCTTTTCCATTTAATTTAATAATCGCCAGTTCAGCCAGTGCCAGCGAAATAGCAACACCTACTGTTGGCGAGGTTGTAATAAATGAGTTAATGTGGTCGGGGAGCTCATCTTCTATGGCTGATGAGTGGATTGAACTTAGAAACACAACCGGAGAAGCACTTAATTTGGATGGTTGTCAATTAACAAGAATGTCGGGTAGTGAAGTTTTGATGCTTGAAATTCCCGCTTCTAAAATAATAGGAGCAAATGATTTCTTTTTAATTGCGAATTACGATGAAGCTAGTTCAAAAATTGGAATCACTCCTGATTTAGTTAATACAGCAGTTAATTTATTAAATACTCAACTTCAGGTAAAATTATATTGTAATGGAGATTGGGACGACAGCGGTATTTTAATCGATACAGCCGGTGATGGCGGTGTTCCTTTTGAAGGCGATAACGTTAGTCCGAAAAAAGCAATGTCCAGACTTCAAGATCCAGGTAACGGTGCTTTAGCAGATAATTGGTGTACAGCTTCGGCTCAAGTAAATTGGGATTCTGGAGCAGTGGAATTTGGTACTCCGGGAGCTGAAAATCAGTGCACTTGCGGTGATTGCGGCCCGGTTTGCGGTGATGGAGCTGTTGAAGGAGATGAAGAGTGTGATGATGGTAATCAAATAGACGGTGATGGTTGTAGCGCTAACTGTACTATCGAAGAACCTATTTGCGGTAACTACATTGTAGAAGATGGCGAAGAATGTGATTGTTCTTGCGCGGAATCGTGTGTAACCGGTGACGGATATACCGGATACAATGGTCATAAAGTTTGTACTGATTGTGCTTGGGGAGAATGTATCCCTGAAGAATATTGCGGTGACTATATTACTAACGGGCCCGAAGAGTGTGACGACGGTAATCAAACAGATGGCGACGGATGTAGTGCTAACTGTGTCATTGAACTTCCGGGGTGCGGAAACGGAATTTTAGAGGGAGATGAGGAATGTGACGACGGTAATACAGAAGATGGTGATGGGTGTAGTAGTGAGTGTGAAATTACCAGAATAGATTGTCCATTTATTGCAGTTGAAGGAGAATCATATGTTGTTGATTTTACTGAAAAAATATTTTCAAGTAGAGATGATGAATATCAAGAGTTAGTAAATTCTTTTATCCCAGCAGGTAACTATAAAGTTACATTAGCTGCTTTTGATGGTAAACCAACAAGGGTAACTAGTTTTCAGCCAAATGAACAATATGAAGTTATATTGCAAAATAATAGTCAGTTTGTAGCAAAGTCAGGAATAACAGATGATTTAGAAGATAATGTTATTTATGCTTCAGAGATTAATGTTGTTAATAATTTATTGGTTGTTAGTGGTGATGTTAATGAAGTGATTGCTAACCATGCGTTTTATCCTGACTATACTAATCCTAATAGTTTAGAGCCGATATGTGCTTTTTTCGAGCAAGTTTCATCTTATTGTGGAGATGAAGTAGTTGACGACAACGAAGAGTGTGATGACGGAAATACAGAAAACGGTGATGGTTGTAATGCGACTTGTGAACAAGAAAATTGTGATTTAATAATGGCTAGAGTAGTTGTGGATAACTATTCAAGCGAAGGAAATGCTACCTCTACAAATCAAATTTATGTTGGTTCTCCGGATAATATCTATGAGTCTGGTGAATGGTTTCCTCTTGTTGAGAACGGTATTTATATTGAAGATACCGATATTTTAGGATATGAAAATGTCCCTGGTTTGGCTGTTCAAAGGTTAAACGGTAGTGTTCGTGTTGTTTTACACGGCACCAATCCAACCGGAGCAGATCTTGAACATTTAGACGGTTATATTGAATTTTATAACGCTTCCCCTACTCACTTGCGAAACGATAATTCAGGAAACAATACTTTAGAGCAAGACTCAGAGGTTGGAGGTTATAATGATAACGATGGCACAAAGAATAGTGCCGGAGACGATGAAGTTTGGCTTGATGGTGCAGATAACTACTCTCATTTTTGGTTAACCGTTAATGTGGCTGACGATGGATATTATACAGATTATTCTTCTGCTTTATTGGAAGAGTGCTTAGGAAGTATCTGTGGTAATAAGTTTGAAGATTTGGACCAAGATGGTATTTGGGATGACGGAGAAGATAACTTAACAGACTGGACAATTCATTTAAACCCAGGTGAAGAAGACACTTCAGAGATAACCGGAGAAAACGGATATTGTTTTTACGGACTATCAACTGGAGATTACACGGTTGCGGAGATTCTAAAGGAAAATTGGACCAACACAACCGGGAATCCTATTCAAGTTAGTGTTAATGGAGATAATAAAATAGTTAACTTTGGAAATTATTTTACAGAGATTGAAGAGTGTGAGGAAGGAGAGACCAGACAATGCGGTTCAACCGATGTTGGCGCTTGTGAGTTTGGAACTCAAATTTGTTCACTTGGAGCATGGGGAGAGTGTGAAGGTGCAATCGAACCTCAAGAAGAAATTTGTGGCAATGAAATAGATGAGGATTGTGATGGTTACGATGATTCTTGCCCCGGTCCAACTTGTACCGATAACGATGGTGATGGTTACGCCCAAGAGGGTGGTGACTGTGGACCAGTTGACTGTGATGATAACGACGCCAATAAAACCACCGATTGTGGTGGCGGCGGCGGAGGTGGCGGAGGCGGCGGAGGCCCTGTATCTCTTTATATTCATTCTGAAGCAGCTGCTCCGGGATGTGATAACGCCACTATTACTTGGCACACAAATAGAAACGCTACCAGTCGAGTTGTTTGCGGACTAAGTCCGTCAGACCCACTTGGTGCTTGGCCGGATCTTGGTTATGATTTTTCAACGGAAAAAGATTTGAGTCAAGTAACTTTTCATAGCGTAAATGTAACCGGATTAAACCAATCCACAGGATACTACTGTCGAGCGATTTCCACTTATAGCAGCGAGGTATTTAGTGATGAAGTGTTTTTCACTACCAACTCTTGTACACCTGTTTGCGGAGACGGAACAGTAGACGCGGAAGAAGACTGTGACGATGGTAATAATATCTCTGGTGACGGATGCGATAGTGAATGTAAAACTGAAGGTTGTGCTGGAGCAGATTATATCTTTGACACAACTTTAAAGGTTATCGGTGAAAACTGCCAATTATCAGGTTGGACAGTTTACCAAAATCAAGACACAGAAATCGTTTCTATTCTTGAAACCGGTTTATACAATGTTTACGCTGAAGTTCACAGAAGCGGTCTGGAAGAAACTCAACCAGCTGAAAATTTTACCTTTAGTATAAACGGAAAACAAAGCGACATTATCTTTGACAGACCTGGTGACGAAGAAATGCGAACTCAACTTACCGGAGACTTTATTTTCTACAAAGGTGAAAATACGATTATAATGGATACTGCTACTCAATGTCCACCGGAAACACTACCAAATAGTGTTGATATTCAAAAAGTATGTCTTTATAAAATAGAAACTGAAACTCTATGCGGAGACGGTGTTTTAGAGGGTGCTGAAGAGTGTGACGATCAAAACATATTAAGCGGAGATGGCTGTAGCTCTACTTGTGCAATAGAAGAAGTAGAAGAACAAGAAGGGCAATCAACTTCTTCTCAAGAGATCGAAGGGTCTACAAATTCAAATGGTGAAGAGCAACAGGAAGGTGATCTGCAAGCAGTAGCTCAAGAAGAAGGGGCTATTGGTTCAGGTGTCCAAGCAGTCGATGGAGAAGTGTTAGGAGAACAGGTGAAAGCTGGCGAAGAAGATCAAGGGGATAAAGAAACAAAAAACGATAAAGTTTGTTATACGGATGAATGTAATGCTTCAAGCACCTGTAGCACCTGCGGTTGTTGGCAAAATTGGTGGTGGTTAATAGTTTTACTTCTTTTAGTAACAGGTTACTTCGCCTATGAAAATTATCGCTTAAGAGGAAAGAACGAAAAACCAACAGATTCCAACGAAGGACAAACTAATTTTAGACAATAGAAAATAAAGAGTTATAATAAAAAGAGCCCGTCTAAGACGGGCTCTTTTGTTTGCAAACATAACTGTTAATATGTTAGAATACTACATATGTCAATTAAAATTTTAGGCGTAAAAATCGATAATCTGTCAAAAGAAAAAGTCTTAGAAAAGATTAAAGAGTTTTTAATTTCTAGTAAACAACATTACATTACAACTGTTAATCCGGAGTTTTTGGTTAAGGCCCAAAATAATGAGGAATTTTTTCATATTTTAAATAAGGCTGATTTATCTTTAACGGATGGTTTTGGTGTAAAATTGGCTTCTTTTTTGTTTCCCCCGATTATTAAAAATCGTATCAGCGGAGCTGATTTAACCAAAGATATTTTACGTTTAGCTGAAAAAGAGAGTTATAAAGTTTGTATTTTAAACCACGAAAAGCAATTTTCCAGTAATGAAGAAATAAGGTTTGTTTTAGAAAAAAAATATCCAAATTTAAAATTCAACGTATTTAGCGAGGTTGAACCTCGACAAACTCGGCAAACTGATGCCCAAATTCTTTTGGTAGCACTCGGTGCGCCAAGACAAGAGAAATTTATTTATCATAATCTAGCTAAAATATCGTCTGTAAAAGTAGCTATGGGAGTAGGTGGCAGCTTTGATTTTCTAACAGGAAAAATCAAGCGTGCCCCCAAAATAATGAGGATTTTAGGCATAGAGTGGCTTTGGCGCTTAATCCAAGAGCCGAAGAGAATAAAGAGAATTTTAACAGCGGTTGTTGTTTTTTCTTGGCTGGTTTTAAAAGATAGAATAAAAGACAATTTTGTTAATCATTGAAAATATGATATTATTAAAGCAAATAACTTAATTTAACCATACAAAACCTATGAGTATTTTTTTGTCGATTGGGGCTATTATTTTTTGTATTATACTGGCCCAAAAGGTTTCTCGTTTAGAGAAATTATTAAAGGGAGAAGAAAAAGTTATTCCTTCTGCTATTAAGTCAAAAGCTATAAAATCACTGGATTTGGATGATCTTCAGGCAGATAATGTTCAGGAAGAGATAGCTATTCCTTTGGAAGAACAAAAGCCATCGGCTTTTGTTTCTTGGATTGTAACTGATTGGCCGATGAAGTTGGGAGCATTTTTGATATTGCTTGGATTTGGTTGGCTGGTAAGTTATGCTTTTATGAATAACTGGATCGGACCGAAGGGTAGAATTACTCTTGGACTTGTAGCCGGACTTGGAATTCTTTTGCTGGGCGAATGGAGAATAAAATCATTTAAAAATCAAGGAAGCGTGTTTTTAGCTCTTGGTTCAGCTGTTATTTTGCTAACTGTTTTTGCGGCTCGAGAAATTTATGATTTTTTTACTCCGCTTACAGCTCTTTTATTAATGGCGATGGTGGTTGTTTTTATAGCGATTTCAAGTATTAAAAATAAAAGTTTACCTTTAGCAATTTTAAGTGTTGCGCTCGGTGGTATAGCTCCGCTTCTTACTAATTCAAGTCCGGACGCGTTTGGATTGTTTTCTTATTTATTTTTACTTTCAGCCGGTACTCTGTGGGTAGTTGGTGCTACTGGCTGGAGAGTTTTGTCGCCAATTTCACTTGGCTTGGTAGCTGTTTATAGTTTCCCGTACTTAATGGGTGGAGTTGAAAATGTAATGATAGCACTGTTTTTTGTTCTTCTTTACACTTTGCTTTATTATGCTGTTAGCTTGGCAACTATTATTTCTACTAAAGAATCAACAAAATCAGATTTAATAGTTATCGGAGCAAGCGGATTATTGCTTTTGGTATGGATTAATGATCTTGTCTCAGACGAATGGAAAAGCCTTGTAACCGTTGGGATCGCTTTATTTTTCGTTTTAGGCGCTTTTATTGTTTTTAAGACAACTAAATTAAAAGAACCAATGTATGTTTATAGTGGAATTTCCGTAATTATGTTGGCTGCTGCTACTGCCTTTGAGCTTTCCGGAAATGCTCTTACTATTGCCTACACAATCGAGGTGGGAATTATAAGTTATTTAACCGCTTATCTTTCTAAAGACTATAGATCGGCTCAAGCTGTTAGTCTTTTGTTCGCTGTTCCAATAATGTTGTCAATTGAAAGTCTTACTGCTCGCGTGTGGCAAAGCAGTGTCTTACATAGTGATTTTTTCGTGCTTCTTATTTTGTCAATTGCTTTGTTGTTTCTTGGAATATATTTCTACATAAAAAGAAAATCAGAAGAATTAAGCAGAAAGCCTGAGTTAAACATAACAATCGTCTTGTTTACTCTTTGTGGCTTTTATGCCTTAGCCATTGTTTGGCTTAGTCTGCACGCTATTTTAACTTATAATTTCGCTACTATGATATCTTTGGCGATTTATACTATAGTTGGTATTTATTTTTATATTGCCGGGAAATTAAGAGATATAACAGCATATCGTATTACAGGCGAAATATTATTCGGGCTTGTGACAATTCGATTATTATTCGTTGAAGTTTGGGGAATGAATATTACAGGAAAGATCTTCACTTTCTTTTTGATAGGAGCCTTATTTATTAGTACCGCTTTTATGCGAAAGCGCGATTAAAACTATGAAAAAATCATTTTTATTATTAATTATTAGTGTTTTTTTGTTTTCTTTTTCTGTTTCTGCTCAAAGTAATGATGATATTTTGCAAGCTTATAAAGAATTTAAAGTTGTTGAAGGTCTGGATATAAAAATTCCAACAGTTGTTGAGGTTTTATTTAACAGTGATTATCTTGAGAATAAAAATTTCGCTGTTCTTGAGGTAGGTGACGACTTTCAGCCAAATTATTTTTATAATTCAAGTAAGAATATAGCGATAGGAGGATTGGCAAATATTAGCATTTTTAGTAATCATCAAAAAGGAATTAATCAATATTTAATCGATGAAAACAATAAGACTTTTACAGAATATTCTTTGCCTGATAACGGCAACGGTTCAACTAAAATTGTAATAAAAGGTAATAAGTCTATAACCTCGTCTTCGCTCGTGATTCAATTGGATAATTATGTAGCGCTTCCAACATCCATTAAAATAACAACACAAGAAGGTGCTAGAGAAAATATTGTTCTGGCCAAGAGTAAAATGAGAGGTAGGCGCGTGTATTTTCCTAAGACTACTGCTTCGACTTGGAATATTTACTTGGAATACTCACAACCACTTCGCATTACCGAGCTTGAATTGCGTCAAGAAGTATTAAAGCAAAGAGAAATTACCAGCGGGCTTAGATTTTTGGCAAGACCGGGTATGGATTATAAAATTTATTTTAACCCGGATAGAATTCCTAATATTACAGTCAGTGAATCGGGAAATTTAAGAAATCCGGAGGAGGTTCTAAAAATTAATCCAGTCAATAAAAATAATCCAACATACATAAAAGCCGATATTGACAAAGATGGAGTTCCGGATGAAATTGATAATTGTGTTAAAACACCAAATCCAAAACAAACCGATATAAATAATAACAAACGAGGAGACGCCTGCGATGATTTTGATTTGGATGGCGTAATAAACAGTAAAGACAACTGTCCTGATAAACCAAATTCCGCCCAGAGTGACATTGACAACGACCAAATCGGAGACGCTTGCGACAACCAAGAAAGCAGAATAACCGAAAACAAACCCTGGCTACCCTGGGTCGGCATGGGGCTAGTAGCAATAATAGTCGGAGTATTGTTGGTAACAACTATCCGAAAGAAGTAAAAAAAACATTTATTTTACAATTAGTTAAATTATCTAGTTAATTGTAAAATAAGTAGAATATAAGACAAAATATTGATTTTGTTTATTTTTAAAAATGTACTATAATAACAATAAGTTAACGAGTCCGTGTAATTTTTATTAGTGGATTAATTTTCATGGCTGTAAAACAAAAAAATAAAAAAATACCTGCCCGCAATGTTAGCGCAAATAAAGCAGGTAGAAAAAAGAAAACCATCAAAAAACCTTCTTTGAAAAAAGTTACAAAAAAGGTTGTTAAGGGCGTGGTCAAAAAACCTAAGAAACAGGTAATTAAGAAGAAAACAGTTAAAAAAACAGTGATTAAAAAACCGAAAAAGAAAGTAAGCACTTTAGTTGATAATAAAAAAATTAAAAAGAAGCCTAAAAAAGCTGATTGGATACATTTTAAAGAGATCTCTGAGAGTTTATCAAAAGATGTCTTTGGTGTTTATAAGACCGGAAGGTTCTTTGTTCGTGAGGATAGTTTGATTAAGGGAGGGGCTGAAAAAGACAAGGTGTACCACAGGGGCATGATAAATTCCGGAGGAAGAGAAGGTGACCTGGGTCAGATTGAAAAAATAGCTAAGGAAGAAAGCAAAGAAGATTTTGTTCAAGATAAAATAGATATTGCCCCTTTGAAAGAAAGTAAAAATAATGATCAAGAAAATATAGAGATTGAATACGATCTTTCTGGACTTAAGAAGTCCCCTCATTTAGTTGATTTACGCGAAAAAAATACTAACGAGATAAAAGGTTTAATTAAGAAAGAAAGAAGATTTTTCAAAACCCCTACCCCTAAAAAGAACCAGCCAAAGGCTGATCAGTCCTTGGCTGAAAAAAATAGTTTTAGGTCTTTAAAATTTACAAAACAAGAGAAAAAAGCAAAGCCAAAAACAGTTAAAGTAAATTTTGCTAAGTTAGAAGAGATTATCACAGAGGAGCATTTTCAGAATAAAATTGGATTTTTAAGAACTTTGTTTTTCCCTGTTTACAGTTTGTGGGTTGGGCTTGAGAATTTTTTCATTGACTTATCTTCGTTAACTAGAGGAAAAATACCATGGATGTTTAAATTTTCTTTTCCTTTAGAGTGGAAGCGGTCTTTTGTTTTTTTCTTAATAGTTTGCTTTGTGTTGGTTCTGCCGTTTGAGGCAATATTTTTATACAACGCCAATTACCACAAAAAAGGTAAAGTTCTGGGAGAAACCACTACAGCTTTGGAGCAGTTAAAGCTTGGTGGAGAGTCTGTTTTATCCAACGATTTAGAGCAAGCTAACTATTATTTTTCCGAGTCGCTTAATAATTTTCATTTAGCCAAGGAAGAGTTGCAGAAAACAAATTCTTTAGTTTTGAAAATTTTGCAAGAAGTACCGTTTGACGAAGGAAGAGTTTTGGCTGGAAAAAACCTTATATCTTTTGGGGAAAACATTAGTGAGGCAGCTGTATTTTTAAACAAGGCTTTAGAGGAAATTTTAGATAAAGAAAACGGTTTTAACCAAGACTTGATTACATTTAACAATAGAGAGGTAAAAGCAATCAATCTGGGAGATGATTTTTTTGAAAAAATAAATAAAGTTCAAGAAAATGTTTCTCAGGCCAAGAAAAAAATACAGGAAGCTGAAAATAATCTTTCTAAAATAAATTTGGATATATTGCCTGAAAACGACAAAGATAAACTTATAAAGCTTAAAGAGTTTTTGCCTGTTTTTATTTCTTCGCTTCAAAATTTTAATGGAATAATGGATTTTTGGTTGCAGTTTTTAGGTAAAGACAGTTTTAAGAGATATTTAATTGTTTTTCAAAATAACTATGAACTTCGAGCAACCGGTGGATTTATCGGCAGTTTTGCTCTTTTTGATATAAACAAAGGAAAAATAAAAAATATAGAGTTTCCTGAAGATGGAAGTTACAATCTGCAAGGCGGCTTAACAAAAAGAATTAGCGCTCCGGAGCCAATGTATTTGGTTTCCCCTCTTTGGCAGTTTCATGACGCTAACTGGTGGCCTGATTTTCCAAGCTCAGCTAAAAAGTTGATGCAATTTTATGAGTTAAGCGGAGGGCCGACTGTGGATGGTGTAATCGCGATTACTCCGGAGGTGCTGATAGAACTTCTTAAAATAACCGGTCCGATTGAAATGACAGAATATAACGAAATAGTAACTGTGGAAAACTTTATGTGGGTAGCAGAGTATAACGTTGAGTTGGAGTACGATAAAGCAGAAAACAAACCAAAAAAGTTTTTAGCTGATTTATGCGTCAAGATTTTTGATAAGTTGTGGAGCGATTCCGGTGATTTAAAAAGTTCAAGTGGGTTTGCTAATATTTTTGGCTCTTTGGATAAAATAGTAAAAGAAAAAGACTTGCAGTTGTTTTTTACTGATCAAAAAATGCAGGAACTTATTAAAAAATATTCTTTAAGCGGAGAAATTAAAGATACCCCACTTGATTATTTAATGGTTGTAAATACTAATATCGCCGGAGGAAAAACAGACGGAGTAATCTCTCAGGTTATAGACCTGAAAACTGAAGTTCAAGAAGATGGTTCAGTTATAAATAATTTAACTATAAAAAGAACACATAACGGTGATCCAAAAGATTATTTTCAAAAAGCCCGTAATCTTAACTGGATGAGAATTTATTTGCCAAAAGGAACAGAGCTTCTTAGCGCAAGAGGATTTGACGAGTTAGAGGGAAAATATTTTCCAAAGCCGGAAGGAGAGTTAGAAATAGATAGTGATTTAGCCAGACTTGAAGGTGGTTTTAAGGTTCACGATCAGTCCGGCACTTATATCTACGATCAATTTGAAAAAACAATTTTAGCTAATTGGTCGATGATCGATGTTGGAGAAGAAGAAGTTATTGAAATAGAGTACAAATTACCGTTTAAACTTGATAGGAAAATGTATACTATTTTAGCGCAAAAACAAGCCGGAATAAACTCTTATTTTTACCACACCTTAAAAGCAGCTGATAACTCAGAGATAATTTGGACTAACAAAACCAAAAAAGAATTTTCCGGAATACTGAACACAGATAAATTATTCGGATATATATTGAAATAGTCTATAAAGTCATTAAAAAGTAATAAAAATATTTTATGTTTAAATTTAAGAAAAAATCAAAAAATGAGGAAGAAGAATTAGACTTCCAAAGTAAAGAAATTAAAGATGATTTATCAGATATTTACGATGAGGAGGAGGGAGAAGAGGTTGATATGAGTCATTTGGAGAAAAAACCAAGAGGTCGATTCAAAATGTTTTTAACCAGCTTATTTTCTTGTTTTTTCTTGATAGCTATTTTTTTTATCGTGGGTTGGGTGATATTTAATAAACCGGTAGTAGATGATGAGAAAAAACCTGCAAAAAGCATTGTTTTGAGCATTGAAAGCCCGAAAAGTGTGTCTTCCGGAGAAAAAGTTATTTATAAAATTAAATATGAAAACAGTGATAAAGTTAAGATGACAAAATTACAGCTTTTACTCAGCTATCCATCGGGATTTATTTTTGATTCCAGTAGTATTGAGGCGGAAAATGACTATAAAAATGTTTTTAATTTAGAAGATGTAGAAGCCTTTGGCAAGGGCGAACTTGAAGTTATTGGTCGTTTAATAGGCAAAGAAGGCGAGGATAAGCCTGTTTTAGCCTCACTTTCTTATGAGCCTGAGAATTTTTCATCAGAGTTTCAAGAACTTGCTACCGGTTCAACTAATATAACTTCAGCAGCCATTGTACTTGAGGTAGAGGGGCAAGAACAAATTTTACCAAACAAAGAGTCAGAATATATTGTAACGGTTCAAAATAACTCTGAAGAAAATATAGAAGATATGCGCCTTGTTGTTGTTTATCCGGAAAATTTTTCTGCAGATGATTTTTCAACTCAACCCGACAAAGATCAAGAAATTAAAGATATACCTTTTGGTTTTCAGTACAGTGTCTGGACAATCCAAAAGCTTGATAAGGGATCTGAAGAAAAATTTGAAATTAAAGGAGTTTTTGGTGATAAAGTTGAAGATAGCCAAGATATCACAGCTAGAATTGAAGTTGGGAATAAAGATGGAGAATATAGTTTAATAGCCGAGGATATTTTGAGTGTTAAGGCAACAGAAAAGCAAGTTGAGTTAAATTTAATCTTAAATGGATCCGGTAACGATCAAGCAATTAATTTTGGAGATAATTTAAGTTACTCAATAATTTATGAAAATAAAGGAGAGGATGATTTGAAAAATATTAAATTAAGAGCTTATCTTAAAGCTTACGTTGGGGAAAAAGAAGTTAATCTTTTTGACTGGGAGAGCTTAAAAGGAGAAAATAAAGGACACAGAAGTGAAAGTGAAATTTTATGGACCAGCGCGGACATTCTTAAGTTGAGTTCTTTCTCAGCCAATGAAGAGGGTGTAATTGATTTTTTTGTAGATTTAAAAGAAGCGGTCGTAGCCTTGTCTGATATTAACTATAAAGGAGGAGATTTAACAATAAAAAGTTGGGCGGAAATAGAAATTGGAAAAGTAGGCGAAGAAGAGGTAGAGCTGAAAGTGAAAAGCAATGAAATAATAGCGAACATAAACACAAGTCTTGAACTCAGTTCAGAGGCTCGTTATTTTAACAACGACAATATCGCGGTTGGCTCCGGCCCAATTCCTCCTAAAGTAGGAGAAACAACTCACTACAGAATTTTTTGGAGCGTAGGTGGAAATTTACATTTAGTTAAAAATGTTGAGATGAAAGCAAAATTACCGGACCACGTTAGTTGGACAGAAAAAATAAACACTAACTTAGGCGAAATTGAGTATAATGAAGAAAGTAGAGAAGTTTTATGGAAAATAGAAAATCTGGAAAATTCAGGAGAAAAAGCATCTTTAGACTTTGAAATAAGCATTACACCTGAAGAAACTGATTTAAATAAAATTCTAATCCTACTTGATAAAACCAATCTAAAGGCAATCGACAGTAAAACCGGCTCCCAGCTAGCAGACACTCACAAAGCCCTAACCACCGACATAGAAGACGACCCAACGGTAAGCGGGAGAGGATTAGTGGAGTAGTATGTTTAAAGTAATAAAGAAATCAAAGAAAGATAGTTCCCGAATAGTTAAATTTAGTACTAAAAGCGGGGTAATACAAACCCCGTTTTTTATGCCGGATGCGACTCGGGGATATATCAAGTCTTTGAGCAAAAAGGATTTAGGTGATGTTGGGATGGGGCCGATGGTGGTTAATACTTACCATCTTTTTTTGGCTCCGGGGATGAAAATTATTAAAAAAGTCAGTGGAATTCATAAGTTTATGGATTGGGATAAACCATTACTTTCCGATAGCGGGGGGTATCAGGTTTTTTCTTTGATACATAAAAATCCCAAGATGGGGAAAATTACAGATAATGGAGTTGTTTTTCGTTCTCCTTTAGACGGAAGTCTGCATAATATAACTCCGGAGAAATCAATTCAAATTCAATTTGATTTAGGAGTCGATATGATGGTTTGTTTTGACGATCCTCCGCCCAACGATTGTGGTAAACAGAAAATTAAAGCCGCGGTTGAGAGGACTATTGAATGGGCGAAAAGATGTAAAGCAGAGTACAATAAACAAATTAAGAAAAGAAATTTAATTGGTAAAAATAAGCCTCTTATTTTTGGTGTAATTCAGGGTGGTCCATTTATTGACCTTCGGAAGTATTGTGCCGAAGAGCTAGTGAAAATTGGATTTCATGGTTATGGCTTTGGTGCTAGGCATGTTGATAAAAAAGGAAAATTTATGAGCGAAGTTCTGAAAAAGACCGCCAGTTTTATTCCGGAAGATTCTCTGCGTTTTGCTCTTGGAGTGGGCGCCCCGGAAGATATTGTCAGATGCGCTTCCTATGGCTGGGATATGTTTGATTGCGTTAAACCAACGCGTGAAGCTAGGCATGGGAGGATATACCTCGGAGTCAAAAGTCATAAATATAAAGTAATTAATATTACTAATGCTAAATTTAGGAATGATTTTAAATCTGTAGATGAAAGTTGTGATTGTGAACTGTGTAGAAATTATTCTCGCAGTTATTTGCATCATTTATTTAAAATGAATGAAAATTTAGGTCAGCGTTTGGCTAGTATTCATAATTTAAAGTTTTACTTAGACTTAATAAACCGAATAAAAAAAATTTGATTTAATTTCATTAAAATGATAGGATAAAAATATGTTAGAAGACGAACAACAAAATATAAATCATAGCGAAACCAAGAAGGCCTGGAAACTTTTAGGGTTGGCGTTTATTGTTCTTTTTATTGGCTCTTTTATCTATAGTTTTTTAGTTCTTTATAGTGACGATATTTCTCATCGTAAAACAAAAGAACAAGAAAAAGATAGCGTTGTTAATAATCTCGGAGAAAATTATCCGAAGAAGAATGCTCTTCCAAAAGTTAATCAAGAAAAGCTGGAAAAAGAATATAAATCTAAAATTGAGGATATTATAGCTTCTTATCAGGACATTAAACTAAACAGCACTAAAGAAAAAATTGCCAAATTCAGCTATGAAACCCTAGATAAACTTTTTGAAATGGTTGTACCCGCTCAATATAAAGATTTTCATTTTAGTTTGGTAATTGCGCTTAATAGAACAAATGAAGAAGTTGCTAGCAAAGATAAGATTTTTAATTTAGAGCAAAGTATAGAAGAGATTGGTATGGTTGTTAGCAAGTGGGATGAAATATGATTTGGTTCAAGCGATTTAATTTTATTTTTTCAGTTTTTTTAACATTTATTTTGTTAGAGATTTTGGCTTGGAGAGTCTCGTTAATTTTAGGTGTTATTTTGGGATCCTCTCTTATTATACTTTTCTCAGTTTGGAGGATTATACCAAAGAGTATCTCTATTAGAAAAGAGTTAGCTCAAGAAAAGTCTTTTTTTTATAAGTTTAAAAAAATCATAAAATTATCTTCAGAGAATAAAAATTACATTTTTTTTATTGCCCCTTTGATTTTATTTTTAGGAAGTGTGGCTTTTGTTCTTTTACAGAGTAATCCTTGGATTATTCATTTAATGATTATTTTATTTTGTTTTTTTTATTTTTTGTTTTTAGAAAGTTTATTTTTTTATTTTTATCCGGACTCGCTTAAAGTAAGGGAGAGTTTGGAGAAATTTGGCAGCTTAAAGGAGTATTTTTTAGAAAATATATTTACGGTTATAAATTTAGTTTCGTTATTTCTAATTTACTCAGCTTGTTTTTCACTTTCTCCTCTTTTTAATTTTTCGGTGATATTTATTATTTCGCTTATTGTTATTTTTACTTTTTTGTCCAATATTCAGCTTTTTTTCATATATCAAATCCCTAAAAACACCAACTATCTTTATAATATAATTATAACTATTATTATTGTAGAAATTTTTTGGGCAATAATGTTTTTACCGATTAGTTTCTATGTTAACGGTTTAACACTGGCGGTTGTGTATTATGCTCTTGTTGGAACGATTTATTTTCATGTAAAAGGGACTTTAGATAAAGTAAAAATAATTAGGCATTTAACTGTATCTTGTGTGGTTATAATTTTAGCAATTGCCACAGCAAGATGGGTGTAATAAACTTGTTACATAGCTTATTATGTAATAAATTTAATAAAAAAATATGAAAAAATTTTATAGCTTATATCTTGTTTTAATTTCAATGGTGGTAGGTTTTTTGGCCGGTATTTTAGGTGCTTTAGTTGTGGAAGATAATATTTTAGATATAAAATCTTACACAGGAAATATCGATAATTTAAGTACGGGCGAATTAACCTTTAAAGACAGTGAGAAAACTTTTTATGATGTTTCCATGGATCATCTTCGAAAAAGTGTAGTAGGGGTTGCGCGCGCTAAAGAAGATTCTGATAATTTAACTGATAATTACTATTTACCGCAAGACATTATCGCTTATGGATTTGTTTTAACTGACGATGGTTGGGTTGTTACTCTCTCTGAAAACTTAAATAAAGAAATAAACAGTGAGTTAGTTGTTATCAATAACGGGCAAGTTTTTTCTTTTAAAGAAAAAATAGTTGACCCAGCAACAGGAGTTTTATTTTTGAAAGCAGAGGTTGAAGATGACAATTTAGAGGCAATAAAATTAGGAGATTCAAATAAACTTAATTTGCTTGATGACTTGATCGGATTGGATTTGTTTGGTGGTGTTTTACTGCACAAAGTGATTAGTTTGAATAATTTTGATAGTTTAATTCTGTCCAGCGAAAAGTTGGAGCGAAGGATGGTTATAGACGGGAAAAGCAATATTGGATCCCCTCTTATTAATTCGCACGGAGAAGTGACAGGGCTTGTTAGCAGCGGAGAAGGAGGAATATATAAGGCGATTTTTATAAATGATTTTAAAGACACAATAGGTCAAGTATTAAGAGGTAAGGAACTAAAAAGAATATTTTTAGGAATAAACTATATTGACCTTACAGAGTTTACTAAAGATAATAAAACAACAGATAATATATCAGAAAGTAAAGGAGCTTTGATTTATAGCGATAAAAGTACAGAGGCGATAGAAAAGAACAGTCCGGCAAGTAAAGTTGGCTTGAAATATAAAGATATTGTTATTTCTATTGAAGGAGAAGAGATAGGTACAAAAAAGAATTTAAGTGAGATAATTCAAGAGTATAAACCGGATACTGAGGTTGAGTTAGAAGTTTTAAGAAGCGGAAAAATTAAAAAAATAAAAGTTAAATTAGAAGAAATAAAAATTTAAAAATTATCAGCCTTTGGCTGAAAAGATTATTAACAAAAATTTCACTCTTATGAAAATTGCGATTAACGGCTTTGGCCGGATTGGTCGGGCTACATTTAAAATCTTGCTGGAAAAGCATAAAAATTTACAAGTAGTAGCTATTAATGACTTGACCGATAACGATACTTTAGCCCATCTTTTAAAGTACGATACTGTTTATGGAGTGTACGATAAAAAAGTAAAGGCAACTAAAACAAGTCTTGTTGTTGATAGTAAAAGTTATAAATCTTTATCAGAAAAAGATCCTGAAAAGCTTCCTTGGAAAGAGTTGGGAGTTGATATTGTTTTGGAGTGTACCGGTTTATTTCGTACTAAAGAATCAGCTGGAAAGCATTTAAAGGCCGGTGCAAAAAAAGTAATACTCTCTGCTCCGGCAAAGGACGATAAAATCCCAACTTATGTTTTAGGGGTTAACCATCAAAAAATAAAAAAATCTGATAAGATTATCTCTAATGCATCATGCACCACTAACTGTATTGCACCGATTACTAAAATTATTGAAGATAAAATTGGCATTAAAAAGGTAATGATGACAACAATTCACGCCTATACCGCCGGACAAAACTTGATTGATGGACCAAAAAATGATTTACGTCGGGCACGATCAGCCGCAGAAAATATTGTTCCAACAACAACCGGGGCAGCCATTGCCACTCAAAAAGTTATACCTAAACTTAAGGGAAAATTTGATGGGATTTCTGTTAGAGTACCGATACCGGTTGTTTCAATGAGTGATTTTGTTTTTCTTCTAAAGAAAAAAACCACCGAAGAAAAAGTGAACAAATTATTTGTTCAAGCCAAAAAACAAGCTCAGTGCAAAGGAATTTTAGACGCCACCGAAGAGCCGTTGGTGTCATCAGATTTTATTGGCAACCCATATTCGACCATAGTTGACTTACAAATGACAAAAATAGTGGACGGAGATTTGCTAAAAATAGTAGCCTGGTACGACAACGAATGGGGATACTCTAGCAGATTGGCAGATATGGTAAGCTTAGTAAGTTAAGATAAATTTATGCTTTATCTTAAAAAGCACCTTCGATTTATAACTCGCGTTATTATTATCCCGATTATTACCAGCATAATTATCCCTATGATTATTTTAGATTTTTGGGTTGAAATTTATCACCGTATTTGTTTTCCTTTGTGTAAAATTCCATATGTTAAAAGAAGAAGATATATTAAACTCGATCGATATAAATTAAAATATTTAACTTGGTTTCAAAAATTAGGGTGTGTTTATTGCGGTTATGCGAATGGATTGGCAAATTATTGGGTTAAAATGGCTGGCGAAACAGAGAACTACTGGTGTGGAATTAAGCATAAAGAAAACCCTGGATTTATTGAGCCTGCTCATCATAAGGAGTTTGCAAAATATAACGATGCAGTAGACTTTAATAATAAATATAAAAATTAATATTATGTTTTCATCTAAAAAAAGTAAGTGGCAGAAAGTTGTTTGGTTAATAGTTGTTATTGTTATGACTATGAGTTTGATCTTTTGGACACTTGGTCCTATTTTCATGTAGGTTTGTAATATGAAATGGAAAGTTAGAAAAAAAATTGATAAAGATTTTGCTCTGAAATTTCCTGAAGTTAATTCAATTATTTTACAACTTTTGAATAACCGAGAAATTACTGAAGAGCAAGAAATGAATGAATTTTTATCCCCTAGTTATAATTTATTAGGGGATGCTTTTTTGTTTTCTGATATGAAAAAAGCAGTTGAAAAAATAGAAAAAGCTATTCAAGAAAAGAAAAAAATAGTAATTTACGGTGATTATGACGCCGATGGAGTAACTTCAACTGCAGTTTTGAGTATTGGCTTAAAGCATTTAGGGGCTGAAGTTTCAATCTATATACCGGACAGAGAAAAAGAGGGGTATGGCTTAAACGAGCAGGCAATTAAAAAAATAAAAGAAAAAGGAGCTGAACTTATTATAACTGTTGATTGCGGAATAAGCAGTTTTAAAGAAGTGGAGTTAATAAAAAATTTAGGAATGGATATTATTATTACCGATCATCACTTCCCACCAAAAAAAGTTCCAAAGTGTTTAATTATAAACCCTAAGAGCGATAAAAAATACCCATTTAAAGACTTAGCAGGCGTTGGTGTGGCTTTTAAATTGGTTCAAGCACTACTTAACAATAAAAATGAAGCTTTTGAAAAGTGGTTGCTTGATTTGGTGGCAATCGGTACAATCGCTGATTGCATGCCTCTTATAGGAGAAAACAGAGTTTTAACTAAATATGGTTTGATAGTTTTAAATAAAACAAAAAGAATCGGCTTGCAGACGCTTATCGACGGAGCATCTTTAAAAATGGGAGAGATTGACAGTCGCTCCGTATCATTCAGAATATCTCCTCGGATTAACGCTGCCGGTAGGATGAGGCATGCTAGTTTAGCCTACGATTTACTTAAGTCAAAGTCTTTAGATAAGGCGAACGAGAGAGTGAAAAAATTGAATGAAGCTAATAGTGAAAGACAAAAACTTACTGAGAAAATTACTAAGAGTATTTTAAAAGAAATAGGCGAAAATCCTAAAGATAAAGTGATATTTTCTTTGCAAAAAGAATGTCCAATCGGAATAGTCGGTTTAATTGCTGGAAAAGTGACAGATGTTTATAAACGCCCTTCATTTGTTTTAACAGAAAAAGATGGGGAAATAATCGGGTCCGGTCGGAGTATTCCTTCATTTGATCTTATTGAAATTTTGAATGAACTAAAAGATTTGTTTTCCCACTTTGGCGGACATGCCGGTGCTTGTGGTCTTACCTTAAAAAGTAAAGATTTATTATCTGAGTTTCAAAAACAATTTTTAAGTATTGCCAATCAAAAGTTAACTAACGATGATCTTGAATCTGTTTTAAACATTGATGCTGAAATTGATTTAAACGATATTACTTGGGGTTTATTTAACGATTTAATAAAATTCGCTCCGTTCGGCATGGGCAACACCAAACCTATATTTTTAACTAGAAATTTAAAGTTACTATCAAAAAGAGAAGTCGGGCAAAATGGAAACCATCTAAAGATTTTTGTTAACGAATCTCTAGAAAACTCAAATTGCTCAAAAGATTGCATCGGCTTCGGAATCGCAGAAACCTGGCGAGAAAATTTAAAGGCAGGAGATAAAATTGACTTACTCTACGAAATAGACGAAAATCACTGGAACGGAAACAGAGAGTTACAGTTAAAGGTAGTGGATTTACGGCATTCAAAAATATGAGATTTTTAGGATATTTTATAATTAAAATTCAATCTTATGGAAAAAATTACTATTTATACCGATGGAGGGGCTAGGGGAAATCCTGGTCCGGCTGGGATTGGAGCGGTTATTAAGGGGGCGGGGATAGATAAGGGTTATGGTGAGTACATTGGAGAGACTACCAATAACGAAGCTGAATATCGAGCACTTGTTTTTGCTCTTAAAAAAACAAAAAGCTTGATTGGCAAATTTAAGGCCAAGCAAGCGGAAATTGAGTGTTTTTTAGATAGCGAATTAATTGTTAAACAGCTAAATCATGAGTACAAAATAGAGAACGAAAATCTGCAAAAGTTTTTCCTAGAAGTATGGAATTTAATGTTGGATTTTGGAAGAATCTCCTTTACTCATGTCAGGCGAGAGCAAAACAAGGAGGCAGATAAGCTATTGAACGAAGCACTTGATAAAAAAGTGGGACAAAAGGAGTTATTTTAAGCTTTTTTTAGCTCCTCAATCATTTCTTCGATTTCTCCTTCTAAAATTTTTGGCAGATTGTGCCAGCTTTTTTTGATTCTATGATCAGTAATTCTATCTTGGGGGAAGTTATAAGTTCTGATTTTTTCGCTTCTGTCGCCTGATCCTACTTGAGATTTTCTTTCTTCGGAAAGCTCTTTTTGCCTTTTTTCTTCTTCATAGGCAAGTACGCGGGAGCGTAATATCCGCATCCCTCTTTCCTTGTTTTGTAGTTGAGATCTTTCATCTTGACACGATACAACAATATTTGTTGGTAAATAGGTTATTCTTACAGCCGATTTTGTAGTATTTACACCTTGTCCACCTTTTCCGGAGGCGCAAAAAGTATCTATTCTCAGATCTTTTTGGTCGATTTCTATATCAACTTCATCGGCCTCAGGTAAAACAGCTACTGTAACAGCGGAAGTGTGAATTCTTCCGCTTTTTTCTGTTTCCGGAACTCTTTGTACGCGGTGAGTGCCTCTCTCAAATTTTAAGTCTGCATAGACATTTTGCCCTTTAACTTCGAATATAATTTCTTTAAATCCGCCAATTCCAATTTGAGAAGAACTTAAAATATTTATTTTCCAACCTTTATTTTCAGAATATTTGCTGTACATCCTAAATAAATCAGCTGTAAAAAGCGCTGATTCATCTCCACCGGTTCCCGCCCTAATCTCCATAATTATATCTTTTTTATCTAAAGGATCTTTTGGCTTTAAAACTTCTTTTAATTCTTCTTTTATTTTTTGCTCTTCTTGTTCAAGGTCTTTTAATTCTTCTTTCGCCATCTCAACAAGTTCTTTGTCGTTGCTTTTTAATGCTTCTTGAGTATCCTTAAGAGCTTCTTTGTTGCTCTCGAATTTTTTAATTATTCCTATTTGTTCTTGCAATTCATTGAATTCCTGAGTTGTTTTTTTATATTTTTTTTGATCACTAACAAGACCGGGATCCTGTAAATCCTTTTCTAATTTTAAATATTGTTCTTTAACCTTTTTTATTTTGTCTTGCATATAAAGTTATTTAAGCATAAAACAGTTAAAAGGTCAATTATCACAAACAATTAAAATGCCGCTAATATAAATATTAGCGGCTAAAAAGACATAGTTGAAAATATAATTACCAATATGGGTATTTCCTAAATTCTTCAAGTTCATAACGTATAATAGATATTTTCTGTCCAATAAATCGTAAACAGGCGATTGTAATAGCAATAATAAGCGTTGTCAAACAGGAAAACGTCATCCAGTCAAATTCAATTCTTACGATAAAATAAGATACTGGAACGATTACTATCATCGACATAAAAATAGCTACACCACAAAAAAGAAAAACGCTCTTTTTGCTGTATGGGTCATTTTTAATATAAATGCCGGTAATGATCAGTGACATATACCATAACACAAACAATAACACACCAATGAAACCCCCTATTACTGTTTCAAAAGTATTCACATCATTAAAAATTTCCATGTTTATCTCCTTGAGTAGGTTTTAAGAGAACGATTTTGATTTTATATTATTTTTTATTTTTTTACTTTTTTTTAGGTGTTGATTTTTTCTTAACCGGTTTGGCTTTGCTTTCGGTTTTAGTTGTTTTCGCTTTGGCTTTGGCCCGTACGGCTCTTTTTGCCTTTTTTCCTTTTCTGGTTTTGGCAAGCTCATCTTTAACAGCCATTTTCTTTTTGAATTTATTTACGTTTCCGGCGGTATCAACGAGTTTTTGTTTACCGGTATAAAACGGATGGCAAGCAGAACAAATTTCTGTTTTAAGCTCTTTTTGAGTTGAGCCTGCTTCAAAACTAGCTCCGCAGGAGCAAGTTATTTTTACTTTTTCTTGGTAAGTTGGATGAATGTCTTTTTTCATAGATTTGCATTATTTTTTAAAAATTGTTATTATTAGATTAACTATATTTTTATACCATAATAATTATTTTTTGTAAAGAGTGTTGACCTGTTTTTGTATTTAGTTTATTATTATAATATAATTAAAATAATTTAAAACAATAAAAAATTTAAATATATAATTTAATAAAAAATAAGCAAGCTAATTAAAGACTTGATTGGTTTGCTATATTTAGTTTATTTTATGCCAGAACACAAATCTTTGAAGTCATTAAAGACTTCTCGTGTCTCTACGAAAAAGAGAAAAACAAAAAGCACAGGTTATTTTTGGATTATTGCTGTTATTTTTTTATTAATAGCCGTCACCTTGCTTGTTACTGAAAACAGTAAAATGATGGATCTTGTAAGAGGTGATAAAACAACAGAAGAGTTATTAACAGCTGAGGAAGCGCAGAAAAAATTAACAGATTTTATTAACGAGGCTTATGGTCAAAGCGTTAAAGGAATTGAGGTTATGGAAACAGAAGAAAAAAGCGGAGTTTACGCAGTTACCACTCTTATCACTAACACAAACGATCAAACTTCAACTTCAACTTTGTATATAAGTAAAGACGGAAAATTTTTCTTACCGGACGCGATTGATATGGAAGAAATTTTACAAAAAGTAGCTGAACAAAAACAAGCACAAAACACTCCTCCGCCTGCCGCAGCTGATGTTCCAAAAGCAGATGCACCAAAAGTAGAGTTATTTACAATGAGTTATTGTCCATTTGGTAATCAAGCCGAAGACGGAATTTCACCGGTTGCCAGATTACTTGGTGATAGCGTAGAGATTGAACCTCACTATGTAATTTACTCAGATTATCGTGGCGGTGGAGAAAAATATTGTTTAGATGAAGAGGATAAATATTGTTCAATGCACGGAATCGAAGAATTGAATCAAAACGTCAGAGAGCTTTGTATCTATAAATACAACAGAAGCAAATTTTGGGACTATATCGACGCAGTTAACAAAGATTGTAATATCCAAAATATTGAAGAATGCTGGACAAATCCAGCCGATGATCTTGGTATCGATACCGGAAAAATCGCAACTTGTCAAAAAGATGAAGCAATAGGAATGCTAGCAGAAGAAGTAGCTCTAAATAAGAAATACGGTATTACCGGTTCTCCAGCCTTAGTAATTAACGGCGTAAAATATAGCGGAGGCAGAGCTCCGGAAAACTACAAACTAGGAATTTGTAACGCCTTTAACACTCAGCCAAAAGAATGTTCCGAAACATTAGGCGAAGCAGCCGCAGCCTCAACCGGCGGTTGTAACTAGGCAATCCATTAAGCAGATAAAAAAAGGCGAGCATTCAGCTCGCCTTTTTGTTATTTTTAGTGAATCTGTATTGACAAAACAGTGTAAGCATGGTATACTTATTTATCAATAAATTGAACACTACAATTCAAAAAATAAGGAGAATAGCATGGACACCATTTTTAGAATGGCAGAGGCAGACGAAAGTACAGAAACCACATTAGAAGATGAAATTAAACAGCTGAGAGCGAGAGTCGCAGAGCTTGAAGCTGAAAGAGGCAAGGATCCGTTAACTGGTCTGAACAATCGATTAAGGATGGATAAAATCATTGCACGAGAAATTAGCCGTGTAACAAGAAATGGAAATGACAAATTAAGCGTTTTAATGCTTGATATCGATAACTTTAAAAAGATTAATGACGAGTACGGACATTTTGTTGGGGACGAGGTTTTAAAAAAAGTAGCTTGTTTTATTAAGGAGATAATAAGGAAGGCTGATGTGCCTTTCAGGTATGGGGGAGAAGAATTTTTGATCCTTTTGCCAGACACCTTTGTTAAAGGAGCCAAGTTGTTCGCCGAACGCATTCGCTTGGCAATTAAAGAGCACACTTTTTATTGTACGATCAAAGGTAGTTTTAATTGTACGATTTCAGGTGGTGTTGCCGGGTGGGATTATCATCAAACTCAAGACACTCTTATGAAAAGAGCAGATGACGCTCTTTATCAATCAAAACATAACGGACGTAACCGAATAACGGTTGCAAAATAAAAGAAGTTTATTGTTAATTGATTGCCTTGGTAGAAAATACCGGGGCAATTTTTTTTACTGGTATTCTTGCAATTTTTTTTATTTATGATATATTCAACAAAGATAATTACTCAGGTAAGTATTTATATAGCAAGCTAATATTCGGAGGTCGTCTAATGGTAGGACTTCAGGTTTTGATCCTGACTATCGGGGTTCGAATCCCTGCCTCCGAACAAATATAAAAAGGGATGAGAAGTTTATGCCCGGAAGCGAAGCGAGAGGGTAAATCCCTGCCTCCGAACAAATATAAAAAAACTCTCTTTGTTCATTTTAAAAAATATGTTATAATATAATCAACTTGTGGATAACTCATTTCATTTTTTAAATTTATGATCGTATTAGTATCTATTTTAATATCTTTTGCATTGTATTTATTTTTGCTTATTCCTTTAGTTGTTTCTGTTTTTTGTGTTAATCTTGTTTCTAAAAAATTAGACATAGAAGAGGTAGAAGTTGGTAATACTATTAAATTAATTAGTTTCCATTTGGCCGAAGGATTTGTGCTTTTTACTGTTTTTGCAATTTTTGCTGGACGACCTTACAGTAATTTTGTCTCAGCCGTAAGCAATCCTTACATGACTTTAGTAATGTTAATAGCAATTTTATTAACTGCTGGATTTTTTGTTTATATTCATTTTAATATTTTTTCTTTATATTTAAAACGCTTTTACGATATGCCACTTGTAAAGAAAATTTTACTATACGTTTCAACCACGAGCGCTGTTTGGCTACTTATTTCCTTCTATTCTTCTGTAATTAATTTTCTTGCTCCATACATCTTTGTTTAATAGGCGAAAATAAAAATTCTCTTGACGATTTTGTTAGGAGTTTTTTATTTGCTTTTTTTGTTTTGAAATAGTATTATAAAGCTATGAAAATATATTTAGATTACGCCGCTACTACGCCGGTTGATCAAAAAGTTTTAAATAAAATGTTGCCTTATTTTAAAGAGAAATTTGGCAATCCAATGACAATTCACAGCTTTGGTCAGGAAGCGAGTGAAGCAGTTGAAAAAGCTCGCACACAAGTAGCTAATTTTTTGAGTTGTGATTCAAGAGAGGTAATCTTTACCTCCGGAGCTACGGAGAGTAATAATTTAGCTATTAAAGGACTTATAAAAAAATATTATTTACAAAATCATTCTTTAAAACAAAAACCGCACATTATCACTACGCAATTTGAGCATCATTGCGTTTTGGATAGCTGTAAAACACTAGAAAAACAAGGTATGGTTGAAGTGACATATTTGCCGGTTAATAGTGGTGGGGTTGTAAAAGTAAAAGACGTTGAAAAAGCAATAAAATCAAATACTATTTTAATTTCTATAATGTATGTTAATAATGAAATCGGCACAGTCCAGCCAATAAAAGAAATCGGAAAACTAGTTAAAAAAGCTAAAAATATATATTTCCATACCGATGCCGTGCAGGCAATTAATTATTTTGATTGTGATGTTAAAAAGTTAAATGTTAATTTGCTAAGTTTATCGGCACATAAAATTTACGGACCAAAAGGAGTCGGAATATTGTATAAAAAAGTAAATACCCCTCTTAGCTCTATTATGGATGGCGGTGGACAGGAGCAAGGATTGCGATCAGGGACTCATAATGTCCCCGGAATAGTTGGACTAGGGGAGGCCATACAACAAGTCAAAAGTCAAAGCTCAAAAGTCAAAAATATTGTAAAATTAAGGGATTATTTGATCAAGAGAATTTTAAAGGAAATCCCTGGGTCTTATTTGAATGGATCGAAAGTTAAACGGTCTCCCAATAACGCTAATTTCAGATTTGACTCTGTAGAAGGGGAGAGTTTATTAATGATGCTGCAAATGGAAGGGGTTTCCGTTGGAACCGGCTCTGCTTGTTCGTCAGGTTCTTTACAAGCGTCTCACGTGCTATTATCGCTTGGTATTAAACAAGAACAATCGCACGGCAGTTTGCGTTTAACGCTTGGGAAACAAACAACAAAAAAAGAAATTGATTACACAATAAATAAATTAAAACAAATAATAACTCGCCTAAGAAAAATTTCCGGCGATGTTCTAAAAGAATTTAAATAATATGAAATACTCAAAAAAAGTTATCGAACATTTTAGAAAACCGCACAATCAAGGGACGCTTAAAAAAGCTGACTCAATTTCAACGGTTGGCAACCCTGTTTGTGGGGATATCATGCGTCTTTATCTTAAAATTGGAAAAAATAAAAAAGGCGAGGAGATAATTAAAAACGTAAAGTTTGAAACTCTTGGTTGTGGCGCAGCTATTGCTACTTCTTCAATGGTGACTGATATGGCGAAAGGAAAGACTTTAAAACAAGCCTTAAAAATCACTAAAAAAGATGTAACCAGCGAGCTTGATTGGCTTCCACCGGTTAAACAGCACTGTAGTAACTTGGCCGCCGACGCTTTGCACGAAGCTGTTAAAAAATATTTAAAAGAGAAAAAAGATAAAGATAAAAAGAAAACATGCAAATCCGTAAAATCCAAAAAGAAGATAAAAAAGAAGTAGAAAGCTTATTTGCTCAACTTACTGAAAAGCAGGTTGATTTAGATATTGATTTTTTAATTAGCAGCGATAATTGTCACTGTCTTATTTTGGAAGATAACAAAAAAATAATCGGCACAGCCACTCTCGGAGTTTATGTTTCTCCAATAAAAGGAGAAACAGGTGTAGTTGAAGATGTTGTTGTCTATGAAAATTATCGTGGACAAGGTTTAGGTAGAAAAATTATGCAAGAGTTAATCAAAGTAGCTAAAGAAAAAAATATACAACAAATAACTTTAACAAGTAATCCAAAGCGAATCCCAGCTCGCAAACTTTACGAGTCATTAGGCTTTAAATTAAGAGATACAGGGTTTTTTGTAATTAATTTATGATTGAATATTTTATTATATTATTTCTCGTATTTTTTTCAGCGCTTTTTTCTGGTTTAACTTTGGGTTTTTTCAGTTTAAATAAGGATGACTTGGAGCGTAAAGCAGAACTTGGAGACGAGCAAGCTAAAAAAGTTTACAGTGTAAGAAAAAATGGGAATTTACTTCTTTGTACTCTTTTAATCGGCAATGTAGCAGTTAATTCCGTGCTTTCTATATTTTTAGGTTCAATTGCCTCAGGGTTTATGGCGGTGTTAATTGCAACATCGTTAATCGTTGTTTTTGGTGAAATTATTCCTCAGGCTGCTTTTTCTCGTTATGCCTTACTATTAGGTGCTAAACTTATTTGGTTGGTAAAAGGTGTAATTTTTATATTTTACCCGCTTTCTTGGCCTTTAGCTTGGGCGCTTGATAAAATTTTAGGGGCTGAAATGTCAACAGTTTATTCCAAGAAAGAACTAGTTAAACTCATCGAAGATCACGAAGATTCAAGACATAGCGATATAGATGAAGATGAAGAAAGAATACTTAAAGGTGCGTTGTCTTTTTCACATAAAACAGTTCGAGATATAATGACCCCAAGAGTAGCTATGTTTTCTTTACCTGAAGATCAAAAAATAGATACAAAAACAGTTAAAAAAATTTTAAATTCAGGGCACTCTCGGATTCCGGTTCACTCTAAAAATCAAGACACAATAATTGGAATTTTTTATGTAAAAGATTTAATAGGCATTGTTCCAAAAAATAAAACAATCAATGAATTATCCAGAAAAGATGTAATTTTTGTTGATCATAAGAAAAATCTTGATGATTTATTAAATGAATTTAAAAAAACAAAACACCATCTTTTTATTGTTCTGGACGAATTCGGCGGAGTCTCCGGCTTAGTAACTATTGAAGATGTACTGGAAGAAATAATCGGCGCTGAGATAGTAGACGAATTTGACAAACACGAAGATTTACAAAAAGTAGCCAAACAAAAAATGAATAAAAAGAAAATGAATAAAGTCTAACACATTAACTTCTCATTAAAACTCTTACCAGTTTAATTTCATCGTAGGAATATTTTTTGTTTAGATGTTCGAAAACAGGTTTTAAGTATTCATCTCCACAGAGTTTGAATGCTTTTTTTATTTCCTCGTATTTATTTGAGGGTAGTTTTAGATATTCCAAATCAAGAGTAGCGCCGGAGTCGATTAGTTTTTCAATGTGGTTTATAATTGTGCTTGGTTTTAAATCTTGATTTTTAGCAATTCGGTCTATAGAAACTTTTTTGCTTAAAAGTATCTTTGTTTGACTATGATATTTTGGTTTAGAGGTTTTTACTTTAATTGGCGTAATCTTTGTTTCTGGAGCTTTTTTAGGTAGATCTTTTCCAGAGATACTATTTTTCTTTTTAAATTTATTTATTACATTTAAAAAAATATCGGAAAACTGCTCAAGTTTTTTTGCTCCCACTCCAATAATTTCAGAAAATTCTTTTTCATCTTTAGGAAAATAATAGGACATTTCTTGAAGTGAAGTATCACCAAAAATTACAAAAGGTGGAACATTTTTTTCTTCAGCTAATTTTTTTCTTAATTTTCTTAGTTCTTCAAACAATTCGGAGTTGTAGTTTAAATCATCTTTTTTAGGTTTTTCAGCGGTTATAATACTTACCCGCGGTTTTGATAGCTCCAATTTTTCTTCTATTTTCAAAAATTTAATACCTTTTTTTGTCACAGAAAGAGTTGGGTACTGCCCTTCACTTTTCATTAAAAAATCCAAATTAATCAGTTGGTTTATAACTTGTTTTAACTCGTCTTCGTCAAAATTTTTAACTATCCCAAAAACGCTAAGCTGATCGTGATTGTTTCTTAAAACTTTTTGAATTTTTTTCCCAAGTAAAATATCAATGATATAGTTTCTGCCAAAGCGATTATAGGTTTTTAAAATCGCGGAGATGATTTTTTGTGTAATTTCAGTGGCATCAAACATTTCTTTTTCAGTAAGGCAAATGTCACAAGATTGACAATTATCCGCTTCCAGATTTTCACCAAAATATTTAAGCAGATATTTTTTTCGACAAGTTGTTAAGTCTGCATAGTTTAAAACTTCGCTTAATTTTTCCTCAGCGCGTTTTTGGAGCACTAAATCCTCTGTTTGATTGATAAAAAACTCATGTTTTCTAGTATCAGCATAAGTGTAAAACATTACGCACTCGCTTGGAAGTCCGTCCCTACCGGCGCGTCCGATTTCTTGATAATAACCCTCTAAAGTTTTCGGATAAGTATAATGAACAACCAAACGAACATCAGGCTTATCTATGCCCATGCCAAAGGCAATTGTGGCAACGATTATATTTATCTCATCTTTAATAAAAAGGTCTTGAGCCAGCCTTCTTTTATCTTTTGGAAGTCCGGCATGATAGGCTCGCGCTTTAAAACCGTTTAAATTCAGATTTTCAGCTATTTCTTCGGTTTCTTTACGAGAAAAACAGTAAATTATTACAGATTCGTTTTTATATTTTTGCAGTAGATTAATAAGTTTTGGAAAGGCCTGTTTTTTTTCTATTACACTGATATTTAAATTCTCTCGGTTAAAGCTGGAAATAAAAGTTCGCGATCTTTCTATTTTTAATTGATTTAAAATATCATTTCGTACTTTTTTAGTAGCAGTGGCAGTCAGGGCAATTAAAGGAATGCCCGGAAAAAGTTTTTTCAAAGAACTCAAATTACGATAGTCAGGTCGAAAATCATGTCCCCATTCAGAAATACAGTGCGCCTCATCAATGGCGATTAAATCTATTTTTAATTTTGCTAGAAAATTTTGGAAACCAGGCAAGGCAAACCTTTCCGGAGCAATGTAAAGAATTTTTATTTTATTTTGCAACGCCCGCGAGTAAATATCATCAATTTGAGTCCCTAAAAGAGTAGAATTAATAAACTCCGCTTCAATTCCGCAAGACTTTAACGAATCAACTTGATCTTTCATTAAAGCAATTAACGGCGAAACAACCAAGGTAACACCATCAAATTTTAAAGCCGGCAACTGATAGCAAAGCGACTTCCCACCCCCGGTCGGCATCAAAACAAAGCTATCTTTTCCTTCTAAGACATTATTTATAACCTCCTCCTGCAACAACCGAAACTCATCATACCCAAAATATTTTTTAAGTAAATCTTTCATATAAATTTATTGTAGGTCATTATTACTATAACTTCAAGGAGCTTGATTTTTAACTATTAAAGAGTTAGAATAAAATTATTAATTTATTATTAAGATCATATATGGCAAATAAAAAGGGCGTGGTTTCGGCCGGGCATATTAAGACCGCTGAGGCAGGGAGGTTAATTTTAGAGGAAGGCGGTAATGCATTTGATGCGGCGATTGGAGCGGGGTTGGCTTCGTGTGTGGCTGAGTATATGCTTACATCTTTGGGTGGAGGCGGGTTTTTGCTGGCGCATACAAAAGATAAACAGAATACTTTGTTTGATTTTTTTACACAGACTCCGGGGAGTAAGAAAATAAATGGAAAACCAGATTTTTATCCGGTAGAAATTGATTTTGGCGATGTGACCCAAGAGTTTCATGTTGGCTTAGGGTCTATGGCTGTGCCGGGAAATGTGGCTGGATTTTTTCATGTTCATAAAAAATTAGGGCGATTACCTTTTGAAGTGGTGGCTGATCCGGCAATTGAATACGCTAAAAAAGGATTGGAGTTAAATAGCTTTCAACACTATTGTTTGACTCTTTTAGGGCCAATTATGACTAGTGATAAAGAAACAAAAGCGATTTTTGAAAGCAACGGAAATTTAATAAAAGCCAAAGAACTTTGTAAAATGACCGGGTTAGCAGATACTTTGGATTATTTATCTAGAGAGGGAACAGACGCTTTTTATAAAGGTGAAATTGCTTCACAGTTAATTAAAGACTCTAAAGAAAAGGGGGGCTATTTAACTAAAGAAGACCTAGAGAACTATAAAGTAATCGAGAGAGACCCTCTTAAAATTAACTATCGAGGTAATGAAATTATTACTAATCCGCCGCCAAGTTCAGGAGGTGCTTTAATTGCTTTTGCACTTGAGCTTTTGGAAAGTATTGATTTTAGCAAAATAAAACATGGTAGCTTTGAACATTTGAAAATATTGGCTGATGTAATGAGAATTACAAATTTAGCCAGACAAGACAGTTATGATGATAACTTATACAATAAAGATGTTATAGAAAAATTTTTAGGAAGCAAGCATGTGGAAAAGTATAAAGATATATTAAGTAGTGAAATTAATAAATGGGGCAGTACCACGCATCTTAGTGTAATAGATGCCGAGGGAAACGCCGCCACTATGACAACTAGCAATGGTGAGGGATCTTCGTATGTAATCCCGGGAACAGGTGTTATGATGAACAATATGTTGGGCGAGGAAGACGTAAATCCTCTTGGATTTCATAAATGGAAAGAAAATATCAGAATTTCGTCCATGATGAGTCCGACTATGGTCTTAAAAAATGATTGTCCGGAGGCAGTTCTCGGATCTGGTGGGTCAAACAGGATTAGAACCGCAATTTTGCAAGTTATTTCAAATATTATCGACTTTAAAATGCATGTTAGCGAGGCCGTAGATTCACCAAGAATTCACTGGGAGAGAAACAGTTTTAACATTGAGCCGGGTTTTGACAAAAAAGTAATAGAAAAAATAAAAAAAATAAGTAGAAAAGACAAAATTACAGAATTTTCTGAGAAAAATATGTTTTTTGGCGGAGCTCACACAACAACCTATCAAGACAAAAAGTTTGACGGAGCCGGAGACAAAAGAAGAAGTGGGGTGGCATTAGACTTGTAGCATAATTTTATTATTTATGATATAATTATTATATAAATCATTAATTTTTTAAATTATGCCTGAGGAAAATTTTGGTCAAAAAATTTATTTATTCAATGACTCATCAATTAGAATAATTGCCGTATCTTTTGCAATTATTCTTTTTAGTTTTGTTTATTTGGCACTTACTCTGGATAGTAATCAACCCCTTGTTAGGAGGCCTGTTGATAGACCAATTGTTTTCATCAGCAATGATATTAAAGATGAACTTGCTGAGCAATCTAAAATTAAAAAATTTAAAGACTACGATGAACTTAAAGAATTTTTAGAGAATAATACTAGCGAATCAGGTGGGATATATTATGGGGGTTTCGGCGGAGAAATGATGATGGAGAGAAGTTTAGATGCAACTGAGTCGTTAAGTGATATTGCTCAAAAATCAAACATTGCAAGTGATGAGTCCGGTGGAGGGTCAGATGATTTTTCTACCACAAACATTCAAGTTGAGGGCGTAGATGAAGCCGATATTATTAAGACAGATGGTAAATATGTCTATGCCTTAACTGGTAATGATTTATTTATTATAGACGCTTATCCGGCTAGTGGTGCGCAGATTTTGTCTAAAATTAAATTTGATTCTCGTCCGCAGGATATTTATTTGAATGACGATAGGCTAGTAGTTTATGGACGCGATAATACTATTTACGAAAGAGATTTTTATAAAAACTTTAAACGAAGGTCAGCTTATGCTTTTTTAAAGGTTTTTGATATAACTGATAAAGTTAATCCAAAGCAGGTAAGGGATTTAAATTTTGAAGGAAATCTGGTAAATTCTAGGATGATCGGAGATTATGTATATTTTATAACTTCAGAGCGAGCATATTATTTAGCCGACGAAATGCCGGTGCCAAGAATCTTAGAGAGTGGGCAGGTAATAAATGAAAAAAAGATTATGGATGTATATTATATCGATATTCCTCACAGCTCTTATAACTTTACTCATATTGCAGCTATAAATGTTAAAGACAATAAAAAGGAAATAAACAGTGAAGCTTATTTGCTTGGTTATGGTCAGAATATGTATGTTTCGCAAGATAATATTTATATAACTTATACTAAACATATAAGTGAATTTCGCTTGATAATGGAGGTAATGAGAGAGTTTTTATTCCCAAGGTTAAGCGTAAAAGACCAGGAAAGAATCGCTGAGATCGAAGCCGTAGATAACTCTATTTTGAGTCAAGATGAAAAAATGGCTAAAATTGGGCAAATAATAGAGCGTTATATTTATTCTTTGTCCGAAAAAGAGCAAGATATACTTGAGGAAGAAATGGAGCAAAAAATGAAAGAAAAATATGAAGATTTAAGTAAGGAGTTGGAAAAAACAGTGATTCATAAAATAGCCATTAATAAAGGAAAGATAGAATATAGGAGATTTGGAGAGGTTACCGGACATGTTTTAAATCAATTTTCAATGGATGAAAATGACGGATATTTCCGTATTGCCACCACAAAAAGCAGAACTTGGTCTCAATTTGAAGACGAAAGAATGGAGCCGTATAATAATTTATATGTTTTAGATAAAAACTTAAAGGTAGTTGGAAAAGTGGAAGATTTAGCCAAAGGAGAGAGAATTTACTCTGTCAGATTTATGCAGGATAGAGCCTATATGGTAACCTTTAAGCAGACAGATCCACTTTTTGTAATAGACTTAAAAAATCCAACAAAACCCAAGGTATTAGGAGAGTTAAAAATCCCTGGTTTTTCCAATTATCTACATCCTTACGACAAAGATACTTTAATTGGTCTTGGGAAAGATACTTACGAGAACGAATTTGGAAGAGTTACAACCAAGGGCTTGAAGCTGTCATTATTTGATGTGTCCAGTATGGGTGACCCTAAAGAAATTGATACCTTTATGATCGGAGAGTCTGGTAGTAGTTCCTATGCTTTAAATGACCATAAAGCATTTTTATTCTCAAAAGACAAAAATTTACTTGTTATTCCGGCAACAATCAGGGAAGAAGGTAAAAGTTGGAACGATTATTTTAGAGGAGCATTAGTTTTTAATATCAATAAAAAAGGCTTTGAGTTAAAGGGGAAAATTAGACACTTAGAGGGAGATGATATGAATTTAATTTTACCTCAAACACCAAAAATACCTGAGATTGGAATTAGCTTAGAGGAAGATATAATGATTTCTCGCGTTCCTTATAATAAGGAAAATTTTGTGAAAAGAAGTCTTTATATTGATGATGTTTTATATACTTTTTCAGATCAATTTTTAATGATGAACGAACTAGATGATTTAGATGAGATAAAAAGCTTAGATTTTAGCAAATTTAAAGGAGGGGATGATTTTGAGATTATTAATTAATAACAAATTTATGAACATCAACATCAAAGCTACAAACATTGAGTTAACCCCTCAGATTAAAGATTATGTGAATGAAAAAATAAGTTGTTTGGACAGATATTTTAATAATATTATAGAGGCGCGTGTAGAAATTGGAGTAGATTCAAAGCATCATCAAAAAGGAGAGATATTTTTTTGCGAAGCTAATATTAAGGTTCCTGGCAAAATTTTACGAATTAGAAAAGGAGCTAAGAAACTTTTAAAGGCAATCGATAAAACAAAAGACCATGGGAAAGTTGTGCTTCGTAGACATAAAGAAAAAATACAAGGAAGACCAAGTAAGGAAAACCAAAAAGCAGAGGAGCGAATGGAAGAAATAGAAAACGAAGAATAAAAAACAGGTTTAATTTATGAAGAAATATATCTATACAATATCAATTTTTTTGATTGTCGCAGGATTTTCTTTTTTTAATTGGTATTCAAATCCTGGTTTTGATAATGATTTTAATGGTTCAAAAGAAGCCATATCTTTATTAGCTCATCCAGCCAAAGCGGATAAAGTGGTGGAGATTGAAATCAAATCGGGGTCTACCTATGGGGTTCTCATGAAAGAAGCTGATCTGGACACGTCTGTTGCTCAAGATATCTATAGTACTTCGCAAGAGTTGTATGATCTTGCTAATATTCGGGTTGGGAGATTTATTGAGTTAATTTACGACAAAGAGACCGAAGAATGTAAAGGCTTAGACTATGAGGTTAATACAGAAGAAAAACTATACGTTAGAAAAGATCAGGACGGAGAGTGGCAAGCAGAGATTAAGCCTATAGACTATAAAACAAAAATAAAAGTAGCCGAAGGTAAAGTACAGTCATCAATGTACGAGGCGGCTATCAATAATAATATTGATACGCGAGCGATTATAGAGCTTGCCAATGCTTTTCAGTGGAGTATTGATTTTGCCATGGACCCAAGAGTTGGTGATAAATTTAAATTTGTTTACGAAGAAAAATATTTGGACGGTGAATATGTAATGCCGGGTAGAGTTTTGGCTGGTAAATATATTAACGATGGTGTTAATTTCGAGGTTTATTATTTTGAAGAATCAGAAGACAATAAAGGATATTTTGATGAACAAGGCAACTCTGTTCAAAAGATGTTTTTAAAAGCCCCGGTTTCTTTTAAATATATCTCCTCAGGATTTACAACCGGCAGTCGTTATGTTGAGGCTTTTAACACTGCAACCGGGCATAGGGCGATTGATTACGCCGCCAAAACTGGAACGCCAATTAGGAGCGTTGGAGACGGAACAGTCGCTTTTGCCGGCTGGAGCAGCGTTGGTTATGGGTATTTAACGAAAATTAGACACAACTCCACTTATTCAACAAATTACGCTCATCAGTCCAAAATAGCCGTTAGAACGGGCCAGAAGGTAAAACAAGGACAAATAATCGGATATGTAGGCTCAACCGGCTTCTCAACCGGCCCTCATTTGCACTACGAAATGGTAAAAAACGGAGCAAAAATTAATCCTCTCCGAGAAATTTTACCACCAGGAAAGCCAATCAAACAAGAAAATAAAGAAAGATTTTTTAAAGAGATTAAAAAATATCAGGAAATGATACGATGATAATACAGACTCTGTTGTCATCCCGAGCGAGCGGAGAGAGTCGAGGGATCTTGTCGTTTAGATTTTTAATGTTATGGATAACTCTAGCCTTTTTCATTTTTAGAAAAAAGTGTTAATATAAATTTATATTAGATTTTTATCATATGTTTAATTTTTACCAAAAATTAAAATCAATCTCTTTAAAGTTAGACGAAAAAATTAAAAAAGCTCTACTCAACCAAAGCTTAATCTTAAAAAATGAAAATCTTGAGGGTAAGGGGATTATTCGTTTGTCGATTTTAAAGATAACTGCTTCCAGACTCAAAGTTTTTTACTTTGGTATCTTATCTTTTTTTATTGATATCACCTTAAACATCGCCGAACAAATCATCGCCATCTTCGGCGACCCCGCCATAGCCTTCAATCTCCTCTACAACCAACACCAAGCCATATCATGCCCTGTCCCATATTCCCAATTCAAAAAAGCCCAAAGACACGCTAAAGTATTCTCCTATGCAGGATTAGCCACAATAGTATTAATATTATCCTTCAGTACAATGATAACAAACTTCCTGATGGGCCCAACCGAAAAAATAGCCGCTGCCGGTTACAGCCTAGTCCAAGAATCTTGGACAGAGTTAAGCTCCGCAATCGCCCATCACTCCAGCGGACACGGATCGGATTGGTTTAAATATTCTGCTAAAGATAGTGGAATAGAAGCCGGAGAGACAATAGCTTTAGAGTATCCGATAGAGAACTGGAATGAAACCACGGATGCGGATTTTAATTCTTATACGAGCAAGAGCAGTAATTTATCGATAGCTTCGAATAGTATAACTTTGTTAAAACCTGATGGGGCTAAGTGTTCTGGTAGTTCTGAATGCGAAATTGGTTACTGTTGCCAAGGAACATGTATTGCTAGGGTTTCGTTAACGTTTGGAGGTAGTAGTCATAGTACATGTGATTGTGACAGCATTAATGGAAATGTAGTTTCGGTTAGTGGAGGAACTATATGCAAGAAGACGGGAAGTAATTTAAATGTCCCCTCTGGTTGGCAACAAGCAGGTAACTGGCAACGATACAACGGTTCCACTGTCGGTGGGGATTCATGCGGCCAATATACTACAACCCTGACCCCGACATCATTCCAGGATCGAGCGTGTAATATAGACGATTGTAAAGGAAATTGCTACATCGCATGGTTAGATTCATGTTCCGAAAGTTGCAACCCCGGCAGTTGGGTAAGCCCCACTGGACAGTATGGACACCCATACCAGTGTTGTGCCCGCAGCTCGTCGTGTGGTGAATGCGGGGCGACAGGTCGGATAGAATTAGGTATTTATTAAATAACTCTTTCATTTTTAATGATCTTACGGTGTTTTTTGGTCTTCCTCTGTAAAATCAGGAAGTATAGCATGGTTTCGAAGATTGCAAGGGAAAAGGGGTTAGGTATCTTTTCTATTAAAAATTTCCGTTTTAAAATAATGGGATTTTTTTTATTTATAAATTCAAAAATTCAACATATCGAAATTATGTCTTGGCAAATTTATTAGATTTGCTATAGTAAAGTTATTATAAATTTAGATTTTAAATAACAAAAATTCTATGCAAGAAAAAATTTATGTTATTGGGCATAAGTCACCTGATTTAGATAGTGTGGCTGGAGCGATTAGTTATGCTCAATTTAAAAATAAGCTGGAAGGAGTTAATTTTTATGTTCCAGTTGTGGCTGGGATAATTAACAAAGAGACAGAATATGTTCTGGAGAAATTTGGCTTTGAAAAACCAAAAATTTTAAAAGATTTAAAGAATAAAAAAGTTATTTTAGTGGATCACAATGAAGTTTCTCAATCAGCTGACGGGAGAGAGGGTGCAGAGATCGTTGAGGTTTTAGATCATCATAAAGTTGATTTTAAATATAGTGAACTGATTGTTTTTAAGGTTTTGCCGTGGGGAGCAAGTGCTAGTATAATTGCGCATTGTTATTTTAAAAATAATATTAAAATAAATAAAAATTTAGCCGGACTTATACTTAGTGCTATTTTAGTTGATACTGTTATCACAAAGTCCCCAACTTGCACTGAAAAAGACAAAGAAATAATTGAAAAGCTAGCAGAAATTGCAGAAATAAAAGATTGGAAAGAATATGGAATGGAGATCTTTAAGGTTCGCTCCAGTGTCAGTGACTTGTCTCCAAAAGAAATAATTAAAAGTGATTTTAAAGATTTTGTTTTTAAGGTTGGGAGGTTTGGAATCGGACAAGTGGAAACCGTTAATTTGGAAGAGCTTAACTCGTTGGAGGATAATTTACTAAAAAGTCTTAATGATTTAAAAAAATCAGGAGATTATCACAGCATAATTTTATTTATTACAGATATAATAAAAGAAGGCTCTAGATTTTTAGTTGCTTCTGAAGATGCTAGTGGATTCGAAAAAGCCTTTAAAGTCAAACTTAAAAATAATAAAGTTTATATCGATAAGATAATTTCGCGCAAAAAACAAGTTATCCCAAAATTAACAAAGATATTTGATAAGTAATTCATAATTCACAATTAAACACTATGCCAAAACTACAAGAAATTTTCACTAGAATTCAAAAAACGAAAAAAGAACAACGAAAAATCAGGGTTCTTTACAAGGAAGCTTTACAAAATTCTCATGAATATTACGAGCTTACAGAAAAATTAAAAGAACTAAAAGAAAAGAAAAAACAAATCGAAGAAAATGTTAAAGCAGATTTTAACACCGAATTTTCCAGACTGGAAGATTTAAAGTTAGAGGCCGAGACAGACAAAGAAATATTAAGTGATTTGGCTTTAAATCAACTTATAAAAGGAGAAAAAGTAGAGGTAATCGATCAAGAGGAAAATCAATATGAACCGCTTTTTAGTGTTAGATTTAAAAAGGCGCAATAATATGAAAGAGCTTAAAATTACTAGTAAAGATAACGAAAAAATAAAATTTTTAAAAAAATTAAACCAAAAAAAGTATCGAGAAGAATACTCTAAATTTTTTATTGAGAATTTAAAAATTATTAAAGACGCTGTAAAAGCAGGTTTTATTTTTGAAGATTTATTTGTTACTGAAGAGTTTGTAGAGAAAAATCAAAAAGAATTTGAAGTTATCTTGAGTAAGTCAGGGGTTGAAAAATATTATATTATTAACACTATTGTTAATAAATCTTTTTCTAATTTAGATACTTTATCCGGGATCTGTGCTGTTTACAAAAAGATAGATAAAAAAATTAATTATAATAAGCCAATAGTTTATTTAAACAATATTAGTGATCCTGGAAATTTGGGAACAATTTTACGCTCAGCCTTAGCCTTTGACATAGAAAATATTGTTTTAGATGAAAATTGTGTTGATTTATATAATTATAAAACTTTGAGTGCTGCTCGGGGATCTATTTTTAAGCTAAATATCGAATTTGATGAAAATTTAAAAGTGCTGAAAAAAATCAAGAAAAAAATGAAGGTTTTTTCTACTAATGTTCGAAAAGGAAAAGATGTTGATACTTTGGACAAGGAAAAAACATTTTGTATCGTACTTGGAAGTGAAGCCCGCGGGGTAGATAAAAATATTCAAGAGATCTCCGATGATTTTATAAAAATAAAAACAAGCAATAAAATAGAGTCATTAAATGTGGCTACCTCAGCCGGAATAATTTTTTATAAGATTTTCAAGTAATATTTTTTAACAGCTTATTTGTTTAAATAGGCTGTTTTTTTATTTGCTTTTTTAGTATTATAAATGTAAAATATAAATATCAATTAGTTTAATTTATGTTTAATTTTTCAAAAAAAGCAAAATATATCAAAGACTCTGATGCTGATGGTCTTACCGATCAAGAAGAGGAGAAGTTAGGCACTGATCCTTTTAATAAGGATAGCGATCAGGATGAACTTAATGATTTTGAAGAGGTAAATATTTACGGCACTGATCCTTTAAACCCTGATACGGATAAGGATGGTGTTAGTGATGGGCAAGAGATAAAAAAAGGCAGAAATCCTTTAGGGCCAGGAGAGCTAAGAGATTTTTTTGTACCACACAAAGGCAACAACTATCATCCAAAAGCTCTTCATTCAAAAAGATTGTTTTTTTATGCCATATCTTCGGTTGTTATTAAATTTGTGGTAATAGCGATTTTGTTTATTATGCCTGTTTCGGCCTGGCTTACGCCCGATGTCTTAAAAGAGCAGGGTCGGAAAATAGTTAAATTAACCAACGAAGTAAGGGCGGAGCTGGATATTAATCTTTTGCGAGAAAATAAATTACTGGAAGAGATTGCTTCACAAAAAGCAGAAGATATGCTTGCGCATCAATATTTTGCTCATACCGGTCCGGATGAAAAAAAACTGGCTGACTGGCTTGAAAATAATAACTATAACTATCGAGTTGCCGGGGAAAATTTAGCCATGGGGTTTATGAGTGCTGAGGATGTGGTTAATGCTTGGATAAAAAGCAAAACTCATTATAAAAATATTATTGAACCTCGTTATAATGAAATCGGGGTAGGGTTAATAAGTGGCGAATATAACGGACGTGATTCTACTTTGGTTGCGCAATATTTTTCCTCACCAAGCGTATTAGGAACAACTATTCAGAAAAAGTCAGAAACATTAAAAATTGATTCTTTAAAAAGTAATTTGGTTGTAAAAAATAAAGAAAACAGAAAAAAAGTTGAGGCAACAGTTTATGTAAGCGGTGGAGCTGAAAAGGTAACTGTTGATTTTAACAACTATCATTTGGATTTAAAAAAAGATAAGGAAGAGAGCAATAAATGGATTGGCTCAGTAATAGTTTTTAACGAAGAAGAAGCGGAACTTTTCAACCCGGTTGTTTTAGGAGATGTGACTGCTTACGATAAATTTGGTAATACTGTTATTGGAAATATAAATTGGGATAATATCGTACCGGCTAAACCGTCTTTATTGAAGCAGTATTTTTTTATGAGACATAATCAATCAGAGTATGTTAAGCCATTGTTTAATATTAGTTCCGGTTACTATAAGATTTTAGTTTCTTTGGCTTTAATAATTTTACTTGTTAATATTTTAGTTGAAATAAAACGCCAGCATCCAAGAGTGATTTTTTCAACCTTAGGATTAGTTGGGTTACTAATGGCATTAATCTATGTTTAAAAAAATATTTTTAATTTTATTTTTTCTTATTAGTTGTTTTTTGATGCCCGCTTTTTCTTTAGCTGAGGATCATCAAACTATTTATATTTCCCAGTTTTATGGCAGCGGGTGTCCACACTGTGAAAAGGAAAAAGAGTTTTTAATTGATTTACAAAATGATTTCCCTAATATAGAAATTAAATACTTTGAGATCTATAAAAATAAAGAGAATGCGAAACTACTGCAAAATATCGCCAAAAAATTAGAGGTTAAAGAGTATGGCGTGCCCTTCCTTCTCGTTGGCGATGAAGCCGTAGTTGGTTATTTGAACGATAAAACAACCGGTGCAAAAATTAAAAATATAATTGAAGAACATCAAATCACCGGATGTTATGATTTTGTTGGAGAAGTTAAAAAGGGCGACGGAGCAGGGAAAGATGTCTGTAAAATGGACGAAGAGGCTCATGTGATCAATCTTCCTTTATTAGGAGAAGTTAACACTAAAACATTTTCTTTACCACTTCTTACGATTGTAATTGCGGCGCTAGATGGATTTAATCCATGTGCGATGTGGGTGCTTCTTTTCTTGATCAGTTTACTTTTGGGAATGAAAGACAGAAAGAAAATGTGGATTCTAGGAACTTCTTTTATCGTAACCTCGGCCTTAGTTTATTTTTTATTTTTATCTGCTTGGCTGAATTTATTTTTATTTATAGGGGTTATCGCAACGGTTAGAATTGTTATCGGGCTGGTTGCAATTGCAAGCGGGGGGTATCATTTAAAGGAATGGCATACCAATAAAAGCGGAGCTTGTAAAGTTACTAATCCTGGGCAGAAGCAAAAGATCATGGATAAATTTCGTGAGATTGCAGAACAAAAATCATTTTGGCTGGCATTATCCGGTATTATTGTTTTAGCCTTTGCGGTTAATTTGATTGAGCTGGTTTGTTCAGCCGGACTGCCGGCAATTTATACGCAGATTTTAGTTCTGGCCGACCTGTCACCACTTAAATATTATCTATATTTGCTACTTTATATTTTAATTTTCTTGCTTGATGATTTATTAATTTTTGTTATTGCCATGACAACGCTAAAAAGCGTTGGACTAAACGGAAAATATAGTAGCTACTCTAATTTAATCGGAGGAATTGTAATTTTAATTTTAGGAATTTTATTAATTTTAAAACCGGAATGGGTAATGTTTGGATAATTTTATGTATTTTCTAGACCTTATTGGTACGCTTGCCTTTGCTATAACCGGCGCTTATAAAGCAAAGATAGAGAAACTGCATATTTTAGGCGTGATTTTTTTAGGCGTGATAACCGCTGTTGGCGGAGGAACTATCAGGGATTTAATTATCGGAAGAGTCCCTTTGTTTTATTTAAAAGATGTTAATTATTTACTTGTTGCTATCTTAGGAAGCGTATTAATATATTTAACCCCAACATTTTTTAAGAAGCAGTACTCCTTTTTTAGATTTATTGACTCTGTTGGTTTGTCGGTCTTTGTTATTATCGGGGTTACAACAGTTTTTAATTTTTTAGATTTTAATAGCTATATACTCTCGTTTATTGTTTGTATGTTTTTAGGAGTCTTAACCGGTTTTGGAGGTGGGATTATAAGAGATGCTATTATGGGAGATATGCCGCTTGCCTTTAAAAATGGATCAAACTACGCGAGCTCTGCTTTTTTTGGCGCTTTTAGTTTCTATGTTTTAATGCCATACAATTTTATCTTAGCAACTGCTGTTTCTATAATAATTACTTTATTTTTCAGAGAAATAATTTCTCCTTTTGGAATTTATAAAAAAATAATTTATGCCAACAAAACACAAAAAAGAATTTGATGTCACGGCCGATAAAACCGTAGGCTTCATTAAAAAATTCTTTGACGAAATTTTTAAAAGAAGAGTAGTAGTCAAAGACAAAAAAGGCAAGATTTTAATTAAAATCCCTTTGATTTTTATTATTATTTTACTTATAATCCCGCCGATTAACTGGTTTATGGTAATTGCTTTTTTAATCGCACTGGTTATTGGTTACAGATTTATTCTTGAAAAAAAAGGTTAAAATACCCGGTTTATTAGTGAATTTATTATTATGCAATATTTATTGGTTGGAGGAGGCGCTTTTTTGCTTTCCATTGTATTTACTGTTTTTATAAAAAGGATTGCTTGGCAATATAAAATAGTTGATCGCCCGACTTTTTGGAGGAAAATTCATAGTAGACCAACCCCGCTCTTAGGAGGAGTGGCGATTTTTTTTAGTTTTTTGATAGTTTCACTCTACAGTGTTTTTTTTGGTGATCATATCATTGGAAAATATATTGATCTTAAAATGATGATTGGAATTTGGATCGCCAGCGGGATAATTATTTTAGGCGGAGTTTTAGATGATAAAAAAAATCTTGATCCAATTAAACAGATTATTTGGCCGATTATTGCTATTGGAGCAGTAATATATTCCGGAATCAACATTGGATATATAACCAACCCTTTTGGTGGAACAGTAGACTTTGAAAATTTAAAGTGGCTTTCAATACTTATTACTTTTTTATGGCTTCTTGGTATGAGCTACACCACTAAAATTTTAGACGGACTTGATGGACTTACAACCGGCATAACTTTAATTGGCGCTATTACTATATTTATTTTAAGTTTATTTATTGGACCGGCAATTTTACCGGAAGTTGGAATGCTGGCAATAATTTTTGTTGGAGCTTTACTTGGTTTTTTAATTTTTAATTGGCACAGAGCATCTATTTTTCTGGGAGAAGGAGGAAGTTTATACTGCGGATTTATGATTGGAGTTTTAGCTATTATCACAGACGGAAAAATAGCAGTTACACTTTTAGTAATGGGGATTCCAATTATTGATTTGTTATTCGTGATAATTAAGAGACTTTCCAAAAGACAATCTCCTTTTTCTTATTCCGATAAAAAACATTTACATTTTCAGCTTCTGGATATTGGTCTTACTCATAGACAGGCAGTATTGTTTTTATATTTTTTAACAATACTTTTCGGCTCCTTTGGTTTATTTTTTAAAAGCTTTGGCAGGTTTTTGTCTTTTTTAATCCTATGTGTTTTTATGCTAATAATCGCTGGAGGAATATATTTTATTTATAGAAAAAAAGAAAATAAAAGATTAGTATGAAAAAAACTTTTTTATTATTTTTAATTGTTATTTTGTTTAGTGGTTGTGGAGTTAAGAATGAGGATATAAATACAGAACTAAAAATAGGGGATAAAATTATAAGTATAGAAACAGTAGATACATTTTCAGGCAGAAGACAGGGGCTTTCCGGACGTGATAGTTTGTGTCAGGATTGTGGTTTGTTTTTTGTGTTTGATGAAAAAGATACACATATTTTTTGGATGAAGGATATGAAATTCCCGATCGATATAATTTGGATAGATGATAATACGGTTGTTGAGATAGCAAAAAATGCAGAGATCCCGTCCAATGGAAATATTCCAAGCTATACTCCAAGTAAAAAAGCAAACAAAGTTTTAGAGGTAAACGCCGGATTTTGTGAAAAATATGGTATAAAAGTAGGCGAGACCGTAAAGATATTGACAGAAAAAGGAAAATAGTATATCATTTAAGCATTATTAATAAAGATATCTAAACCTTTGTAATAGACCGGTTACACAATAAGCTATTACTGCAATCCCCGTATTTTGGTAAATTTCTTTTAAAAATTTTCGGCCTATGCTAAGGCATAAGCAAAAAATTTTTAAAAGAAATTTCCTCAAAATCTGAGAATTTCGTAACATAGCTTATTATGTAACCAGTCTATGGGTTTAGTTTTTAAATTTATGTTAGCAGTGATAAAAACCGGCGGTAAACAGTATAAAGTTGCCGAGGGTCAAGAATTAAAAATTGAAAAAATCGATACTGAAGTTGGGAAAAAGGTGAACTTTGAAGAAGTTTTGCTTGTTTCTGATGAAAAAGGAGAAAATATAAAAATTGGCGAGCCTTTAGTTAAAGATGTAAAAATAGAGGCTGAAGTTTTAGAGCAAGGAAGAGACAAAAAAGTAGAAGTTGTAAAATACAAAGCCAAAACAAGATACAAAAAAGTATACGGTCACAGACAACCGTTTACAAAAGTAAAAATTGGAAAAATTGGATAGAATATACAATAAAAAAAGCGTTTCTTCTAAAACGCTTTTTTTATTTTTTACAGTTCGTTCCTATATTCCAGCGCATTGGACAGTGTTACTTCGTCGGCGTACTCTAGGTCTGCGCCCATTGGGAGGCCTCGGCCAAGTCTGGTTGTTTTTATATTGAATGGCTCAAGAATTTTTCTTAAATACATTGTAGTTTCTTCTCCGCCAATATCCGGGTTAAACGCTAAAATTATTTCTTGAATATTATTTTTTTGTAAACGGTCTATTAGTTGATTGACATTTAATTTATCCGGGGTGATGCCGTTTAGATTATCGATAACTCCTCCGAGAACATGGTAAACCCCGCTGAATTTTCCGGTTGTTTCTATTGGGTGAATATCTTGTGGCTTTGCAACTACACAGATTATCTCCTTATTTCGATTTTGATCGTTGCATATTCCGCAGGGTGATTTTTCAGAGAAATTATAACATTCGTTACAAATAGTAATATTGCTTTTTAAACTTAAAATTGCCCGAGCAAACTGTTCCAGCTCGGCAGGAGACCTTTTTAGTAAATAAAAAACAAACTTCTCCGAAGTTTTCATACCAATGCCCGGCAAGCGAGTAAAGTGGTCTATAAGATTTTTAATTGGAGTAGGAAACATTTAATTTACATTCCCGGCAAGCTCATTCCACCGCCCATCATCTTTTTAGCCATTACTTGTTGGGCTTCTTTAATGGCATTGTTCATGCCTTCTTTTATATCTCTTTCTAAATCTTCTTTACTTTCCATAGAAGCAATGTTAATGGATTGGATTTCCATGTTCCCGTTGATTTTAATTTCCAGTTCTCCTTTTTGAACGGTAATAATTTCGTCGGCCAAAGTTTTTTGAACTTCTTTAGCTTGTTTTTGCATTTCTCTAAGTTGTTTTAGTTTGTCGAACATAAAATTTATTTAAACATATAAATATCTAAACATCTAAACAGGATGAGATTCAAATATTTAAAATTTAAAAATTAAAATTATCAATTAAAGGGTTCTTTTTCTTCTAAATTTGTTTTATCCAAACTTTTAAAGCTGGCTTGGTTAGCTTCGAAATAGAGATCTACTATACCGGTTGGACCGTTTCTATGTTTGGCGATATGAATTTCAGCAACATTTGGTTTTGATGAATCTTTTTTGTAATAATCTTCTCTGTAAATAAACATTACCACATCGGCGTCTTGTTCAATTGAACCGGACTCTCGCAGGTCAGCCAGTTTCGGAATCGGCGGGGTGCGGGATTCAACCCCACGGGACAGCTGAGATAAAGCTAGAACCGGAATATTCAGTTCGCGCGCTAAACCTTTCAGGGCACGGGAAATTTCTGAAATTTCTTGAACACGGTTATCGTTTTTACGGCCTTCCATAAGTTGAAGATAGTCTATAACCACAAGTCCGATGTCGTGTTCCATTTTTAATCTACGAGCTTTTGTTCTAATTTCCATAATATTAGCTGAAGCAGAGTCATCGATATAAATTTCAATTTCAGCCAGTTCCCCCATAGCGTAATTTATTCGCGCAAAATCATCATCGCCTTCCTTAGTTGAAAGTTGTCCGGTTCTCATTTTCCATAAATCAACGTTAGCTTCAGCACAAATTAATCGATCAACTAGCTGTTCTTTGCTCATCTCCAAAGAAAACAATCCAACTGGAGTTTTTTCTTTGGCAACATTTCGCGCAATATCAAGAGCTAAAGATGTTTTACCGATTGAAGGCCTGGCTGCTAAAATTAATAAATCAGATTTTTGGAGTCCGGCTAATTTTTTATCTAAATCAATAAATCCGCTTGGAACACCTCTTAATTTTCCTTTGTTGTTATGTAAATCATCGATTCTATCGAAAGCTCCATCTAAAATATCGCGAATTGGAACAAAGTTTTGCTTTAAATGTTGACGAGAAACAGAAAAAAGTTTTTGCTCGGCCTCGTCAAGAAGTTTATCGGCCTCCCCAGAGTCGTCATAAGCCATGGAGGTTATCTCCGTACTGGCATTAATAAGTCTACGTAAGGTAGCTTTTTTAGAAACTATCTCAGCATAAGATATAACATGGCTGGCCGATGGTACAGCGTTGGTTAAGGTTACCAGATAAGTTCGACCGCCGATATTTTTGATTTTATTTTTTTCTTTTAATCGATTGGAAAGATTTAAAAGATCAATCGGCTGTCGTTTCTCGTAAAGCTCAGATATAACTGAAAAAATTATTCTATGTCTGTCTTCATAAAAATCATCCTCACATACAATATCAGCTACTTTAATAATAGCGTTTTTATCGATCAGAAGAGAGCCAAGCAAAGATTGCTCAGCTTCAAGGTTCTGTGGAGGAAGTTTTTCAATAGAAGGTTGGTTTGACATAATTTTATCTTACCTTATTTAAAATTTTCTGCAAGTCTTGATTTTTTGATTACTCGATGATATTCTTAATTTACTTACCCGAAATGCTATATTTACGGCAAGCGGGTAATTTATAATTCATAATTTATAACTTACAATTAAAATTTATGTCTAAAGAAGAAAAATCAAATTTAGAAAAAAAATTATTATTTGAGAAAAAGTCCTGTTGGGAAAAATGGGATGAGAAAAAAAAGCAGAAAGCTTTTAAGTTTTGTGATGGTTACAAAGATTTTTTAAGTAACGCTAAAACAGAAAGAGAAAGTGTTAAAAAGGGAATAAAGATTGCTCAAGCCAACAGATTTATTTCAATAGATGAATTTAAAAAGAAAAAATCAGGAAATAAAATTTATTTTGTCAATAAAGATAAAAATCTGGCGCTGGTAAAATTAGGCAAAGACTTACTTAAAGACGGAGTTAATTTTATTGTTTCCCATATTGACTCTCCTCATCTTGATTTAAAAGTCAGGCCTCTTTACGAAGAAGAATCAATGGCATTTTTCAAAACTCATTATTATGGCGGAATTAAAAAATATCATTGGCCAACAATTCCTTTGGCATTGCACGGAGTGATTATTACCAAGGACGGTAGAAAACAAGAAATAAATATCGGTGAAAAAGAAGACGAGCCGATCTTTATGATTACTGATCTTCTGCCACACTTGGCCAGAAAGCAATTAACTAAAACTTTAAAAGAAGCTATTGAGGGAGAAGAATTAAATATCGTAGTAGGTAGTATTCCGGTTCAAGATAAAAAAATAAAAGAAAAAATTAAAATTGCAATTTTGGAGCATCTTAATAAAAAATATAAAATTATTGAAGAAGATTTTTTTAGCGCCGAGCTTCAAGCGGTTCCAACCGGGAAAGCGCGAGACTTAGGTTTTGATAGAAGTTTAATAGCCGGTTACGGACAGGACGATCGAATTTGCGCTTATACTTCACTTCAGGCAATTTTAGATAGCAACGAAACTGATAGAACGCAAATTTGTTTTTGGACAGACAGAGAAGAAGTCGGTAGCGAGGGCGTAAGCGGGCTAAAATCTGTTTTTTTAGAAAGCTTGTTGTTGGAGTTACTGGAAGTTTCAAACAAAGAGTCTTCTTTGAAAAATGTTTATAAAATTTTTGAGCGTTCAGAGGCTCTTTCGTCTGATGTGACAGCCGGGTTTGATCCTGACTATAAACAGGTTTATGATCCAAGAAATAGCGCCAGACTAGGGTATGGATTGGCGATTGAAAAACACACCGGTAGTGGCGGAAAATATAGCAGCAGTGAAGCAAGTGCTGAGTATGTTTATAAAATTAGAGATATTTTAAACAAAAACAAAGTGAGCTGGCAGACAGCCGGATTAGGTAGAATTGATGAGGGAGGCGGAGGAACAATTGCTATGTACTTAGCCAACCGCAACATAGACACTATTGACTGCGGAGTAGCTCTTCTTAATATGCACGCGCCAATGGAAATTTCATCTAAGGCCGATGTGTATTCAGCTTATGAAGCGTATAAAGCGTTTTTTAAAGAATGATTTTAAATAAACTATCAAAAAAACAAAAACATCGTATTTTAGAGATTATCCCGGGCGCTTTGGTCTGGTCTACTTTGATTGGTCTTGTTTTGCTTGCTGTTTTTAAAACAATTTGGGCGATTTATTTTGTTATTATCTTTGATGTTTATTGGCTGACAAAAATTTTGTATATGATTATTCATATGATGTTTTCTTGGCTAAAATATCGTAAACACGAAAAAATAAATTGGTTGGAAAAATTAAAACAAGAAAAACAAGAAGAGTGGGGAAGTATATATCATCTGTTGGTTCTCCCAACTTTTCAGGAACCATACGAAGTTCTTCGAGAAACTTTTTCAAATTTAATAAAAATAAATTATCCACTTGAAAAACTCATTGTTGTTTTGGCCGGAGAAGAAAGAGATGAAGAAAATTTTAAAAATTATGCTTGGAAAATAAAGCAAGAGTTTGGTGATAAATTTTTAAAGTTATTGATCACTGTTCATCCAAAGGATATTCCGGGAGATTTGCCAGGCAAAGGATCAAACGCTCACTTTGCCGGAAAGAAAGCTAAAGAATTTATCGACGAGCAAAATATTTCATACGATCAGGTGATTGTATCTAATTTTGATGTTGATACTTGTCCGCATCGTGAATATTTTTCTTATTTAACTTATATTTTTTTAAACCACCCAAATCGTTTACGCGCCAGCTATCAACCAATCGCAACTTATAATAATAATATTTGGGATTCACCGGCTTTAATCAGAGTAGTTCACAATAGCACAACTTTTTGGCTTTTTAGTGATTTGGCTCGCCCGGAAAGATTATTTACTTTTTCATCACACAGTATGAGTTTTAAGGCTTTGGTAGAGCTTGGATTTTGGCAAAGAGATATCGTCACAGAGGACTCTAGAATTTGTTTGCAAGGAATGGTTCACTATAACGGCGATTACGAAGTAGTACCAATGTTCATCCCTGTTTCTATGAATACCGCTTATCAGGGAAATTTTTGGGAAAGTATGAAAAATCAGTATAAGCAGATCAGGCGTTGGGCTTATGGTGTAGAAAATTTTCCTTATATGATGTGGAATATGTGGGGGAATAAAAAAATAAAGCCATTTAAAAAAGCTCGTTATATATGGAATCAATTGGAAGGGACTTATTCTTGGGCAACCGCGCCTCTTGTTATTTTCATTATGGGTTGGCTCCCACTTTATGTCGCCAATGATGGTGTTAAATCAACAGTTTTAGCTCAAAACGCCCCGATAGCTCTTCGGTATTTAATGAATTTTGCTATGATTGGCTTAGCTTTTTCTGCATTTTTAAGCGTTATGACTTTACCGTCTCGTCCAAAAGGAAAAGGATCCCATAGGTATCTTACCATGGTTTTACAGTGGCTACTGTTTCCTTATTGTATGATTATTTTCGGTTCAATTCCGGCAATAGACGCCCAAACCAGACTTATGCTTGGAAAATATTTAGGATTTAATGTAACAAAAAAATCAGGCACAAAAAGTTGACCAAAAGAATATAGCTTGTTATCATTCAAATAAACAAAATTATGTTTCTAAAAAAAATAGGCATTGACCTTGGGACAACTAATATTTTAGTGTATGTACCGAAAAGAGGAATCGTTATAAACGAGCCCTCTGTTGTTGCCATTTCCTTAACTGACAATAAAATTTTAGCTGTGGGTGTGGAGGCTAAAGAAATGATTGGACGAACACCTGATTCTATTGTGGCATCTCGTCCGCTAAAAGATGGTGTTATTGCTGACTATAAAACAACCGAAACAATGCTTAAATATTTTATCAATAAAGCTTTAGGGAATATTCGTTTGTTTCGCCCGGAGGTAATGGTAGCTGTTCCAGCCGGTATAACTTCAACAGAGAAAAGAGCTGTGATTGACGCAACCATGGCTGCCGGAGCTAAAGCAGCCTATATTATTAAAGAGCCGATTGTAGCGGCGATTGGAGCTAACATTCCGATTGGCGCGCCATCAGGGCATATGATAATTGATATTGGCGGAGGAACTTCGGAAATCGCGGTGATTTCTTTAGGTGGAATTGTGAACTCCGTTTCCGTTAGAATCGGTGGAAATAGATTTGATACTTCGATTTCGGAATTTATTAGAAAAAAATATGGATTGGCGATAGGGGATCGAACAGCTGAAGAAATAAAAATTAACATTGGCTCAGCAATGTATCTTGATAAAAAAATGTCTATGAAAGTTAAAGGAAGAGATATGATAAAAGGTCTTCCTAAAACTATCGTGGCAACTTCCGACGATGTTACTGAAGCTATTCAAGACGATCTGGAAGGAATTATAGATGCTACCAAATCAGTTTTACAAAAAACCCCACCGGAATTATCAGCTGATGTAATTGATAAAGGTATGATTTTGTCTGGTGGATCAAGTTTGCTTAGAAATATAGACAAACTTCTTTCAAAAGCCATTGGAGTACCGGCTCATGTTGCAGACGAGTCTCTTTTATGCGTGGCTAAAGGAACAGGTATTGCTTTGGAGAATTTAGAGCTTTACAAAAGAAGCTTGGCAACGATGAGGTAAGAATATGAATTTTGCTTTGGATAAAAAGTATTTTAAGATCGCGTTTTACTCTATTATTTTAATAGAGTTTTTTAGTTTATACGCTTTTGCTTTTCCGTTGTTAAATAAAATATTTTTTATTTTAATTTTGCTTGGTGTTTTATTTTTAGCTTGGCGAAATCTTTTTTACGGAGTATTGATTATTCTATCTGAGTTAATAATAGCCAGTAAAGGCTACCTTTTTTATTTTGAAGCAGGAGAAAAAGCAATTTCAATCAGAATAGGATTATTCGCTGTTGTAATGTCAGTTTTTGCTTTTAAAGTATTTTTAAAATATTTTAAAACGAAAAAATTAGAAATAGCTTTTTTAAAGTCAAAGTTATTCCCCTATTTTTTGATTTTATTTTTATTCATTATCTACGGAGTCATCTCCGGAATAATGCACAAGAATCAACTATCTAATGTTTTCTTTGATTCCAATGGTTGGTTATATTTTCTCCTAGCTTTCCCTATCTTTGAAGTAATAAGAAAAGACAACTTTAATAAACTGTTTTCTGTGTTACTCGCCGCTTTAACAGCCTTAATATTAAAAACCTTCTTTTTGCTTTTTATTTTTTCACATAATTTTATCGGAATAACTCCTGAAATTTATCGCTGGGTTCGCATAACAGGAGTAGGGGAAATTGCCAAAATGGAAACAGGTTTTTTCCGCATATTTTTACAGTCCCATATTTACGCAGTTTTAACTTTTTTTATTTTACTGCCAATTTTGAACAAAAAATTTGTTCAAAGGTGGGGCTGTCACCAAGCACCGATTTCGTCTAAATTTCCATATTTTAGTAAATTTCTTTCTAAAATTTTTGGCCTATGCGGGTGCATAAGCAAAAAATTTGATAAAGAAATTTCCTTAAAATCTGAAAACTTATCTCAAAACCGGTGCTTTGCAACAGCCCCCGAAAGCATAAAAAGCAACAAATTATTTTTAAGTTTAATAATTTTTTTGGCAAGTGTGATCATTATAAGTTTCTCCCGTAGCTTTGCGGTTGGAATTATTGCAACTTTTTTTGTTTATTATATTTATCATCTTGTCTTTAAAAAGGAGAAAATAAAATCTATTTTTGTAAGTTTTTTGGTTGTTCTAGTTATTTTTGTTTCCGCAATCGGTTTAAGTGGGTTTTTAATCGAAGCGCCGATTCCTTTTCGAGAAAGATCAGACATTGATTTTATTTCATCACTTAGTAAAAGAGCAACTGAAGACGACGTTGCTATCGGTAGTCGCTGGGGACTATTAAAACCATTATGGAAAGAGGTAAAAGAAAATTCCATCCTCGGAGCCGGCTTCGGCAAAACAGTTACCTACAAAACCGAAGACCCCCGCGCCCTAGAAAACAACCCCAACGGACTCTACACAACCTACGCCTTCGAATGGGGCTATTTAGACATCTGGCTAAAACTAGGCCTCTTTGGTTTGTTGGCATATTTACTATTACTATTCCAGATCATAAAACAAGGTCATCAAAAGCAACAAAACAAAATAATCCTCGGAAGTATACTCGGAGTAATCGCATTAACAGCAATCCATTTTTTCACCCCCTACCTAAACCATCCGCTTGGGATAGGCTATTTACTACTATGGAGCGCTGTTTACGGGGAAGAGTGAAAAATAAAAAATAAACATGAAAATAGTATTTGTTACAACTAATAAACATAAATTTCAAGAGGTTCGGGATGTGTTGAAAGATTATCCTGTTGAGTTAGAGCAACTTGATATGGAGTATGAAGAAAATCATGATGATCAGATAGAAGATATTGCTAGAGACGCTGTTAAGAAACTTGCTAATGAACTTAATAAGCCAGTTATCCTAGAAGATACGGGTTTGTTTTTTGAGGCGTATGATGGTTTTCCCGGCGCTCTTCCTAAGTTTGTATATAATACTCTTGGTTATAAGGGTATTTTTAAATTGCTTGAAAATGAAAAAAGAGATGCTTATTTTAAAACAGTGGCGGCGTATTGTAAGCCGGGTGAAGAAGCAGTTTTATTTGAGGGAGTTATGAAAGGAGTTATTACAGAAAAAGTATATAATCAAGATAAAGATGCAATGCCTTATGACAGAATATTTATTCCAGAAGGTAAAACAAAAACTATTTCTGAAATGTCCCTGGAAGAGAAAAATTCTTTTTCCCAAAGAGCAAAAGCTTTCAAGGAATTCGGAGAGTATATTACAAAACATAAATTAATATAATCTAATAATTCAAAAAACTAAAACTATGTTGAACAGGAAATTCTTTGGAGGGATTTTGTTGGTTTTGATGTTGCTTAATTTAATTTTGCCAAACGTTGCCCTCGGAGATTTTTTTATTCCGTATGTTAATATCTTTGGTCAAGTGAAAGATGGTGATACCGGTCAAGTTATTCAAGGGGCTGAAGTTAGGTTTGAGGCGGATTGGGGGTTACTTCCACCACCACCTTTTTGGAATGAAGATATAACTAATACTGTTACAGATGAATTTGGAAATTATTCTTTTCAATTTTCTTTTCCACCCGACATAGGAGACCTTATCGTTAATGTAGACGGATATGAAGAGAATAGAGTTGAGCAAGTTGATTTGCCGTTGTATTCTGATGTTGAAGTAAATTTTGCGATGGAAGCTAAACAAGAACTTGAACCAGTTATCTTAGTTCCCGGAATTATGGCAAGTTATTTGGAGAACACGGAAATTAACAAAGAGGTTTGGCCTAATTTGGATAGAATGTCTTTGCCAGGCGAAGATTTACCTTTTTACATCTTAGATATGGCCCCGGACGGTGTTCCATATGTTGACAATAAGCTTGGACCAACTGATGTTTTTCGTGAAATAGTAAATCAAGATTTTTTATATGGTTTAATCGAAGAGCTAAAAATTAAAGGCTACGAAGAAAACAAAAATCTTTTTGTTTTTCCCTATGACTGGCGACTTGATATTGCTTGGACCGCTGGGAATGTTCCGGAAGAAGAGGGCGAGATTGCGAATTTAAAAGATAAAATTGATAAAGTAAAAAGTTTCACTAACTCTGAAAAAGTTGACATCATTGCTCACAGTATGGGCGGACTATTGGTTAAAAAATATTTAACAGAATATGGTGAAGATTCGGTTGATAGGTTTATTGATATCGCCACTCCGCATTTTGGCGCACCAAAGGCTTTTAAGGCTTTAATGTTTGGCGATGATATGGGTTTTAACTTTTTATGGCTTGAATTTAATCAAAATACCGCTAAAGACATCTCCCAAAATATGCCGGCAGTTTACCAACTTCTTCCAAGTAGAAAATATTTTGACGAAGAAGATAAGAATTATAAAAGCTATATCAGTGATATTTATGATATGGATAATAATGGCGTAACACATGGGCTTGATTACGATCAATCTTTAGAGTTTATGAAAAATACAGATAGAAATAATATTATTTTAAATAAAATTGACGAGTTCCACAACTCAATTGATGATTATTCTTTTTCAAACTCAGTAAATATTATAGGTTGCTCCAAACCAACCATTGGCAGGGTCTATATCCTAAACAAAGAAAAATCAGGGAACAACGAATATTCATTAAGATACATTTCCGGAGACGGCACAGTACCACTCCGTAGTGCCGAAGGTTTTGAGGCTCCAAAAGTTTACGTTAATAGCCATGAACACGCTTATATCCCAAGTGTTAATGGAATAAGGCAACTTGTTGTTCATCTTTTAGAAGATGAAAATAACATTGATAATTTCAATATCCAAAACTATGAAAATTTAAGTGCAGACAAGGATAATAACTTCTGCACCTTTAGCGGAAAACAAATTAGTTTTCACTCACCAATAGATCTTCACATCTACGATAGTTTTGGTAACCACGTCGGACCACTGGAAAACGGAGACTTGGAAAATAATATTCCGGGAGTAGTATATGATATACTGGGCGACAATAAATTCGCTTTTCTTCCCGAAGGACAAAGCTACACAATAAAAGGCAACGCCACAAATACAGGATCATTTAATATGAGAGTCCAAAAAATCCAAAATAGTGAATATGTAAAAACAGCTTATTTTAATGAAGTTCCATTAAATTCAATAAACACTAAAGTTCAAATGGAGTTGGAAGATGAAATACAAGACTACGAGCAGATTACTTTGCGAATAGATAAAGATGGCGATGATATATTTGAGAATTCAATAAACCCAAGCTCTGTGCTAGACGAAGGTCAGCAAGACGACTTTATAAAACCAGGCACAACAATAAATATTACAGGCGAAAAAGAAAATGATTATTACACTAACGATGTTACGGTTGAGTTAATAGCCGAAGACAACGAAAACGGCTCTGGAATCTTAAAAACAGAATACAGCTTAGACAACGGAGAAACTTGGGAAATTTATAATGATCCAATTATTCTTAAAGCCCCCACAACAAGTACTGAAATTGTTTATAATTTAAAATACAGCTCAACCGATAAAGCCGGAAACAGAGAAGAAGACAATCAAGAAATAATAAAAATAAAAAAACAAACTACTATTCAATCAATGATCTTAAATATTGAAAACTTGCATGATACAGGAGATATAAAAAAGAAATTTGTAAAAAACAGTTTAATAAGAAAATTAAATCAAATTAACAAAACTGTTGGAAAATATAACAAAAGACTTGAAAAAAATAAGAAAAGATTTGAAAAAAAATTAGAGTCTTGTAAAAAACGAAAACATCAAGAAAAATGCGAAGAAAGAGCTCAAGCTAATTTTGATAGAACTAATAATTATTTAACAAAGGTTTATACAAAAATTATTGATCGTAAATTCAAGAGTTTGCTAAAAACTTTAAATTTTTATCATAGAAGGCATTGGATTACCGATGGTGGGTATGGTATAATCAAAGCAGATATAGAGATATTACAAGGTCAAGATTTAATAATTTATTAACTAAATTAAAAATATGAAAAACAAACAAAATTATTTATGGTTAGGTATTTACTTATTGGTTTTTGTTCTTTTGCCTTTTGTTGTGGCAGTTTTTCTTAGTAGCGGGGGTAATACTTCGTCATGGGTTTGGTATTTAGGGATGTACTCCATATTTGTCGCCCCATTTTTATTTATCATTCCCTACAAGTTATCTAAATTTGTATCTAAGGCTGAAAAATTGTATTTTATTTTTTTTGGCTTTGTGATTCCGTTTGTTTTAATTTATTATTATATCTATCTAGATTTTCAAAAAAACTTTCATCCGGGGTTTTAACTATATGCCTGAACTGCCGGAGGTGGAGACTATTTGTAGGGGGTTGAGTAGAGAGGTTGTTTCCAAAAAAATTAATAAGATTAGTATTAAAAAAAGAAATTTAGTGAAAAATTCTCAGTCATTTTTTCGCAAAGTTTTGATTGGGAATTCTTTTGTTAAGATAGACAGAATCGGAAAGTTATTGATTTTTGTTTTAAAGAAGAGCGATCAATCTGAAAAACAATATTTATTGATTCATCTTAAGATGACCGGGCAGTTAGTGTATTGTGATCCGGAAAAATTTGTAGTTGGCGGGCATGTTAATTCGTCAGAGGAAGAAGTGCAATTTATAAAAAAAGATAGAGAAAATTTTTGTCAGCCGGGAAAATATACTCATATTATCTTTAAATTTCAGGACGGATCAAGTTTATTTTTTAATGATTTGCGACAGTTTGGTTATTTGAAAATAGTTTCTGATGATGAGTTACAAGATATAAAAAGTAAGTACGGCATTGAGCCTGAACAGCCTAATTTTACCTTTGTAAATTTTAAAAAAGCCTTGGGTGTTCGTAGGGCAAATATTAAAGCCACGCTTTTAAATCAGGCTATTATCTCCGGACTGGGAAATATCTATGTTGATGAGGCGTTATTTTCCGCAAAGATTCATCCGCAGCGTTTAGTAAATTCTTTAACAGGGCAAGAGCAAAAACTATTATTTACGTCCATAAAAAGAATTATTAGATTAGCTATAAAATATAATGGCACAACCTTTAGTGATTTTGTTGACTGTGAAGGGCAAAAAGGTAATTTTAAACAAAAATTAAAAGTTTACGGTCAGCAAAACAAAAAATGCAAGCAATGCAATGAAAAAATTCAAAAAATAAAAGTCGCTGGCAGAGGCACACATTTTTGTATTAAATGTCAGAGGTAAAATAAATCAATATGAAATATATAGATAGAGTCTATGGAGAATTTGAGATTGATGAGCCGGTTATTTTAGAACTTATAAAATCAAAGTCTCTTCAAAGATTAAAAGAAATAGATCAAGCCGGTTATAGGCCTCTTTGGGTTAAGCCCGATGTTGAGACTGGTAAGTACGATCATAGTCGTTTTGCTCATTCCGTAGGCGTTTATTTATTGTTGCGTAAATACGGTGCATCACTTGAAGAGCAGATTGCCGGTTTAATTCACGATGTTTCTCATTCAGCCTTTTCACATTGTATTGATTATGTGTTGGAGGTTGGTTCTGAAAAAGAACATAACCATCAAGACAATGTTTCTGAGGATTTTGTTAGAAAAACAGAGGTCCCACAAATATTAAAAAAATATGGGATTGATTTTAATTATATCATTGATGACAGTCATTTTCCGCTTCAGGAAAATAACCTACCTGATTTATGCGCTGATCGGATTGATTATTCGTTAAAAACAGCAGTTATTTTTGGCGAGCTTAATGACAAAGATAAAATATATATTTTAGATAACTTAACAGTAGAAAATAATGATTGGGTTTTTAAGAGCTTCGAAAGTGCTGATAAGTATGCAAAATTATTCTTAAAGCTTAACACTGATTATTATGCTAGTTTGACATCGGCGATTATGTTTAGGACAGTAGGCGATTATTTACGATACGCATTACAAAAAAACTATATTTCAGAAAGAGATCTCTATACAACTGATAAATTGGTTATAAATAAAATTCAAAAGTTTTTAGATAACGACAAAAAATTAAAATTACTTTTTAGCCGAATGAATAATAGGACTAAGATTATAAATAATCCAAATGATTATGACACTAGTGTTTTTTGCAAATCTAGAGTGGTTGATCCTTTGTTTAAAGAAGACAAAAAGTTAAAACGATTATCAGAAGTTGATTCTAAGTGGGCTAAAATTGTGAAGCAAGAATCTGTGCCAAAGCAATATTTTTTAAAGTTTATTGATTAGCTTTAGTTTTAAAATTTTAAAAATTGCAATTCGTGGGGGATGTGGTAAGCTGGTAATGTACTAATTAAATTTTTATTAACTATATGAGTGAAAATAAAAAAGCTTGGGTGGTTGCTGTTGATATGGGGTATGGTCATCAGCGGGCGGCCTATCCTCTTAATGATATTGCCTTTGGAGGGACAGTAATTAATGCTAATAAATACGAAGGCATCCCAAAAGAAGACACAAAAATTTGGCAACAGAGCCAGAAATTTTATAATTTTATTTCTCGTTTTAAAAATGTTCCTTTGGTGGGGAAGTTCGCCTTTGATCTTTTTGATAAGTTTCAGGCTATCCCAAAATTTTATCCCAGAAGAGATTTGTCCGGGAAAAATTTACAGCTTTTAAGTTCTATTTCTTTAATTAAAAAAGGTTGGGGCAAACATTTTATAGAAAAACTAAAGCAAGAAAATATCCCGCTTATTACAAGTTTTTTTATTCCGGCCTATATGGCAGAGCTTCACGGGTTTAATCAAGATATTTATCTTTTAGTGTGCGATGCCGATATCAGTCGAGCTTGGGCACCGATTAATCCTAATTTAAGTAAAATTAAATATTTGGTTCCAAATACAAGAGTAGCGGAGAGATTAAAGCTTTACGGAGTCTCAGAGAATAAGATTTTTTTAACAGGTTTTCCATTGCCAACAGAAAATCTTGGCACAGAGAATTTGGATATCTTAAAAGATGATTTTTGCAAACGTTTGGTAAATTTAGATCCAAACCGCAGGCATGTTAATAAATATAAAGAAAATATTATAAAAGAACTGGGCAAAGAATTTCCGTGCCATAAAGGCGGAGACTTAACTTTAATGTTTGCAGTTGGCGGAGCCGGGGCGCAAAGAGAATTGGGAGTGACAATTTTAAAAAGTTTAAAAGAAAAAATAAAAGAGAAAAAAATTAAAATAAATTTAATAGCTGGAATCCATAACGATGTTAATAAATTTTTTAAAGAAAATATTAAGAAGCTGGGACTTGGCAGTGAGTTGGGAGAGGGAATAAAAATAATTTTTGCAGACAACAAAGAAGATTATTTTAAAAAGTTTAATGTTGCTCTTCGCAAGACAGATATTTTATGGACCAAACCAAGCGAACTTAGCTTTTATGTTGGTTTAGGAGTTCCAATTATTGTAGCTCCACCAATCGGATCACAAGAAAAATTTAACAAAAAATGGCTGACAATTATAGGTGCTGGAATTCCGCAAGAAAATCCAGAGTACACAAACGAGTGGCTTTTTGATTGGCTGGAAGGCGGCGTTTTAGCAGAAGCAGCAATCAGTGGATATTTTGAAGCCGCAAAATACGGAACTTTCAATATAGAAAAAATAGTCTTCGGAGAACCGGAGAAAGCCAAATCAGAAAAAGAGTCATTGCAGTATTAATTTTGGAATGTATAAAATGTATAATAAGATAAAATTCTTTACAGATATAGTTTTTGTATTGTTTGAAAATAAAATTATTTTATGACAAATACGGATGAAATAAAATCTAAATTGGATATTGTAGAGGTGATTAAGGAGTATGTTAAGTTAGAGCAGGCTGGACATAATTTTAAGGGGCTTTGTCCTTTTCATAACGAAAAGACCCCTTCTTTTTCCGTAAGTCAAGATCGTGGGTTTTGGCACTGTTTTGGATGTTCCGAAGGTGGAGATGTTTTTAGTTTTATAATGAAGATAGAAGGACTTGATTTTAAAGAGGCTTTGAAGATGCTTGCAAAAAGAGCGGGCGTGGAGCTTGTTCCTGAAAATCCAAAGCAAGCTAATTTGAAAAATAAACTATTAGACATCAACGAACTGGCAAAAAAGTTTTATGCGCATTTATTAAAGACCGCTCCTCAGGCAAAAATTGCCAACGATTATTTAAGGAAAAGACAGGTAAGCCCTGAATCAATAGAAAATTTTGAACTTGGCTTTGCTCCGAACAGTTGGGATACATTATTAAGATTTTTACTCAAGAGAGGTTATAAGCAAAAAGATATTTTTGATGCCGGATTGATAGTTCAGAAAAAAGGTGGAGCAAGTTATTACGATCGATTCAGGAACAGGCTGATGTTTCCAATAAATAATTTGCACGGTCAAGCAGTCGGTTTTAGCGCCCGTGCGCTCGAAAAGACAGATACGGCTAAATATATTAACAGCCCGCAAACAGATGTTTATAATAAAAGTGAAGTTCTTTACGGACTAGACAAGGCTAAGCAAGCGTCTCGAAAAAACAATGCGATTATACTGGTAGAGGGGCAGATGGATTTAATTTCTGTTCATGAAGCCGGAGATAAAAATGCAGTGGCAACATCCGGGACAGCCTTAACCTTGGAACAGGTAAAAATTTTAAAAAGATACAGCGATAATTTGCTTTTAGCGTTTGACTCTGATGTAGCCGGGCAAAATGCCGTAAAAAGAGGTATTGATATTGCGCTGGCAGAAGGAATGAATATTAAAATAATTGATCTGGAGGAAGATAAAGATCCGGACGAGCTTATTAAAAGTGATATTAACAAATGGAAAAATGCTGTAAAAAACGCTCAGTCAATTTTGAACTATTATTTTGTTCAAACATTTAAAAAGCTTGATCCAAGTAAAATTGAAGACAAGAAAAGTAGCGCTAAAATTTTACTACCGGTTATTGGAAAAATTCCTAACTTAATAGAGCAAAATCATTATTTAAAAAAGTTATCTGAAATATTGGATGTTTCAGAAAATATTTTACGAGAGTCTATTGAAAAAAGTAAAAAGAAAAGTTATAATAAAATTCCAGATAAGAAAGTCAGCCAAAGATTAAAAAACGCATCAACCGAGAAGAAAGACCGAGTAAGCCAAATGGGGGAACAGCTCATTGGTTTGCTTTTAAAATACCCAAAAAATTTGGATTATTTTGAAGCACAGTTGCATTTGGAGGTTTTGCCAAACAAGGAGCTTGTAAAGATTTATCAGGAACTTATTAATTTTTATAAGAATAGCCAAGGCAGTTTTGACTTTAATTTGTTTTTAGGTCATTTTAAAGAAAGTAACGAGCAGTTATTTAATCTTTGCCAAACTCTTTTACTTTTAGTTGAAAAAGATTTTTTTGATTTTTCAGAAAAAGAAATTAAGCAACAAATTACCGAGAACTTAACAGATCTTAAAAAAGAATATATTTTAAAGCAAAAAAAAATACTGGAAAAAGAGCTGCAAGAAAGTGAAAAGACCGGAGAAGATAAAATAACAGATGAATTACTTCTTCGAGTGTCTGAACTTGATAAAAAATTAATGGAACTTTAATAACATTTAAACATCTAAGCATCTAAACATTTAAACAAGTGTTATGGTTAAAAAAATAAAAACACCTGCCCGAAATGCTACACCTAGCGTTACAGGCGGGAAAAAACAAAAAGTAAAAAAACAAGCAACTAAAAAAAAGACTATTAAAAAAGTAAAACCTATTGCCAAAAAGGTTGTGTTGAAAAAAACAATCGTTAAAAAGAAGGTAGTAAAAAAAGTTCAGCCAAAAGCTAAAAAGAAGGTAATAAAAAAAGTTCAACCAAAAACAAAAAAGAAAGTTGTTGTTAAGAAAGCTGTTGTTAAAAAACCTGTTGAAAAACCGGAAATAAAAAAGCCGAACGCAGAAGAGATGGATACTTTATTTTACAAGGTCCGCAACAGAGGGTTTATTACTGAGCAAGAGATATTCCATTCGTTTCCTTTTATGGAGCATTATTTAGACTTGCTCGAAGATTTTTTAGATCGACTTGAAAAAGATAGTGTAAAAATCGTTGATTCATCCGGCGGAATGTTGCGTAATAAAGAAGAAAAAGACAAAATTCTTTTAAGTGTTGGGGCAGGCTCAAACGCAAAAAAGTTTGATTTAGGAATGATCGCATTTGACTCTATTCAAATGTATCTTCGTGAGATTGGAAAAGTCCCATTACTTAATCGAGAAGAAGAAGTCGTTTTAGCAAAAGGAAAAGACAAAGGGGACAAAGCATCCGAAAAAAAGTTACTTGAAGCTAATTTAAGACTGGTTGTATCAATCGCTAAAAAATTTGTTGGTCGGAAACTGTCTCTTCTTGATTTAATTCAAGAGGGGAATATCGGACTTTTTCGAGCGGTTCAGAAATTTGAATATCGAAAAGGTTATAAATTTTCAACTTACGCTACCTGGTGGATTCGCCAAGCCATTACAAGAGCCTTAGCGGATCAATCAAGAACAATCAGAATCCCGGTGCATATGGTAGAAACTATTAATAAATTCAAACAATCAGAGAGACAGTTGGTGCAAGACTTGGGAAGAGAACCATTGCCGGAAGAGATGGCCGCTGAAATAGGAGAAGATTTGGATAAGGTGAGACAGATTATGAAGATATCGCAAGAAACAATTTCATTGGAAACTTCTGTTGGAGATGACGATGAAGAAAGTACTTTGGAAAGTTTTATAGAAGACGAGAAAACAGTAGCCCCAGACAGATCAGCGGGTTTGCAACTTTTAAAATCTTATGTTTACGATGTAATTCGAGAGTTATCTCCACGAGAACAAAAAATTTTAGAAATGCGTTTTGGTCTTACCGATGGTGTAACACATACCCTGGAAGAGGTTGGACAGGAATTTGGAGTAACCAGAGAACGAATTAGACAAATCGAAGCTAAGTCTTTGGAAAAAATAGAAGATATAGATGGAATCGATAAGTTAAAGGATTACCTTTAATCATATAATATATAATACATAACATGTAATATAAATATTTGAACATTATTTTTATGCAAAAACAAAAACAAAATTTTAGCGACGATCAAGATCTTAATCTTGAGTTAGAAGAAGACTTAAAGATCGAGGAAGATCAATTAATCAAAAAAGTAAAAGACCAAGATAATAGCGAGTCTGATAATGAAAAAGAACAAGATATTGTTGATGACGACGAAGAAAAGGATGACGAAAGCGATAAGATAAATTATCTTAAAAGAAATCTTGTAAAGATTCAAACTCAAGTTACTCAGCTTTTAAGTTATTTGGATGGAGGAGATATCCCTTTACCAAAAAAAGAAGAAGGTATTTCCTTAAAGCAGTCCCGCGAGTTAAAGCAGTCTGAAAGCAAAGAAGGACAAAAAGAGATTGAAGGAGTCTTTACTGGTGAAGAAATGATTGGTCCGGACGGAAAGCGTTATAGCATCCCTTCAAATTATGCATCTAAATCAATGCTGGTTGAAGGGGATATGTTAAAGCTTATAATTGAAGCAGACGGAACATTTGTTTATAAACAAATCGGTCCAACGGAAAGAGACAGATTAGTTGGTACTCTTATAAAAAATGAAGTTACCAGTCAATATTACGCCATGGTAGAAGGGAATCGTTTTAAGCTTCTCCGAGCGTCAGTCACTTATTTTAACGGTGATGTTGGAGACGAAGTAATTATCTTAACCCCTCAAGGAGCAAAAAGCGACTGGGCAGCGGTTGAAAATATTATAAAGAAAGGTTAATTTATGTCGGTAATTTATCGCAAGTATCGCCCACAGGTTTTTTCTGATGTTGTTGGGCAAGAACACATAAAAAAAATATTAACAGAAGAAATAAAAAGGGGCCGTACGGCCCATGCTTTTTTATTTACCGGTCCACGAGGGGTTGGAAAGACAACCCTGGCAAGAATTCTGGCAAAATCTTTAAATTGCGAGAATAGAAAAGAAGGAGATTTTGAGCCGTGTAATAAATGTTTAAGTTGTGACTCTATCGACAAGGGGAGTGATCTTAATATTATAGAAGTTGACGCTGCTTCTCACACAGGTGTTCAAAATGTCAGGGAAAATATTATTGCCGTATCAAGAACTGCGATATCATCGAAAAAGCATAAAATTTTTATTATTGACGAAGTTCATATGCTTTCAACTTCGGCTTTTAACGCTCTCTTAAAAACGCTAGAGGAGCCCCCTCCAAATGTTGTTTTTGTATTGGCAACAACGGAGATTTATAAAGTTCCTGAGACTATAATTTCTCGTTGTGAGAGTTTTGATTTTAAAAGAATTCCAATATCCGAGGTAGTAAAGCGATTGGAAAAAATAAGTAAACAAGAAGAGGTAAAAATAGACAAAGAAGTTTTGGATAATATCGCCTATAATTCAGAGGGATGCCTTCGGGACGCCGAAAGTTTACTAGGGCAAGTTTTATCTTTAGGAGAAAAAGAGATAAGCAAGGAGCAAGCGGAAATTGTTATCCCGCACTCTTCTTTGAACCTAGTTTTTTCTTTAACTGATTTTATTGCAGGAAAAGACACTAAGGGCGCGATAGAACTTGTTAATAATTCACTTACTGATGGAGTTGATTTGAGTAAATTAACAGAGCATCTTATTGAGCTTTTTAGAAAAATTTTGCTGTTGAAAATTAATCCCGAACTTCAAGGGTTTACCAGAGAATTTGACGATAAGAGTAATGAAAAAATTATTAATTTCACTAAAGTTTTTAGTGGAGAGCAAATTTTTAAAATTATTGAAATATTAAATAAAAGATTACTTGAAATTAAAAGTTCTAAAATTACGCAGCTACCTCTTGAAATGGCGATAGTGGAGATATGCGCAGGTGAATCAAAAAGTCAGCAGGCTGTTAAGTCATCGAGTCAGAATGAAAATAAACCACCTTTGTCGGTTGATAAACAAGATAATAAAAGTCAATCAGATGTAAAATTACAGGACATTGAATTTATTTGGTCCAGGGTTATAGAAAACGCCAGAAAGCATAACAATTCTTTGTCTTCTATGTTGCAAACCGGTAAGTTAAGATCTTTTTCTAATGGTCAGTTAACTATTGCTTTTAAATTTGAATTTCACCAGAAAAAAATGCAAGACATAAAAAACAGAAAAATTATTGAAGATATTATCAGCGATAATATTGGAACTCAAGTCTTGTTAAATCCTATTTTGGATACCACGCTGGAGATTAAAAAAGATGAGGCGAGTAATGGGGAGATTTTGGATTCGATTAATGAGGTTTTTGGGGAAGATGTGGAAAAATAAATATTGTTTTTGTGACTGAAGCTTCGCTTTAGACAAATTATAATAATTTTGCTTAACATAAAACCATAAACTCGTCGCAAGCTCCTCGAACAGTATGGTTTTACTACAAAATTATTTAATTTGTAGCTAAAGCTTCGTTATGTCACAAAAACAATATTTATTTCTCTCTTCTGAGGAGTGGGGATGTGAACGTGCTGTTTTGCTAAAAAATTAACTAATTTGTAGCTAAAGCTCCGTTATGTTGCAAAAACAATCCTTACTCTTCTCTGCTGGAGATGGTGAGTGGTAGAAGGAGCAGATTTTTCGGAGATCGTCTAATGGTAGGACACCAGGTTCTGGTCCTGGGTATCGGGGTTCGAATCCCTGTCTCCGAGCAAGTTAAATTATTCACTGAAAAATATGAACAAAGAAAAATTAATACCACGTGTTGGTGTGGGCGTGTTAATTCAAAATGATAAAGATGAAGTTCTTTTGGGTCTTAGATGTGGCTCTCATGGTGAGGGTGAATGGTGTTTTTCTGGTGGGCATTTAGATTTTGGGGAGACTATCTTTGAAACAGCTAGATAGAGAAACTAAAGAAGAAGCGGGATTAGATGTTGATGAGTTTGAATTAATTTCAGTTGCCGATGAATTAAGATATATAAAAACTGATAATAAACATTATTTAAATATCGGGATTAAAGCAAAATATAATGGGGTAGTCCAAAAGTAATGGAACCAAATAAATGTAAAGAATGGAAATGGTTTAATTTTAATGATTTGCCCAATAAAATGTTTGAGGGAACTGAGTTAGTTATTAAAAATTATAAAGCCGGTAAAATTTACCAGTAGAATAAAATCGATAATTAATTTGAGCATTGTAGAAATTATAAAATATTTCCTATGTCTAAAAAAGAAAAAATCTATAATCCCGAATGGGATAAATACGCTGATTTGTGGGGAGGATTGAGTTATCCTTGGAGGCCTAATTTAAAACAAATTGCTTTTTATAAAAAATATTTAAAGCAATATTTGACTAAAAAACCAAAGGCTAAAATATTAATTTTTGGCTGTACTCCTGAAACAAGAGATTTATGCTCAAAACTAAAATTACCAGTTACGTTATTTGACTTCAATGATGCAATGTATCACGGAATGATTAAGCTAATGAAACAGAAACCTTACAAGGAGAAATTTGTTCAAGGTAAGTGGGAGGATGTTTCGGGATATTTTAAGGAAGATGAGTTTGACGTTATTTTTGCCGATGAAATGCACTGCAATGTTTTAATTAAGCTTTGGGATAAGAATATTAAAGATATCTCTAAAATATTAAAAAAAGACGGACTTTTTTTCTTTAGTAACATTACGATGAATTTTGACAAAACATTAACTATAAAAGAAGTATTTAAAAAATATAAAAATGATAAAAAATATTTTAGTAGCTTTAAAAATAAGGTTGATGTGTTCTATCAAATGTGCTTAGGTGAAGATTGTTATAATTGGGAATTAAGAGGCATAGAATTAGATAAAATTAGGAATAAATTTAAGATTTACGCCAAGAAAAATAAAGTTTCCATGGAAACTATGAAAAAGATATGGTTTGACCCGAAAGACATTGAAAAAGAAGTTTATAAGAGTTATGTGGAAGTTGACCCACCAATGGGTGAAGTATATGAATTTTTAACTCCATATTTTTGGGTAGAAGATTTTTATGTTGATAAAACGCATCCGGTATATAGATTTAGGAGAGATTTAATCTTAAAACCAAAAAAATAATTAAGCTAAATAGGTTTAAGCGCTGTCTAACCAACAGAGCATATACTTTTTAATTTTTTATGTCCAATAAAATTAAAATTGATACTTTAATAGTTTCTGATATTCATTTGGGGCTTGATTTGAGTCGTCCGAAAAAGATGTTGGAGGCTGTAGAAAAATATGAGTTTGAGAAATTGATTTTGAATGGAGATATTTTTGATAGCTTTAATTTTAAAAGATTGCATAGTGAACATTGGAATGTTTTATCGCGTCTTCGAGAAATTTCCAGAAAAAGAAAGGTGATTTGGGTCAACGGCAATCACGACGGTCCGGTTGGTCCTTTGGCTAGTCTATTAGGAGTAAAAGTTTACAGTAAATATGTTTGGCGCTCTAACAATAAAAAATTTATAGCTATTCACGGTCATCAGTTCGATCG
>JABIDK010000018.1 GCA_018651725.1 Candidatus Falkowiibacteriota bacterium | reverse complement strand
TTAAATTTTCTTTTGACTCATTTATATTTCCAAACTCTTTCAAATCTACTCCGTCCGGAGCAACTAAAATTTTATTTTCCAAAACACCCAATTTAACTAAATCTTTTTTTAAACCATTGCTGATAGCCACAAATTTATAAACTTTCTTTAAAAAAAACTTATGGTAAAATTTTATTTCTTCAGGCAAAGAATGAATTTCAAAAACTACTTTTAAATTTTTATTAAAAGATAAAATCAAGGCAGAAAACTGATCGCGCGAATAAACTATACCTTTATATTTTCTTAAATAAAAAAAAGTATTAATCGCAAAAGTTAAACTTTGAACCCTAAATCCCAGCCGCGGAATTTTGCCAACCAAGTCCCAAGATTTTAATTTAGTTAATTTAAATTTATTTTTTAAATTATAATATTCAAAAAAATCATCGTTAATATGATTTTTTCTATTTGGACACAAAAGCTCCAAATCTATATTTTGTAAAACAAAAGCCTCGCACATCTTGGCAATCTGAATTCCGTGCGCTTTTTCTGTTGGCAATCGATTATTTGCTACATAAATCAATTTCATAAATTTTCAATAACTAACTTTAATTTTCTACCTAAAATTTTAGGCGTGAAGTTATTTTTAAATAAATTATAACCATTGGTTGCTACCTTATCTCTTAAATCGTTATTATTTTTTAACTCTAAAATTTTATTTGCCAAATCCCCAGAACTATTATTTTTACAAAATAAAACATTTTTCTTATTTTCTAATATCTCTTTAGCGGCCAATGTTTCCATAGTTATTACAGGACAACCGGACGCCAATGCTTCATAAAGCTTATTTGGTATTACTCTTTTTGCCTTATCAGTATTACCAAAAATACCCAAACAAACATCCGCCTTGCTCATATACTCTGATAATTTTTCATAAGGAACATAATCAATGAAATTAATATTGTTTACACTTAAATCTTGAGCTAACTTTCTAATTTTTTTATAGGTCTGCCCTTTTCCAATAATATTAAATTCTACATCATATTTTTCAAGTAATTTTGCTGCTTTCACGATTTTTTCAACGCCCTGCAAGGGTATGAATTTTCCGTGAAAATGAACTAAAAATTTATTATGACTATTAACAACTTTTTTTGGTTTTATTATTTCGTCATCAGATCCAACCAAAATTCTTTCAAATTTATTTCTTTTTAACTTGAATGTCTTAATAAAATAATCAATATGAGAATATGTATCAAGCAAAATTTTATTTGCTAATTTACAAGAAACAAAATCAATTAACCAATAATAAAACGCTTTTGCACTAACTTTGTTTGATTCTTTTCTGTCCAGAATCAAAGAATCGTAAAGTGATGTAAAAGCGTCAAATATTATTTTTTTTCTTGTTAAAAATCTAGCTAAAACAACAGCTTGATAACCGGGAAAACCTACTATCATTACATCGTACTCTTTTTTTATACACCGATGTTTTTTAATTAAATCAAAATACTTAGCAATTCCTTTAAGCCGAGTCTGGCACTCTATGACTTTAACATTATTTTGCTTTAATCCTTTGATCAAAATTCTATTTCTGCTGTACTCACGATTATAAAAACCAAAATAACAAACTGTCATAAAACTAAAAGATTAATTTGTCAATCCTACCCTCTTCCTTACTTCTTCTATTTTTACTGTTGCCACTTTTCTAGCTTTTTTTGCTCCGCTTTTTAAAACTTTCTTAACATATTTTTCATTTTTATCTAGCTCCTTTTTCTTTTCTCTTATTTCTCTTAGTTCTTTATTTATATTTTCGGCTAAAATTTCTTTTGATTCTTTATATCCCATTCCACCTTCTTGATATTTTTTTTCAATTTTTAACAAACTGTCTTTAGAAAAATGTTTATGCAAGGCAAAAATATTACACTTTTTCGGATCTTTTTTATCTTCCGGCCTAAGGGAGTCGGTAACAATTGACATTACTTTTTTAGTAGTCACTTCTTCACTATCAAAAAGTCCGATTACATTATTATAACTTTTACTCATTTTTTGACCATCTAAACCGGTTATTGTTTCCACTTCTTCTTGAATAATTTCTTGTGGCAAAATAAAAATTTCTCCATACTGATTATTAAATTTCTGAGCAATATCACGAGCGATTTCTACATGCTGTTTTTGATCTTTGCCAACCGGCACAATATTGGAATTATAAATCAAAATATCTGAGGCCATCAAAACCGGATAATCAAATAATCCAACGTTAACGTCTTTATTTTTTGCAACAGCGTCTTTATAAGCATGGGCTCTTTCAAGGGCAGGCATTTGCATTAAACAATTAAAAATCCAGGTGAGCTCACAAACCTCCGGCACATCTGATTGTTTGAAAATAATTGTTTTTTTGGAATCAAGCCCAATAGCAAGTAAAGTTTTTGCCACCTCCATTGTCAGATGTGCTAATTTATCAGCATCTTTTACACTGGTTAAAGCATGATAATCAGGGATAAAAATAAAAGTTTCATAATCTTTCTCATAATCTTTTAAAGATTTAAGCACCCCTAAATAATTACCAATATGAATATCTCCAGTCGGCTTAAAACCGGTAATTAAACGTTTTTTCATAAAAATTTATTTATTAATTATACTTACATAATATGTTTTATTTACATTTTTGTAAACCCTTATTACACGACAGGTCTACCTCACTTTATAAACTTTAGCTTCGTGATCACTGTAAACTAGCTTAAAATTTTTGTTTATCGCCAAATTTTGGTTAAAACTTAAATGCCCTGAGTCTAAAAATACAAAATCAGCCTTAAAGTGATTTTTGATTTTATTATGCAAGTCAATATTATCTTCGCCAAGAGTGATGCTGGCCCATTCATTATACAAGTCCGGGTTATAACTATACATAAAAGTTGGATCAAGGCCGACCAGATAATAATTATGAGAATTATGATAAAAAAGACTTGGGAAATCATCCCAGTCAGCATGAAAAATAACTGCTCCTTGTGAAGAATTATTTTTTATAAATTCAGAAGCTCCTTTGTACAAACTCAAGTTTGAGCCGTTAGCAAGGTCATTTTTAGTTTTTGCTATATCTTTAATAAAAATAACTTCTGAAAATCCAGCAAACAAAATTAAAACACTGAGGACAGCTATTGTTCTTTTTCTTTTTTTCCTAAACCAAAAAAATGTATTTCGTATTTCTTTATCATGCAAAGATAGGGCTAAAGAAAATGCTCCAAACAGAACAGAAAACGGAATAAAGTATTCAACATATCTTCTTGATTTAAATGTAATCGCAAGAAAAAATAAACTTATTAAAAAAAGAGTGCCGCTCTTTAAGTTTTGTTTTTTAAATGAGACTAAAAATAAAACAATAGCAATAAAATAAATTATTAAAACAATTCCGCTATCTTTAAATAAATCCAAAAATTCATAAGCATACCACTCCCCGCCTACATTAATTTTATCTCCATAATTTATAATCCCAATTTTAATAGTTTGTTCTAAATAAAAATATAAATTTTCTGGAAAATAAGGGTTTACAATAAGTCCTGTTGTAAGACCTAAAAAACAAGCAAAAAATATTTTCTTTTTTTCTTGTTTTTCAAAATAATTTTTTAAAAAATTTAATTTAAAAATAATTCTTTTATAAAAAGTTTGTGTATTTATCCTTTCTTGAATTTTTTGAGCTAGTAAATATATCAACGCGAAAAAACCCAAGAGCGGCCAACCTCCGTAAGATAAAACAAATAAATAACTTGAAATAAAAAGCAATAAATATTTTTTATTAAAAATAAAATATAAACCTAAAAATAAAAATATCAAGGATAAAGCGTTAGCTTTAACAAGAGAAATACGAAAAAGAAAAGGGGAATTTGTTAAAAGTAATATTACCCAAAATATTGGGAGTTTAATTTTTTCCTTTTTCAAAAACCAGTAAAAAACTAAAATAAAAAAAGCGCTGAGAAGCGCTTGAGCAAATTTAACTCCAACTAAAGGGTCAGAAAATTTAACAAAAGGAATTAAAAATAAATGATACAAAAAATGATGGTCGGTATAATTTTCTTTTAAAGAAGTTTGTTGCAACCAAGGAAAACTTTTGATAATACCTTGCTCACTAATCAGCATCGACACCTTAGCATG
>JABIDK010000015.1 GCA_018651725.1 Candidatus Falkowiibacteriota bacterium | reverse complement strand
TGTGAAGACCTTGATGGAGATGGGCATGCCAACCCAATTTGTGGAGGAGATGACTGTGACGACACTAACCCCGATATTAATCCCGGAGAAGATGAGATCTGCGGAGATGGAATCGATAATGACTGCGATGGAGTTGAGCCAAACCCAGGAGGTCCCTGTACCGTTGGAATTGGTTCCTGCGCAGAAACAGGCATATATATCTGCGATCCAAATGACTTAACCGCAGACCCTATCTGTGATGCCCCTACACCGCAAACACCTCAACCAGAGATCTGCGATGGAATAGATAATGATTGTGATTGGGATATTGACGAAGATGATGTTTGTTGTGTGCCTGATTGTTCAATATCGCTTACGCCAGGGAACTTTGAAATGACAGAAGAATGGAACTGGGACGGGAGTGGGGCAACAAATCCTACCTACAACCAAGTAATGATGACTCCGATGGTGGCTGATTTGGATTTAGATGGAATGCCGGAGATACTTTTTAATACATATACCGGTAGCGGCTATAATGCTAACCTTATACTAAGGGCTATTCACGGTAATGATGGTTCTTCTTACTTTGATTACAATGGGACAACAGCAGGAAGGGAAATAGCTGTTGGTGATATTGATAATGATTCATACCCCGAAGTAATAGTCCGAGAATCAGATGGTACCTTTGTTGCTCTTGAACACAATGGAACATTTAAATGGCAAAGCATAACTTCGGCAGGAAGACGTCCTATGATAGCAGATTTAGACGGTGATGGCACACCGGAGATTATAGGCAGTGCTTCAGTATTAAATAATGATGGTACATCTCGTTGGATCGGAGGCGGAGGAGCAGTTGCTAATTTAGATATGTCGGGCAGACCTGAGGTTCTAAGTGGCTGCCAGGCCTATAGTTATGATGGAACTATTTTATATGATGTTTGTGGAACTTATCCTAACGGATTCGTAGCAGTTGCGAATTTAGATAGCGAACCTTTACCAGAAATTATAACTGTTGTTGGAGGAGTTATTAGAGCTTTTGAAAATGATTTTACCTTTAAGTGGGCAGCAACTGTGTCTGGAGTTGAGGGCGGCGGACCACCGGTAGTAGCTAATTTTGATACCGATCCAGAGCCAGAGATAGGGGTAGCCGGTGCAAGTATTTACGTTGTTTTAGAGGCAGATGGAACATTAAAGTGGTCTAGTCCGACCGTTGATGCTTCAAGTAGATCTACCGGCTCATCTGTTTTTGATTTTAATAACGATGGTCAGGCAGAGATTTTATATAATGATGAGTATAATTTTAGAGTCTACAATGGCTCTGATGGAACAATATTATCACAAATTCCCAATGGATCCGGAACTCTTAATGAATACCCTGTTATTGTTGATGTTGATAATGACAATGAAGCAGAGATAGTTTTAGCAGCTAATGATTATGTTCATGGGTCTAATACAGGAATAAGGGTATTTGGGAATGCTAGTACAGAGTTTACCTGGGTAGACACCCGCAGTATTTGGAATCAACACTCTTATCATATTACCAATGTCTTTGACGATGGAACTATTCCGGTGTTTGAACCAAACAACTGGGAAACCTTCAACAACTATCGTTGTAACAACTCAGTTAATGCCCCGGTCGGCGGAGAAAAACAATGCGGAGACGATGGCTGCGGTGGAGTCTGCGGAATTTGTACAGGCGGAACAACCTGCGTCAACGGATTTTGTGAATTTGCATGCGTACCCGATTGTAATGGCGCAGAGTGTGGAGACGATGGCTGCGGAGGAAGCTGTGGAACCTGTTCGGGCAGTGAAAATTGTTGCTCTGGCAGCTGTCAAGTTCCTACCTGCTCTAACAATAGCGAATGCAACGACAGTGACAGCTGTACAACAGATACCTGCAATAACCCAGGAAGTTGTTCAGCAAGTTGCTCTAATGCTCAAGTTACAAACTGCCAAGATGGTGATGGTTGCTGTCCAGGTGGTTGTGATTCTGGTAACGATAATGACTGTGCTCCAGCACCTCTAGGTCCCTGCGAAGGCGATAGTAATATAATCTACGGCGGAGAAACTTACGACTTAGTAGAAATAGACACCCAATGTTGGTTTAGAGAAAATTTAAATGTAGGAACTATGCTTGCCAGTGTTGCAACTATGCCGAGTGACCCTGCACCAACCATAGGAGATCCAGATACAGTCCAAAAATGGTGCTATGATAATGATGATTCACCCGGAGGAAACTGTGATACCTACGGCGGTTTATATACCTGGGCCGAGGCAAACCAACTTACTTCAAGCTGTAATTCATCAGATTGCCAACCAGCAGAACCTAATCAAGGAATCTGTCCACCTGGTTGGCATATACCAAGCGACACAGAATATAAAACCCTGGTGGAATTTTATGGCGGAGTCGGTTGTGAATCCGGAATAGGATGGCAATGTGATCCAGCTGGGACAGAATTAAAAACAGTAGCATCTGATAAATTTTCAGGTTTCCCTACTGGCTACCGCCACCCCGCTGACCTTTTTTCAAGTGATGATTCAAGTGCACTTTTTTGGTCTTCATCGGAGTCTCTAAGCGATATTTCTTGGTATCGAAATTTACATTCCACTGTTTCTACGGTTGAACGCCGTGACGGTGCTAAAACAACTGGTTTTTCTATTCGTTGCATTAAAGATAATACCGCAGTAGAATCTATCCCCCCAGTCGTTAATTTATTTAACGCTACCGCCAACGGAAATGATGCTGATATTTTTTGGAATGTCAGTGATGCCGGTGGCTCTCATTTAAATCGTGTCGAAATTTGGAGAGCGTTTGACCAAGACGGTGGCGGCACAAAATCTCCATGGAACGAAGTAACTAGTCTTGAACAAATAGTTAGTGGTGGTTTAGATAATCATTCTGGGTCAACTATTGATACGCCCGGCCAAAACGCTGCGGGTAACTACAATTATTGGTATAGAGTTAGGGTATATGATAATGATGGTAATGAAACTTGGTCTAGTGATTCAGCTATGCTAATTTTAGGAGGCGTACCTTGTATCCCAGATGGCTGTAATAGTACTTGTCCAATTAGTTGTACCGTTGCACAGGACCCAGATTGCGGATGTCAGGATAGTAATAGTTGTTGTGGAATTGGTTGTAATGGAGCTAATGATAACGACTGTTTTACTACACCAGTAATAAATTCTTTTAATGTTACTAGGGATACTAATAATGTTGATATTAATATTTCCTGGGATGTTATTCAATCAGGTGGATCTTTACTTGATAAAATCACAGTTTATAGGTCTCTAGATAGTGGCGGGGCACCCGATGGGAACTGGGTAGAAATTAAAAATATCAGTGTAGAAAATATAAATGCAACTAGTCATATAGCTACAGTAACAGATACGCCTGGCAATGGTACTTTTTGGTATGGCATGCACGCAACTGACCAACTAGGAACTGATGTATCAGAGCCACCACCAGGGGCAATACAAATGAATATAATAGCTAACGCCACTAATGTTAATTGTTATTCCATTGACCTAAATAATCCGTCTAATCCAATTAATCCCCATCATAGTGATGGATATTTAGATATTTACACTCCGTCAACTGGATCAAATTTTCCTGTGTTTGTTTATATTCATGGTGGTGGCTGGTGTCTAGGTGATAAAACTGATCAATCAGATATAATAACTTATTTACGAGATAATGGCTATGCTGTAATTTCACTTAATTATGGACTTGCTAAAGATGGATATGTTTATCCGTCTCAATTACATGATATTGATTGTGCTCTCAGGTGGATAAATGTAAATTCTGGAACATATAGCCTTGATTTAAGTAGATTGTATATGGGTGGATATTCTGCTGGTGGACACCTAGCTCTTCTTTATAGCTTAAATCAAGATATCTACCGAGACCCTTCTTGTTGTAATACAACTCCTTCCCCAACTATTGAAAAAATTGTTTCTATAGCTGGTCCAACTGACTTTGAAACAATTGACTTTAGCGCTACAGGGGACACTTGTGATATTTTACCAGGGCCTGTTCAATGGCAATTTGACGATGCTTTCTTGCGGCCAGAGTCTAGTTCAATAGACAGGAGAATAGCTGCTAGTCCTCGTACCTATTTATATTCTGCTAATCCGGCTATATCAACAAACTATTTAATGATATATTCTGATACTGATACTTATGTTAATTTTGCATTACAAGCATTACCATTTTATGTTGATATGGCAAATAATGGTTTTAATGTTCAAAATATATGGTATTCTGGTTTTGATCATAATTTTGCAGACAGTACTACCCCCGGACATAATGCAGATCAGGTAAAAATTGATACACTTAATTTTTTAAATGGTTGCTCAACCACTGAAATAGATTGTTTTGATGGAGTTGATAATGACTGTGATGGAGATGTTGATGGAGTTGATAGTGACTGTTTTGTAGGAGTGGACTCAACCCTGCCGTCAGTAAGTTCATTTAGTATTTCTTCTATTGATTATACTGTAACTGATTCTGGTGGATCTCATCTGTCCAGAGTTGAGATTTGGATAGCACCAGACAATAACGGGACTCCAGGAGCTTGGAAAGAATTAGAAAATATGCGCAGAGATATAACTCTGGCAGATTTAGATTATTATATAGAACATATCCCGTACATAATACCAGATGGTCATTTTTGGTATGGTCTTCATGTTATTGATCAAGATGGCAACTGTGTTACAGAAAAAAATGAAGACTGTACAACTGGAGCATCTAATGGTAACCCACCTTTAAGCCCAGTGGAGTACATTAACTGCTCAAATAATGAGGGGGCAACTTGCCCCGAGGGAATTTGCTTCACAGAACCTCTTAATTGTTCTGATGGTTACGACAACGACTGTGATGGATTAATTGACTTAAATGATCCTAATTGCTATTTTTTAGATGATTTTCTACCAGAGATAGTATTTCTTAATGCTATACTTGTTGAAGGAGAACGAGACGAAGTTAGCTTACGCTGGCAGCTTTTCGATAGGGGCGGATCACATTTGTCTAGTTTTAAACTTTCTCGCGGCATGGCAGGTGCTGATGGAACTATTGATAGCGTTCTAGATTGGACTAATTTTTATAACATAAATAATTTAAATACAGATAATTATCTTTCTCTTGATGAAGTAATTGAGCAACCAGGCGATGGTACTTGGTGGTATAAACTAGAAGTTGATGATCACGCTGGTAACATAAGAATTGAATACGACGATATAACTTTACCTGGACCTATTCCTGGTTGTTTTATGTGGTCAACTTATGAGCTTTATTGTAATAATGGGAGAGATGACGATTGTGATGGACTTCTTGACTTAGATGATAAAGATAATTGCGATTGCCTTCCAACAGACGTTGAAATTTGTGATAATGGAATAGATGATGACTGTGACGATGCAATTGATGCTGTTGATCTAGTTGATTGTACGCCAAAAGTAACATGGCTTAGTGTTTCCCCTCTTAGCTATTCAATCATAGCTCCAGGTGGTTCACCACTAAAGGATGTGTTACTTAAAACAAGCGATGACATTAATGGTAATCCGTCTATTTTTGATGAAGCTGCTTGGTCTGAAATAACCAATCTTACAAAAACCTTTACCGCTAATCAAAATATTTATTCATATAATGCAGACATCCCATATACAATTCCATCTGGTGGCGCTCTGTTTTTTCTCCAAGCTGTTAATTATATAGGAAACACTGGATATGCACTACCAGCAGTTAAGGAATGCATGTCTAGTGAGACTAATTGCTCTGACGGAATAGATAACGACTGCGATACCTATATAGATAGCGTTGATTTTGATTGTGGTACCCCGTCTTGTACTCCCGATGGTTGTAATAGTATTTGTCCAGCTAACTGTACAGTTAGTGAAGACCCTGATTGTGGCTGCCAAGGAGGCAATAGTTGTTGTCCAGGTGGTTGCAATAGTTCTAATGATAGTGATTGTGTGGTACCTTGTAGTCCAGATGGTTGTAACGGTAATTGTCCAACTAACTGTACAATAGCCCAAGACCCTGATTGTGGCTGCCAAGGAGGCAATAGTTGTTGTCCAGGTGGTTGCAATAGTTCTAATGATAGTGATTGTGTAGTACCAGACACAACTAACCCAGTAGTAAATCCATTTAACGCAAATTTAACATCGGTTAGTTATGTAGTAACTGACGCTGGTGGATTAAATAGAGTTGAAATTTGGATGGCACCTGATAGTGGCGGGACTCCTGGAGCTTGGTCAGAAAACGTTAGCTTAAGAAGAAATACAACTGCTACATCATATTCTCAAAATATTTCATACAATACTCCTGTTGGTATATGGTGGTATGGTCTCCATGCCATTGATCAGGCTGGTAATTGTACAACTGAGAGTAATAAAGATTGCACAACTGGAATATCTAATGGAAATCCATCATTCGGGCCTATTAAAATTAATAATTGCACAGTCGCTGAATCTGATTGTTTTGATGGAATTGATAATGACTGTGATGGACCAGTTGATGCTGCTGACCCTGATTGTGATACTTCGCCAACAATAGGATCATTTGCTGCTACGGTTAATGGGGCTGATGTTAAAATACTTTGGAATGTTACCGATAATAGCGGATCACAGCTTGATAGAATTGATGTTTATCGTGCTCCAGATGTTGCTAATAACCCTGGAACGTGGATCAATCTACCTAGTCTTAATGTTATAAATTTAAACACAGGTAATCATGTTGAGACCAATAAAATTGATCAACCGGGTGATGGAACTTGGTGGTATAAAATACGTGTTACAGACCAAGCAAGCAATACAAAAGAATCTAGTTTTGTTAAGGTAGTCGTATCTTTTTGCACAGCCACTGAAACAAATTGTTCTGATGGAATAGACAATGACTGTGATGGACCAGTTGATGCTGCTGATCCTGATTGTGCTCCGGCTTGTATTCCCGATGGTTGTAATAGCACTTGTCCAGCTAACTGTACAATTAGCGAGGACCCTGATTGTGGCTGCCAAGCAGGAAATAGTTGTTGTCCAAGTGGTTGCTTTACCGATACTGATAATGATTGTCTTGCCCTAGATATAACTAAGGCAGTTATAGAAACTTTTGATATTTGGATTACTTTAGAAAATGTTGACATTACATTTGATGTTAGCGATGCTGGAGGATCATATTTGGACTATATAATGATCGAAAGAGCATTTGATGGTAATGGACCAACTGGATCACCGCCAGTTGCCGTCGGTTGGAATGAGGTAGTTAGCCTTAGAAAAACCTTTACTACAAATGAATATGAATATCACGGCCATCAATCTGAGGCACCACCCGCGCCAAGTCCATCTGGTAACTATAATTATTGGTATAGACTTGTTATTTACGACAGGGCGGGAAATAGAACTACCCATACCTCTCCTATGGTAACTACGAATCCTTAATAATAGCTATGATAATTTTTTCCATAGAAACAAGTTGTGACGATACCTCAATAGCAATAATCAAAACTAGAGGTAAAAAAACCCCTAGTTTTGAAATTTTGGCCAATATTGTTTCGTCACAAGTTAAAAAACACGCCGAGTTTGGTGGGGTGGTGCCTAATTTGGCGGCTAGATTGCATTTGGAAAATATCAATTTTTGTATTGAAAAGGCTTTTAAAAAAGCTAAAGTTACACCTAAACAAATTGATTTAGTGGCTGTCACGAAAGGACCAGGGCTTATCCCGGCGCTTTTAATTGGTGTTGAGACGGCTAAAAACCTTGCTTTTTTATGGCAGAAGCCGATTATTGGTGTTAATCATATTGAGGGACATATCTATGCTAATTGGATAATGAGTCGAAAGTCGAAAGTCGAAAGTCGAAAGTCGATTAATTTTCCAATATTATCCCTTGTTGTATCCGGGGGGCATACCAGTTTAATTTTAATGAAGGATCATTTTAAATATCAAATTATTGGTGAAACTCGAGACGATGCTGTTGGAGAGGCTTTTGATAAAGTTGCTAGGTTATTAAATCTGGGTTATCCGGGCGGACCTATTATTGAGGAAATGGCTAAAGAATATAAGGGGGGATTAATTGATTTGCCAAGTCCGATGATAAATAGTAATGACTATGATTTTAGTTTCTCCGGCTTGAAAACTGCTGTAATGTACGAAACCAAAAAACAAAAAAAGCTTACAAAAGCTTTTAAAAATAAAATGGCTGCATCTTTTCAGGAGGCTGCTTTTAAAGTTCTGATTAAAAAAACAATTAAAGCTGCCAAGGAATATAAAGTAAAAACAATTATGCTGGGTGGCGGAGTTTCAGCTAATAAAACGCTTCAAAATCAATTAGAGAAGGCTGTTAAAAAAAATATTCCAAATTCTCAATTTTTAATTCCAGCTTCTAATTTATCCACTGACAACGCCGCTATGATCGGTATTGCCGGATATTATCGATATATAAACGGATTTTCAGATGATTGGAAAAAATTAAAAGCAGATGCTAATTTAAAGATTTAATTTCTCTATCTGTTAAATCTCGTGATTTTCCTTCTGGTAAATCACCGAGTAAAAGACTGGAAACTCTGGTTCTTTTTAATTTTACAACCCTTAATCCTGCAGCACTGAGCATTTGGCGAACTTGCCTTTTTTTACCTTCTGCAATGATCAGGGAAATTTTATTGTCACCTTGTTTTTTAATTGATTTCGCTTTTACTTTTATACTTTGATTTTTATTTTCATCTTTTATAAACACGCCTCTTTTAAGCTCTTCAATATTCTTTATTGTTATTTTTTTATCAACTAAAACTTCATATTCTTTTTCATGCCTGTATTTCGGATGGGTTAATTTTAATGTTAAATCACCATCGTTAGTTAAAATTAAAAGCCCGGAACTATCTTTATCTAGTCGACCAACCGTAAAAAGCCTTTCTTTTAATTTTATTAATTCAAAGATATTTTTTTCATCTTTAAAAGTTTTGGTTGTGCAAGTATAGCCGACAGGTTTATTTAACATAATATAAACTTTTTTATCTATCGGTTTTATTAGCTTGTTATTTAATTTTACAGTATCATTTTCTTGAACTCGGTCGGTTACCCTAGCTATTTTATTGTTAATTGTAATTTGTCCTTTAATAATTAATTTTTCTGCACCCCGACGCGAGCAAACACCGCAGGAGGCAATATATTTTTGTAAATTCATATGTTTAGTTTAGATGATTTTTCTATTGTATTTTTATGGATAAAATGTTAGAATTTAATTATATTATATGCCAGATGAAATTTTTAGACAACTAAGACAAGAATTAAACGGTGATTTGCGAGAAAATGAGATTTTAGCGCCTTACACCACCTTTAAAATAGGTGGTCCGGCTCGTTATTTTTATGTTGCCAAAGATCCAGATGATTTTATGAAGGCCATAGAGTTAGCTAATAAATTTAATATTTCTTATCTTATTTTAGGCGGGGGAAGTAATATACTTGTTTCAGAAAAAGGTTTTAGTGGTGTAGTTATCAGAAAACAAAACGGTGTTCCGTCACGAGATTTTAAGATTGAAGGAGATAAAATAATAACCGACGCTCAAGTAAAGTTAGGAGTATTAGTGCAAAAAACAGGCGAAGCCGGCTTGACCGGGCTAGAGTGGGCGGCTGGGATCCCTGGGACGGTTGGTGGAGCTGTTCGGGGAAATGCTGGGGCTTATGGCGGAGAGATGTCTCAAAATGTAACTAAAATAACCGCTTTATGTGGTAAAAAATGCAACCAAAAAAAATCTTTTGACAATAAAGATATGAATTTTTCTTATCGTCATAGCATGTTTAAAAAAAATAAAAAATGTGCTATTCTGTCTATTGAGCTACAACTTAAAAAAGGAGATAAAAAATTAATTGAGCAAAGAATAAAAAAAATAGTTGGAGCGAGAAACAGAAACTCAACTCCGCAATACCCAAGCGCTGGCTGTATTTTTAAAAATCCTATAGTAGAAAACAATAAAATTTTGGAGGATTTTAAGAAAGAGACGGGAGATAAGCTAACCTACAATAAAATCCCGGCTGGTTATCTGATAGATAAACTGGGCTTAAAAGGGAAAAAAATAGGAGGAGCTATGATTAGTGATAAAAATGCAAATTTTATTTTAAATATAGGAGACGCCACGGCCGAACATGTAATAATGCTTATTAGTTTTATAAAACAACAAGTCAGAGATAATTACAATATACAGTTAAGAGAGGAAATCGAGTTAATAGGGTTTTAGATTATGAAAAAAAAGCAAAATATCTTTAAGAAAATATTTTTTTCCGGATGGTTTTTTCCGATAGTTATAATTTTGGCTATGCTTTTAAGTATGTCTTTTTTAAGGGAGAATAATGAAAATAAAACAACTGATTACGATCTAGAAACCTTAAAAAAAGAAATAGAAGGATTGGAGGAGGACAATAAAGAACTCGGGGAACTAATCGAGTACTTTAACAGTAATTTTTTTGTTGAAAAAGAAGCTAGAGAAAAACTGGGGTTAAAAAAAGACGGAGAGAAAGTAGCGATAGTTCCGGAAAACGATCTTAAAAATTATCAAAATAATAATAATCTAATTACTAAAAAAAATAATGAACAAACAAAAGAATTTTTTCCAAGATTTTGGTGGGATTATTTTTTTGCTGAATAGGGCCTAGAAGCCTTAAACAAACCTATGAAAAAATATATATTTCTATTAATTTTATCTTTTTTTATTTTAGGGGCTAATATATCGATGGCTCAAGATATCAGTTTAGATGTTAGGGCTTTAAATATAAGCGCTGAAACCCTTAAGGCTGGTTATACAGTTGATGAGTTTGATGGTAAATTTCGAGTCGGGATATTCCCGGAGGTATTATCAGAGGAAACACAGATTGTTTTTAAAGATTTTTATGATCCGGAAAAAATTCTTCCAATCCCAAAGGACAAAAAAATAATAAGTCACATTTATGAATTTGATATAAAAAATAAAGACGCCTTTAAAGATCAAAAACCGCTAATAATAGAAATGAAATACGATAGCGACTATACCGGTTTTAAAAGTATTTATTATTGGAATCAAATAAATAGTACCTGGGTAAAGGTTCCGTCTTATAACATTACAGGCAGGAAAAAAATGCGAGCTGATTTTCATTTGCCTTATGCGCGCTTGGCTGTTTTTGAAGACAAAAACGCTATGGAGACCGGAACGGCCAGTTGGTATAAATGGAAAAATTGCGACTGTGCTGCCAGTCCGGACTACCCAAAAGGAACTTTGCTTGAAGTAATAAATTTAGACAACGGAAAATCAGTAATAGTCACGGTTAACGACTACGGACCGGAAAGAGATAAATTTCCAAACAGAGTGATTGACCTGGATAAAGTTGCCTTTGAAAAAATCGCCAGTCCAAGCTTGGGGCTTTGTGATGTTCGCGTAAAACCATTTGAAAAAACCGAGCAAACGGTTACCTTGATTAGCGAAAAAACAGAAATTTTAGGGGAAAGTATTGTTTCTGAAAAAGAAGCAATAACACCAGGTTTTGAAATTAACGCCAAATCAGTTATTGTAATTAACAATAAAACAGGAGAAATTTTGTATGAAAAAGACAGTAATAAAAAATTACCGGTAGCCAGCATTACAAAGCTAATGACAGCCAAAACAGTATTGGACTTGAAACCCGACTGGAATCAAGTTATGACATACATAAAAGCCGACGACGATGTTATGGATTATGCTACGAAGCAAGAAATGTCTTACTTGTACGTTGAACCAGGTGAAACAATGACTGTTAAAGATTTGTTTTTCTCTTCTTTGTTGGGTTCAGCTAACAACGCCACCTACGCCCTGTATCGTTCCACAGGACTCTTAAGGCGTGATTTTGTAGAGGTAATGAATCGAAAGGCCAAAGAATTGGGAATGAACGACAGTAATTTTACCGAACCAAGCGGACTAGATTCAAGAAATATTAGCACCGCTAAAGACATCGCCAAACTAGGCAGAAAAGTTTTCAACAGCTTTAAAGTCCTAGAGGCAACTACAAGTAAAAAATATTCCTTTTCAACCATAAACACCAGCGAACCCCACACCATAAAAACAAGAAATAAATTATTATATAGTGATTTATACATCCTGGGAGCAAAAACCGGCTACTTGGATGAAGCCGGAAAGTGCTTGATGGTGAGGGTAAAAAACGAAGCAGGCGACGAAGTAATAGTAGTAACCCTTGGCAACTTTTCCGAAAACAAAGATGATTACTTTACCGAAACCGAAAAACTGGCAAAGTGGGGACTCAATCATATAAACATTTAAACAAAATTTGAATACCTGTAAGAAGTATGTTATTATTAACCTATGCTAACCGAAGAACAGTTTAAGAAATTTTTATTTCCGGGTATTATTTTTTTGATAGTACTTTCTGCGTTGGGGAAAAATGTGTTTCCTTTTATTTTTGCTTTTATTATTATTTCTATAATTATTAATCAAATTAAAAAACATATGCATGACGACAATGTAATCAATATGAAACCAAATATTGATTTTGATCCAAAAGTTTTTAAAAAAGGAGGAGGGATTTTTATTCTCATCGTAGTTTTGGTGTTTGCTCTTTTCTTTTCTATCGTAATTATTCCGGCTGGAACAACCGGAGTTTATCATTTGTTTGGAAAAGTTAAAGAAAAGGAATTTTCTTCCGGATTTCACTTTAAGAATCCTTTAGCACTTGTGACAAAAATGAGTATTAGAACAGAAGAGTATACAATGACTATTATAAAAGGTGAGGGACAGGTAAAAACAGCCGATGCTATCAAAGCCTTGACTAAAGAAGGGCTTGAAGTTGATTTGGATATCACTGTTTTATATCATCTTGAGGAAGAAAAAGCCTCTGATGTTTTTAAGAATGTTGGCTTGAAATATGTTGAAAAAATAATCCGTCCAAGTATTAGAAGTGGAATTCGCGAAGTTGTTGCCAACTATGAAGCCAAAGATATTTATTCAGAGAAAAGAGAAGAAGCAGCCGACGAGATTCTAAAAAACTTGAAAAAAGACATTGACCCAAGAGGGATTATTGTTGAAGAGGTATTGCTTAGAAATGTAAATCTGCCAACAAAGCTATCTAACGCCATTCAGGAAAAATTAACAGCAGAACAAGAAGCGCAAAGGTATGAATTTGTTCTGCAAAAAGAAACTAAAGAAGCGGAGAGAAAGAGAATTGAAGCCGCCGGACAAAGAGACGCGCAAAAAATTATTAACGAAAGCCTAACCTCCAATTACTTAAATTACCTCTATATTAGAGAGCTAAAAGATCGCGCCGGGACAATTTATGTGCCGATCGATACTAAATCAGGAATGCCAATGTTTAAAGGACTATAATTATGGTTAAATTTGAAAATGTTAATAAAACTTATGGAGAGGATATAGTTGGTTTAAAGGATATCAACTTACACATTAAGCCAAAGGAGTTTGTTTCCATTGTTGGACAAAGCGGAGCCGGGAAAAGTACCATGGTTAAACTTTTAATTGCTGAAGAACAGGCTACTGAGGGCAAGGTTATTATCGGCGGTTGGGACATTACTCATCTTCGTAAAAGTCGCAAGCCAATACTTAGAAGGCAGATTGGGGTTGTTTTTCAAGACTTTAAACTTTTACCGCAAAAAACAGTCTTTGAAAATGTTGCTTTTGCCGCTGAAGTCTGCGGAGAAAAACGAAAAAGAATAAAGGAGATTGTGCCAAAAGTTTTAGAGATAGTTGGGCTGGAGGATAAACTTGACCGTTACCCCAAACAACTTTCCGGTGGAGAACGTCAGCGCGTGGTAATTGCCAGATCTTTGATTCACAGACCAAAACTTTTAATTGCTGACGAGCCAACCGGTAATTTAGACTCACTTAATACTAAGGAAATAATCGATTTACTTTTAAGGATAAATAACTTTGGAACAACTGTAATTTTAGTGACCCACAATAAAGATGTGGTTAACTCTCTAAGAAAAAGAGTAATTGTTCTATCCGAAGGAAAAATATCAAGTGATAAAGAGAGAGGGAGATACGTAATATAACATTTATGTTTTTTAGAATTATAAAATTTGCTTTTCAGAATTTTTATCGTAATTTTTGGCTGGCTATTGTGACAGTTACTATGTTAGTAGTGGCTCTTTTTTCAGTTAGTACTTTGATTACTTTAAACGTTGTTTTAGATCAGGCCGTAAAATCAGTGGAAGATAAAATCGATGTTAGTATTTATTTTAAAAAAGATATAGAAGAAGCAAAAATTTTAGCCGCCAAGGTAGAGCTGTCAAATTTACCGGAAGTGGAAAAAGTAACTTTGATTAACCAAGAAGAAGCCTCTCTTCTTTTTAAGGAATACCATAAAGAGGACGAGGTGATTTTATCATCTGTGGATTCGCTTGATGAAAATCCTTTTAGCAATTTATTGATTGTAAAAGCTTATAACATGGAAGATTATTCAGGAATTTTAAAAATGTTAGACAAAAAAGAGTATAGTAGTTTAATTGAAAAAAAGGACTTTGATGACCATAAAGCTGTTATAAGCAAAATTACCCTTATAAAAGACCGAATCAAGAAGATAGGGTATATTATTATCGCTATATTTAGCTTTATAGCCGCTTTAATCGTGTTTAACACTGTTAGGATCACTATTTACACACATCGCAACGAAATAACCATTATGAGGCTTGTAGGAGCAACCAACTGGTTTATTCGCGCGCCGTTTTTATTCGAAGAGGTTTTTTACGCCTTAGCAAGTTGCCTTATTTTAATCTCTATTTTTTATCCGCTTTTAAGCTTTTTAGAACCTCATTTTAACTATTTTTTAGAGTACGACTTTGATCTAATATCATACTTTAAAAACAACTTCTTTTATATCTTCGGTGCTCAATTTTTAGCAGTTGCTTTTATTAACTCTATCTCTTCTTTTATAGCAATGAAAAAATATTTAAAGGCGTAAACAATATATCCAAATAGAAAAATCCACCAAACGTTTTCCGTTTCGGTGGATTTTGTGATAGCAAGTATTAATTATTCGTGATCAGACCGAATAGAGTCTCTGATAAAATCTGCAAATAATTCCTTACCCTCTTTGTCTAATTCTGTAGGTATATGGACAACACTCGCCATATACCGCCCGGTTCTAAGTGGGATAACATCAACTGTTAAACCAGAAATATTCGACAAATGGTCTACATCTTCTTGTGTTAAATTTATAAATTTAGCCACAGTTAACATTTTTTTCATTTTGTTTCCTCCTGTAAAAGTTGTGAGTTGTAATGTTCGCTTGAATTTTTGTATTCATGTTATATTATTATATATATAATAAAAAGTCAATACTTAAAACAAGAAACTTTATATTGTGATTGAAATTATTTTTTTAATAAGATACAATAGTACTATGAAAATTAAGAAAAAAATATATTTTATTGGGATTGAGGGCGGGGGGACATCCGCTTTGGCTCAAATTTATCAGAAACTAGGGTATGAAGTGTTGGGGTCTGATAACGGAGACCATTTTTTTGGCTCTGTTTTAGCTAAGGCCGGAATAAAAGTTTTCCCTGATTTTAAAGCTGAAAATTTGCCAAATAATATAGATTTTGTTGTTCATTCAACTGCTTTTAAAGACGATAACCCGGAGATGCAAGAAGTCAAAAAAAGACAAGGTGAATTCCGAAGGAAGAGAGGGTGGCCTGGGCCAAAGTTGAAAACCTTGTCTTATCCGGAGGCTTTAGCAAATTTATTTAATGAAAAATTTGGTATTGCCGTTACAGGTACTCATGGAAAAACCAGTATTACCGCTATGGCGGGGGAGTTACTAGAGTCAGCCAAGTTGAAGCCAACCGCTTTAGTTGGTAGCGAGGTTATAAACTGGAAATGTAATACAATTATTGATGATAGTAAATATTTTGTTCTGGAGGCCGATGAATATCAAAATAAATTACAACACTATAGCCCTAAAATTGTTATTTTAAATAATATTGATTTTGATCATCCTGATTTTTTTCCAACTATAAAAGAGTATAAACAAGCCTTTAAAAATTTTGTTAAAAAATTAGATGAAAATGCAATTGTTATCGCTAACTTTGACGATAAGCAGGTGCGCGAAGTTGTTTCTGGAATTAAGGCTAAAGTTATAAGTTTTGGGAAAAATAATGCTGACTTTAGTGTTCAGCTATCCGATGATAATACTAAAGATTTTTCCAAATTTTACGTTTTTTACAAGCAAGAAAATCTAGGTGAATTTAAGTTAAAGGTTTTGGGCGAGCACAATATAATGAACTCTCTCTCGGTTATTGCCTTGGGACATGCTTTAGGAATTAAAACAGATATTATTAAAAAATCTTTAGAAGAATTTTCCGGAACCAAAAGAAGGTTGGAATACAAAGGAAAATACAAGGGCGCTATAATTTACGATGATTTTGCGCATCACCCAACAGAGGTTACAGCGAGCTTAAAGGCTCTTCGAAAGAGGTATCCTAAAAATAATATTTACTGCATTTTTCACCCGCATTCCTACACAAGAACCGAGGCACTTCTTAATGATTTTGCTGAAAGTCTGAAATTGGCGGATAAAGTAATAGTTTTAGATATTTATGGAAGCGCCAGAGAAAATAAAGGTAATGTTCACTCAAAGGATTTGGTTAAACTTTTGGGTGATAAAGGTCTCTATATTCCAACCATAGAAAAATGCGTTGATTATCTAAAACCAATACTAAAAGAAAACGACTTAGCCATAACAATGGGAGCGGGGGATGTTTGGCGGGTGGGGGAGGAATTGTTATGAGATATTTTTTCTTGATACTAATATTTTTTTTGAGTTTTAATACTGTAATCGCTTCAAGTTTGCTTGATTCTGATAAAGATGGAATTTTAGATAGAGATGAATTAGATATTTATAAAACAGATATTAATAATCACGATACCGATAATGATGGTTATTCTGATTGGTTAGAACTTAATAATGGTTATTCTCCGTTTAAAGCCGGCAATATAAAATTGGAAGAAAGCGATTATGACAATGATGGCTTAACAGATAAAATGGAGTTGGATTTTCATACAGATTTATCTAATACGGATACCGATGGTGATGGGTTTTCTGATGGAGTAGAGATTGAAAATGGATATGATCCGTTAAATAGTGCCCCTGTTAAATTAAGTAAAAGAATAGAAGTTGATCTATCCAATCAAGAGTTGCATTATTTTTTAGGAGGGGTAAGATTAAATAAGTTTATTATCTCAAGCGGAATTAATAATAGTACCCCGAAAGGATTTTTTAGAATTGATGAAAAACAAAAAAAAGCTTGGTCAAGTTTTGGTTTATGGATGCCTTTTTGGATGTCTTTTTTAAACGGTTACTATGGAATACATGAATTACCGGAATGGCCTGATGGTAGGAAGGAGGGAGAAAATCATCTAGGTTTACCTGTTTCCCATGGATGTATTCGTTTGGGATCAGAAAATGCTGAAATATTGTATAATTGGGCAGAAAAAGGAACCTTAGTCTATATTTATTAGTTAAATATTTGCGTTTTTCAAACAGATCCTTCGACTTTGCCTAGGACGACATTGTTGTAGTAAGAATAATAGTTCTAAATTTTTAATTATTTAATATTAATTTTATGGAAAATAAAATCAAAAAACAGTTAAAAAAAATTAGCCCGATGTTACAATCTCACGGCGGAGATGTTGAGTTTGTTTCTTTTAATGAGAAAACTGGCACAGTAAAAGTAAAGTTACTAGGGATGTGCTCCGGCTGTCCGATGGCAGGGGAAACTTTGCGTTACGGAATAGAGGAGACAATAAAAGAAAATATCAAAGAGGTGAAAAAAGTAGTGGCAGTATAGTTAACATAATATTTTTAGGACGTTAAAATTTTTTACGATTTTTGTAGTATAATAAAATAGCGTTTTTCTAGCGCTATTTTGTTATTTATGCTATAATTTATATATTAACATTTTAACATATAAGCATTTTAACAATGCTAAAGTTATTTTTTTCAAAATTTAATTTAATCATCCTAACTTGTCTTCTTCTAGTCAGTTTTTTTGTTATACCCACCAACGCCCAAAAAAAAGACGCCATCGCCATTAGAGTAATGAAAAACACCGATCATCTCTCCCCAGCTGCTTGGTATCAAGAAAACGTCCCTAATCCAGGACAACCTCAAAGCACCCAGGTAGATGGCTACGAAGCAGTCGTTG
>JABIDK010000017.1 GCA_018651725.1 Candidatus Falkowiibacteriota bacterium | reverse complement strand
ATCAGCATCTTCAAAGTTTAAATGTTCATCATTTTTTGTTGTAATAAACTGCCATCCTTCAAAATCTACATGAGTCATTAAATCTTCACCCCAGGCACTTTGTACGGCAGGTTTAAAAGTGAGTACCAATATTTTTTTCCAGCCTTTTTTCTTTGCTAATTGATATGATGCAAATGTTTTTCCAAAACGCATTTTAGCATTCCATAAAAAACGTGGTGTTTTACTCTTGTTTTCAGGCTCGTTTTTAAAACTTTCAAAATATTGAATGGTCTTGTTAACAGCATCTTCCTGTTCTGGACGCATTTTAAAAGTCTGACTCCTATTATCGGTATTTAGTTGACCGGTCTTTACAGCGTGTATAGCAGCTTTAACTTGACTAACTGTACATTTGAACCATTCCCCATCAGGATTTGAATAGGCTTTACTTTTTAAGTAACGATGAACCTCGTGATCAGTAAACGAAGTGCCATCATTTCTAATTGTCGATTCTATAAGCACTATCTCGTACGGTAAACCACTTGTTTGCAACTGCTCTTTTACACGTTCTTGTGCACTACGTGTAGTAAAACCAATTTTGAGTAAGCCTTTACGGTTTTCTGCATTTAGTATTTTGTAGGCATATATTGTTGGCTTTGCCTCAGTGCGTTGTGGGAAAAAATCTTTACTCATAGGCTTAATTCATTGGTCTAATCATCGATTCAATAAAGTCTATCTCTTCTTTTGTTAATTCATATTTTTTGAAGAGTTTTTCATCTGACCATGGTTCATCAAAATTTTGAATAGGGACTAATTCATAAACTCCTTTTGCTGCGTGTTGCGTATTTTTCTTTAATAAAACAAAAAATCTAAAAAATCGAGTTTTTATATAACTAATAACATTTTCAGCTCGTTTTTTTGATGAAAACGGACCAATTACAAGATATGTTTCCGTACAACAAGAGTTCGGTTCACCATAAAATGGTTTATTTATAATCTGATGCGGAAAATCCTCACCCGCACCATAAGCCATTGTTATTAAAACCTTATGCTCTTTGACCCAATGTTGGTTTTTTTCTATATCTTTTATTGAAACATAACCAATACTTTTGTTAGCATAAATTATTACACTATCAACAAAAGGTCTTGTTTTACCTTTAAAAAAGGTTCTGAACCCAAAAGGTTTTTGAGTACTTACAACTTGATTAAACGAATTTTCTTTAAACGAAGAAACTTTTCTTAAAATAGGAATAGATTCATTATATCTAATAAAAAAATTACTTCCTTTTTCTAATAGTGGACGAACCATAATTGATTTATTTTCTCCTCTAAATGTTTTAACCTCACATAAGCCTTTATTATCTCTATCCCATAAGAAATAGCATATCCCTCCTTTTATTTCAACACCTGGAAAACATTCAGAAGAGATTGGAAAATCGGCTAATTTTTTTATCCTACTATCATTTAACATTTCATCTCTAAAATCATCTAAACCTCGCCCTCCTGCAAACCATCTTGATGGAATAATCATTGTAAGAAAACGTGGATTTAATTTTTTTGCTTGTTCAACAAATCTATGGTAGAGAGGAATTGCACCGCCCCTTGTTCTTGCCATTTCTTTATTATCTCCTCCATCACTTAATTGGTATGGTGGATTTCCAATAATTACGTCAAATTTCATATTAAATATATTCTCCGGTTTTTCTGTGTGAATAAATTGATAAGCATAAGTTTCTAACTCTTCTGCTCTTGAGTAAACTTCCTCACTTGCTCCACAAAACGAGCATTTTCCATTATTCCATTTATGTTCGGTTATATTAAAAATTATATTACCTTGTTCCGTTTTAAATTCTGTGCAGAAAGAATATTTGTTATTTGATGTTTTAGTACCATATACACTTCTACGAGAAAGTAAAGAAGTTAACTCTGTGATAGCAATGCCAAAAACTTGGTTTTTAAGAATATGGTTTGCTCTTTCTTGTTTGTCAGGTATCTCATCTTTTATACCATCCATTAGCCGTTTTGCAATTTCTCGTAAGAATACTCCAGATTTGGTAAAAGGATCAAGAAAAGTAGTTGTTTTGCTTTCAAACAACTCTGTCGGCAACATATCCAATATTTCAATTACTAGTTTGGGGGGGGTAAAGACCTCATCGTTGCTTAGATTTGCAAGACAAGTAAGGACATCAGGGTTATAATTTTTTTTAATCATTATCAACTAATTTCAAAAAATGAGTTAGTGGAAATTCTCGAACGGGTTCAGGAATGGAATAAGGTTTATTATCATCATTAAATAGTGACATTTGTTGTACAGGTTCTAACATAAAAGAAAGCATAAAATCTCTTCGTTTTATCATACTCCCATTTACTGCCGACCATTCACAGAATATAATTGATTCATTCCCACTTTCTTGTGTTTTTAAAGAAAGTGCATCTCCTTTAATAATATTCTTCTCTAAAATATACTTCACAGTGTTTATACATTCTATTTTGTAATTGGACTTATAAAAAGAGATATATTGTTTGTTGAAAATTTCAAATAATCTATGTCTGCATTCCTCAATATTGTCATCTAATAAATCAATACCATAAATACTAGAAATAGCAATAATTGCATATCTCTCATATTCAAGTTGACTTTTTTTATATCTATTCTCTACAATAGCAAGTTTTCGTCTCAATAT
>JABIDK010000014.1 GCA_018651725.1 Candidatus Falkowiibacteriota bacterium | reverse complement strand
ATCGCCATGAGAATCTTCGCCATCGTCACTTAAAGGTAGATAAACTAAATGATTATCTAAATTATCTTTAATAACAGCTCTGGCATATTTTATATCAGAGGGATCGGTGATATTGGCGTGGATTCTGATTAATGAACCTCTGTTGAAAAGCAAAGGATCAGCCACGGTACCAACGCCTCCGGTAGCCTCTCCATTGTTATGGGTTATCATCTTAACATCAATAACTATTGGTTCACAGTTCGCACTTTCACAGACCTCGAAAGAAGGTAGGTCTTGGGCTAAGACCGGGAAAGAGAAGATAAGGATGGGGAGGATGAGGGAAATGAAGATTAGTGATTTTAAGTTGAGATATTTCATGAAAAGGATGAAAAAATTAACTTTACAGACCCAAGTCATCTGACCGGGCATGATTTCGACTTTATAGACTTTTGACTTTATGGACTTTCGACTAATTGTATTATACACTATTTTAAAAAAATTTCCTACGGATCAACACAAGTGACATTTTCAATTTCTGTTTCATGACCGTCGTTGTCGATAGCTATAATATCTACAAAATAAGAACAAAAACCAGCACAACCGCTACTTGTCCAATTTCCTACATATGTGTCACCAACAGTATTATTTAAAGTAACAGTCGCCAAATCGACTTCATCCGGATCTTGAATATATGCTATTACCGAATTTACCCCATTAAAGTCTGTGACAGTTGATTGAATTGTAAAGTTTTGTCCATTCATTCCGAGACAAGGTGTTACCGAAGAGCTTAAAACAATCGGTCCGCCGGAGGTGCCTTGTTTTTCTATAAAAAACAATTCTTTTACTAAATCTCCTGATTCTGCGAAAACCAATGGATCGCTGGCAATCGCCGGAAGATCGTCAAAAATCCCTGGTCCACCATTATCTCGACAATAAAAAAGTTCAAAGTAAGTATCGTTACAAGCTCCAGCACCAACGTTGCAATCAGATGACGGATTTCCCAAAACTTCATCTTCCCAAGGCCAATACTCCATACTTGGCCAAGGATTTTCGCATAAAAATACCATTATTCTGACTTTTTTATTGGCGCTTCCGTAAGTTGTTCCTCCGTCTGCCTCAATATTAAGATACCCACTTCCATCTAAAAGATGAGACGTTGCTTCTACGTCTGTATCGTCTGGAAAAATCGGATCTCCGAAAGGCGAAGGTATTTCAAAAACATCTTGCGGATCGTCTTCTTCCCAAGACCAAATAAAATCATCGGAAACAAGTTCATTTCCTGTTCCATCGTCTATTGCTATTGCGTGGAATAAATGCTGGTTGCCGGGGTTAGGTGCATCTAATAAAACATCACGCCTACAATCATCTTTGTTTGCACAGATAAACAAATCTGTATCAACATCATAATAAGTTTCTCTTGTTCCCTCGGGCGGAGCATCTCCAACTTCAACATCAACTCGAATATAATCAATATCACAAATATCATTTCCAGTAATAAAATTCCAACTATAATCAGCTCCCATTGCAATTCCTTGTTCACTTTGTACGGTGTTGTCTATTGTTACTGTATAGATCGTATCAGGCTCAAGCGGTTCTGTTGGAGCAAAATTTATTCTCATAGTTTCGTCTCTAGCAAAAATCCTACCTTCTACCTCTATGCTGTTGGGATCAACCACGTGAATAGCTCCTTTAAAACTTCTAGTATCCATTTTTTCATCTTCAAAACCTGTTATTTGAAAAAGAGCGCTAATTAAAACATTACGACAAATATCAGCGCCCATGGGATCATGTTCAATAATATTAGGACGAGGATAACAGCAAGTGTTCTCTCCACACAAATAAGAAGGATTTAAAACGCTGCAATCACTGTTTTCTTCGCAACCACAACACATTCCACGAGGAATCTCAGGTGCGCGACAATTAGGATTTCCATCATAACATACAGTACAAGGAGATATATTTTCATGACAAAACAAAGAACCAGGACATTCATCGTTTGTTGGATCACAGCAACAACGACAATTATTAATAAAAGTGTTATCACCATCGTCGCAAGCTTCACTGCTTGTAATACACTCATGCCCGGGAGAGCAAGTGGAAACCCCATGATCACAACAGTTACTTACTACACAAGGCGTTCCCGGAGGGGCTGGTTCTTCAACTGTGATAGTACCGAAATCTGTTGGTCCTGCTGCTCCGGCTTGAGCGTTAATATTGGTGGTACCGGTAGTATCATCATCAGCTGTTACATCTTGAATAGGATCACTTATTCCAACTACTGCTTGGTAATCACTTACAGTGGCGATATTAATATCATTACTGGCCCAGTTCCAATCAATCCCCCATGGATTTAATGTTTGTCCTTGCGGATCACAAGTATCGGGTGGACCTCTTAATGTTGCCTTAAAGGGTACGACTTCGTTAAAATAAGCAGTGGTCGCGTTCGGGATTACATCAACTGTTTCGCCCTCACAAATATGATCACCTGTTTTAAATACCCAGGAAAAATGGTCTCTTTCATTTTTTTCTACAATATTATTTTCGCAATCAGCCAAGCCTTGAGATCCTTCATTTAAACAACTTGGACTGCAACCGTCGTTAGGGCTAGTATTTCCATCGTCGCAGTCTTCCCCAATTCCAACTCGTCCATCTCCGCAAATTGACCACGGCGCGCCTTCACTTAAACAGTTAGAACTGCAACCATCACCTGAATTAGTATTTCCATCGTCACAATCTTCATTAACGCCTATAGCGCCATTTCCACAATCAGGTGCAACTGAACCTTCTTTTAAACACCGGTTGTTACAACCATCTCCATTAGTCTGGTTGTTATCGTCACAGGCTTCTCCCCATTCAATGGTTCCGTTTCCGCAAATCGCAGTATGAGTTGAGCCGGTTAAAAGACAACTGTCACTACAACCGTTATTGGCGATTGTTTCACAATGAGCATTGGTGATAGACGTATCAGCTTCACAATCAGTAACACTGTCACGACAAAAATAATAAGTGTCGCCGTTAGGAATTGACGTACACTCATCTCCAACACAAGTAGCGCACATCCCGTCATAATCGCAGCTCTCACGAGGGCCGTCTATTACTCCATCTCCGCAAGTACTAGCCCCTATTGAACCTTCGTTTAAACAATTGTCACTACAACCATCTTTATTGTCCAGTTCAGGATTTGCAACATCAACGCACTCAGCACGATCTGTTCCGCAGGCGTCTCCTGTCCAAAGACAAGCAGCGCTACAGAATAAACTACCATCGTCGCACTCCTCGCCAAAGGCTAAATCAGAGTTAATAGTGGCAAGAGGCGCTCCTAAAATACTTTTAACTCCATTGTTTCCCGAAGCTACTACCACTCGATAATAAGCGTCTATAGCAAAATCAGGATTAGGAGAAAAATTAGTAATAGAATCCCCGGTTATAATATTCCAAAGATAAGAAGGATTGGTGATAGGCACAAAATTATTTGTATAATCACTGCACACAACTCCGTCATCACATCTGTAAATATTAATATTTCCTCCCGGCAAACCGGTAGTTAAAGTAGTATCATCAACCTCTTTATCAAATCGCAAACCAAGCTCGGCGTTAATACAAACTGCGTCGCACTCGTACCAATGATTTAAAATATTTAATCCTAAAAAGTCAACTTCAAGAAGAGCTTGGCCGCTTATACTATTTGGTAAGACAGTGGCTTTAATATAAGTTTCTCCTTTAAAAAGTGCAGTGGCTGTATCGGTGTTAACAACAGCTCCAGAAACAGTTGCCACATTATTATCGGTGCTTTCCCACGACCAACTATATAAGCTTGGGTTTAATATTATGCAAGGATCATCACCTCTGATCGTAGCAATAAAATCTTGCATTGCATTTACTTCAACTAACTTTGCCGGATTAGGACTAACTGACACGCGAGTTACATCACACCACTGATCAGACGGACTGGTTTTAAAGTACCAAATATAATCATCTATTAAAGGGTCTCCCGCTACTGAGGTAATATTTCCATTTCCTCCGACCAATGTTATCCTGTACCAGGTATTTTGCGCAAATGGAACACCGTTTTGGTAAGTAATAAAAGCATTAATGCCTGTGCCGGAAGGATATCCGGTTATTGGCCAAGCAGCGTTTATTTGTCCTGTGCAAACTCCGGGAGAAGAATCATTACCACACTCCTCTACTATAACAGTAGCAACGTTTACAGATCCGGTTTGAATATCTTCTGTAAAACTCGCGCCAATCTCAGCGTTAATACAAACATTTGTTCCTCCACTTCGCTTTGACCATGGTGTAGGACTTGGTATTACAGGATCAAGCTCAGCAGGGTCACAATCTTCTCGGACAAAATAATCTCCGGTTGTAAATGTCCACGTATAGGTAGAGTAAGGAGTGTCACAACTGGCTCGACAAGTTCTATCTTCACAACATGTATCTGTACCCGGACAAGTTGGCGGACCACTTGCTCCAACCGGATCACACTCTCCTACTTCAAACGGATAACCATTACTTTCATTGCCAGCATTATCGGTAAGTATTACCGGACCGGTTTCAGAGCCTAAGGGGACTTCTGAAGTTATTGTTATATTATTTCCCCAAGATGAAATTCCTGAATTAATAGCATTATAAAAATCAACAGCTCCCAAAATACTACCGAAATTTTCTCCAAAAAGCCTAACATTAGTATTGCCAATCGGCGCCATACTCGGATCAATTCCACAAATACCGGGAGAAAGTGGACAAGTTGTTGAATTTAAATTACAAACAGTAAAATCCTCTTCATTACTTTCGTCCCCTCCTGATGTTACTATTCTTACTTCATATGCACCGGCAGCCAATGGATCCGGGACTTTTACTATAATATAACTTGCACTCCAATAATCATTAGCGTCACAATTACTTGGAAAATCAAAACTTCCAACAGTATCTATACTGTTGGTATCCTGAAAATAAACTATTCCAACAGAATTACCAAAGCCTGAACCATTAATTGTTACATATTGCCCCTCCGGCCCACTCTCGGGATCTAAAAAATCAATGTGCGGACCATCAATAGAAGATCTTACTCTAAAATTCACATAATTACTTCGCTCGCTATCTGCTGAAACTATGCTAAAACCTGTGTCTCCTGGGTCAAGATTTGGTACGTTACAGTTAATCTCTAAATCAGGATTTGGAACAGGGTTATCTCCAGCTATAAAAGCGCCTTGTCCGCCAAAATCAGTTGTTGAACCAACTAAAATATTTATTCCATGTCCTGTTACTTGATCCTGAAATCTTCCACAATCAGACGAGAGACAATCGCCAAGTTCGTTATTTTCTATAGCACAAACTCCGGGACGAACCAGGCCATCATCAAAAAACGGATCGATAAAAATTCCGCGAGTATCATCGGTAGCATCGCTCTCATCACTGGCGTTTGTAACTTCAATTACCCCTCCATCTGAACCAGCCGGAACTACCACAATAATTTGCGTATTGGTCCAAGAATTAACACAAAGACCATTTGCATCTTCTGCTAAACTAGCCGGGTTCCCATTTATAGTTACTCGCGATAACCCCATAACATAAGTTCCGAAATTTCTTCCCCAAATTGTAATTAAATTTCCCGTTGTACCGATTGGCGTGTGGTTTGGCTCGCAAGTATCCTCCTGACTTGGAGTAACACAATCAATTATCGGTGCTTCTTGGCAAATACAGCAGGGGTCAACAGAATATCCGACAGCTGCACAATCACCCGCATCACTGTCGCAACCACAAAGATTAGAAGCGCAAATATCGTTATTATCCGAGCAATTATCCATTGGCGCGCAAGCCGTATCAAGATCGTTACCACAAGCTCCGCCAAGACAAGCTCCGCAATCTCCTCCACAGTCAATCCCTTCCTCTGGAAGACCACCGTTTAGATCAGGGTCTCCTGCGTAATCAGCTTCTCCATTACAACAATGCGCCGGACGTAAAGTAAAAGTTCGTGAATCAAGAGTTGTGTTATCGTCTAAATCTGATGCTGTAGCGGTAACAGTATACATTTCTCCGGCTAAATAATTAGCATTTGTTGGAGTCCAAACAGTTGCCGGGTTTACTACCCACGGCATTGGGTTACCACAAAAACCGGGACCAGGGCAAGGAACAGTTACCGGGGTACCAGCAGGAAAAGCAAAATCTCCATTATCATCATTAAGTACAACTTGACTCACTCCACTATCATCAGTGGTATCAAATCCTAAATTATTAGGAACACCTAAACAAATTTGATCTCCGCTCAATAAATTAATTATCGGACTCTCACAATCAATTAAATCGTTGGTAAGAAATGAAGGATTTTCATTAACTGTTAAATTATCAGAAAGAATTTGTCCGCCACTGGTTACACCTCCAAGACCTAAAATAACATCAATATCAATAGTTGAATCTATATCAAAACATCTGTCAGCTCCGCAAGAATTTGGCACGCAGTTCCCGGTACTTGGTCTAAATTCTACTCTATTACCAATAACGGTGAATTGTCCGGTTGCGCCAATATCAACCAATGCTAGAGCAGGACATTGCGAGTTAGAAGATCGAATCCTGATAGAAGTAGAATCAACACTTGCTAAATCAACCGGTTTATTAAAATATATTCTAATTACTGAATTTACAGGAACAGTATTAGTTGGTGTTACAGGACAAAGGGGTTCCGGAGGCATAATAGATGTAACTTCAAAATCAACTGTCCCCGGGCAACCTGGGCAAGTTCCGAATCCATCGTTTTGCCATGTACAAACAAGAGGATCGATAGTAGTTTGACATCTTAAGCATCCGCTTACGGCGCAAGTATCAAGCTCTACAAGACAATCACAAGGATCTCCTGCTGAAGGTCCTCCCCCGCCCGTCACAGAGGTGACAATAAACTGAACAATTGCGAAAGAAAGCAAAATTATAGCCAATCCAATAAGCGCGCTTACTAAAATCTTTTTGGCTTTTTCAACTTTTTCCGGCGATCCAGCCGCTGTCATCCAGACAAATCCACCGTACAATATAAATGTAATAGCTAAAATCCCTAAAAAGCCAAGAGCTATATTTATTACATTAATAAGAGTTGATTTTAAAGTTTGAGTTGTTAGCCCAAAGGTAGTGCCTAAATTGTCTGCAACATTAATCTGTGCCAAAGCAAAACTACCAATCAAAAAAGAGGCTATTAATACAACCGGGAAAATTAGTTTTAATTTTTTAGAAAGACTAAACATTATAAATTAAATTACGGACATGGTGTATTACTCCAAGTTTCATCACAACAATAATAATTAACATGTAAATCTAAAAATGCTTGTTCATCAGCAACGCCTAAAAGGACATATAATGCGCTTGGTTCGCAAGGTGATCCGGTGCCTTCTGTTCTGGCTCCGGGGAACATACAATTTTGATACATATCTTTTACTCCGGCGGTTACTTCAGGTTTATAATCAGTGGCTGTATTAAAGACACTATGATTAATATCAGCTTGTGTTCTAATCGGCGGCGGACCAATATCTTCAGCTGTTATCCAGTAGTCAACTATTGGACTGATTATTCTTAAGTTGGTAGTCCGAAGACTACTTTGCATCATTAATTCTGAAAAAATAACTTCAATTGGATCGCGAAGAACTACTCCGCGTTGACCGGAAACAGGGTTAACGCTGTCAATTGTTGGTGGTGATATTTCAATTTCATCGGTGGTGTTAAAATTCCAAGAATAATCATCAACTCCCGGCCCCTCAGCATCTCCATCATGATCTCCATCTAAAGAATTTCCAACCATATCTACAATTCCATTAAAAGGAGGACCTACAGAGAGCGGAGGCTCTCCTGTTAAAGTTGCGGCTAGGGCTGTAACTGTGATGCTTTCATTTCCCGGCAAACAATAAATTACTTCGTTACAAGAATTTGTTCCACAAGGAGATCCTAAAAATTCCACTGTCCGATATTGATTGCTAATATATAAAGTGCCTGGAACGGGGGAGGTTCCAATACTATCTACTATTATTGTATCGTTCCTAACAGAAGTTGGGTTAATAGCTTCGGAAAATTGAATTTGAATTACCACATTTTTAGCATAAGTTCCGCTAGCTATTGGAAAAACTTTTTTAACATAAGGAGGAGTTGTATCTATGTAAGTACCGATTTCAAACGACCAATCAAATCCTCCAAGAGCTCCGAACGCCGGTGTTCCATCCGCCTTGTTTATATCGTTAGTAAGCTCGGTAGTGTACCACTCATTATAAGAAGAGTTACCCAGAATCGGAGTCGGGTCAAAAATGAAAGTCATATTATCATTAGTAGTGACTGAGACCGGCACAACATATGGTCCTCCTGTAATTTCTCCTTGTTTAGCAATTTTCACAACCGGAACGCCTGCTACTTCTAAGACAGTATCGCAATTGGCTGGCAAACAATCTCCAAAGATTCCGTTTCCGCTAGTATCAACAATAAGTGATGTCGGATCTATTTCTTCTTTAAATGTCACTGCAACAAAGGTATTACGCGCAACGTCTCTTTGTCCCGGCGCCGGGTAAACACTTTCTATAATTCCACCGCCCAAAGCTCCGTTACCGCTACTTTCATCCCCGGGATTTGTTGGGCTTCCATTACCGACAATACTACGAGAAACAAATTGAACAATTGCAAAAGAAAGTAAAATTATAACAAGTCCGATAAGTCCGTTAACTAAAATCTTTTTGGCTTTTTCAATCTTTTCCGTTGACCCACCGGAAGTCATCCACGTAAACCCACCATACAAAATTACACTAACGGCTATAATTCCAAAAAAACCAAGTGCCGCTTTTATAACACTAATCAGCATTGACCTTAAAGTTTTCGTTGTTAGCCCAAGGGTAGTGCCCAGCTCATCGGTAATTTCAGCTTGAGCAAAAACAAAACTACCAATTAAAAAAGAGGCTACCAAAATAACAGGTAAAATCAATTTAAATTTTTTGGATAACTTAAACATTTATTTTAAGTTACATAAATAAATCAAAAAACACGACAAAAATAATCAAAATCATTGCCATAATTATTGACGCATAAAGAAATACCTTTAAATCTTGCATAGATATATTTGATATTAAATATTTAAAAATTTTACTTTTCCACAGATAAATATATTATAACATATTTTAAAAAATAACACAGCCCTTTGCTAGCAAAGGGCTGTGTTATTTAAAAAGTATTTACTTAAGTACTTATCTTCTGTTATAATAATTACTTTTCTCTTCTATTTTTCCGATTTTTTTCAAGTAATCTTGTTCGTTTCTTTTCTTATTTTTTACTAACGCTGATTTTCTTTGTTCGTTTCTGCTTGGATCTTTTGTTAAATATTTAATTTTTCTGGACTGAAGAATTTTTCCACTTTGTTGAATCGCTCTGGTAAAACGTCGAAAAAATGATTCAAAAGTCTCTCCTTGTTTTCTTTTTATTTCTGGCACATTAATACACTCTCCTTTCTAAATAGTTAAATGATTTACTATATTATATACAAAATTTAATAAATGTCAATACTTACCTTAACCTTCTTTTTACTTCTTTTACTATTTTTGTCATTACTATTTCTTCTTGGATTCCGCTGTCCATATCTCGGATTAAAACTGTTTTATCCATTACTTCTTTCTGTCCGATTATTAAAGTCATTTTTACTCCCAATTTATTGGCAAGATCAAGTTGCGAACGAAGACTCCCCTTGGAAAAATTTTCCGCTGGTTTAATCCCGGCTTCTCTTAACTCTTCAAATAAACTAATAGCTTTAATTCTGGCTTTTTCTCCAAGTTGAGCAACAAATATTTTAAAATCTTGTTTTTTACTTACCTCTGTCTTGTTTTCTTTTAACTTTAAAATAGCCCGCTCAATGCCAAGACCCATTCCGCAAGCCGGTGTTTCTTGCCCGCCAAGTTCCTCGATTAAATCATCGTACCGACCTCCTCCGCCCAGAGCTGTTTGCCTTGAATAATTATCGTCGTTATTAGCAGGCCAAATTTCAAAAACAGTTCTAGTGTAATAATCCAAACCTCTTACCAAATAAACATCAGGCTCGTATGGAATACCTAACTCATCAATGTACTCTAAAACTTTTGTGAAATGATCTTTACAGCTTTCGCAAAGAGAATCAACGATTTGTGGAGCCTCGGATACTATTTCTTGGCATTTTTCTTCTTTACAGTCTAAAATTCTAAGTGGATTTTTTGTTATTCTTCTTTTACAATCAACGCATAGTTTAGTTTTTTTAGATTTTAAATAAACAATTAAATCTTCTTGGTACTGCGGTCGACACTCAACACAACCGATACTGTTAATCTTTATATTAATCGGGATACCCAAACTTTTATAAAAATTATTGGCAATAACAAGCAACTGCGCCTCTATAACAGGGTTTTTGTCTCCAATTACCTCTAAATCAAGTTGGTGATGTTGCCTTACTCTGCCTGCTTGAGGACGCTCACGCCTAAAAAGAGGAGAAATTGTATAAAGCTTGACTGGTTGAGGCAAATTTATCATCCCATGTTCGATATAGGCTCTGGCAATTCCCGGAGTTGCTTCAGGTTTAAGAGAAACACTATCTTTTCCGTCATCAGCAAAAGAAAACATTTCTTTTTCAACGATGTCAGTTCCTTTACCTGTTGAACGCATAAATAAAGAAGAACTTTCTAAGACAGGTGTGTCTATTCTTTTAAAGCCATAGTCTTTAACAATGTTTTCAGCACGCTCTTTAATATAATCCCAATAAACTTGCTCTTGCGGAATTATATCTTTCATCCCGCGCAAAAGTTGCAAAGGTTTTACTTTCCTTGTTTTTTTAATAATTGTTTTATTTTTCGGTCTTCTGCCCATATAAAATTTTAAATTAAAAAATTAATTATACTCATACCCCTCTATTACTCCTACTCTATTAAATGGAAAACCTCGGAGCCAGGCCTTTCCAATGATTAATTTTTTTGGAACTGTTCCAAAGACGCTGGAGTCCATACTTTGGTTGCGATTGTCTCCTAAAACAAAATATTCGTTATCTGAAAGAGTGGTGTCAACTTCTCTTAAATTAACTTCATTCAAAGAAAGGTATTCTTCTTTTAAATCAAAACCTTCTTTAAACTCATTGTTATAGATAGACACTTTATTCTCCTTTACTGAAATAACTACTCTTTCCCCTGGAAGACCAATAACTCTTTTAATAAAATATTGTGTTTCATCTCTTGGAAATCTAAAAACAACAACATCTCCTCTTCGCGGATCGTTAAAGCGATAACCTATTTCATTGATAATCAAATAATCGTGTGTATAAAAAGTAGGCTCCATGGAAGCTCCTTTTACATAAAAAGGCTGGATAACATACCAACGAATAGGCAAAATTATTGCCAGAGAAATAACAAGTATTTTTACAACTTCTTTAACAAAACCAAAAAAACTGCCAAAGGGCCTAAAACTTTCTTTTATGTCTTCCCAAATAGACGCAAAAAAATTCCTTTTATTTTCAGGTTGCATAAATTTTTATTAGTAGATATAATGAAAATACTGTACCACAGAACAAAAAAATAATCAAATGTACGAAATAGACCTATTAAAAGACTTTAAAAAAGGGTGCTATGTCAAAGGTGTCTACCACCCGCCTAAAAAGCCTAAATTTTTTAAATTTGTTGGCGTTTTTGCGATGGTTATTGTTGTAAGCTCATCTCTTTTTGCCTGGCAAGTTTTTTCTTCATATACAGATAATAAAAACTTGGGTGACCAAGGCCAAGAAACAGGAATAATAAGCAGTATTAAAAAAAGCATTAAACATTTGGCAACTCTGGGAGGCTTAACAAGAAGTAGCTCCAAAGAGTTAAAAGGAGAAAAAGAAGATAGAATAAATATTCTTCTTTTAGGTGTTGGCGGAGAAAATCACAACGGCGGGAATTTATCAGATACTATTATTATTGGAAGTATTAAGCCGTCTACAAAAGAAATTGCTTTAATGTCCGTGCCACGCGACTTATATGTTCCGATAGAAGGTTATGGCTGGAAAAAAATAAATCATGCCAGCGCCTACGGTGAGGCGAAAAGTAAAGGCTACGGAGGAGTGCTCGCCAAAGAAACAATCAATAAAATATTCAACCTCCCTATTCATTATTATGTAAAGGCTGATTTTAACGGCTTTCAACAAATAGTGGATCACATGGGTGGAGTAAAAATTTATATTGACAATTCATTCTCTGACCAAGAATATCCTGATAATGATTTTGGGTACGAACCAATAAGTTTCCAACAAGGTTGGGAAACAATGAACGGTAGCAGAGCGTTAAAATATGCCAGAAGCCGACACGGAAATAACAACGAAGGTTCTGATTTCGCCAGATCAAAAAGACAACAAAAAGTTTTAGCAGCCTTAAAAGAAAAAATCTCTGATTTTAATTTTTGGCTTAATCCTAAAAAAATAGGACAAATTTTAGCAGACATGGATAATCATATAGATACGGATATGGAGTCTTGGGAGATAATAAATTTAGCAAAGTTAACTAAAAAAATCGATCTAAAAAATATTAAGCACATAACTTTGACGGACGGTCCAAGTGGTCAACTTTACGCTACCAATATTAATGGTGCTTATGTTCTTCTCCCTAAAGGGAACGATTTTACTTCTTTAAAAATTACAGCAAACAAAATGTTTGAAACAGGCGCAGTTGCCGGAGTAACTATTGAAAAAGAAGAGCCAACGATAATAGAGATTCAAAACGGAACTAAAATCACCGGGCTAGCAGGCAAAACAGCTCAAGAGTTAAAACAGGAAGGATTTAAAATAAGTAAAATAGGAAATGCAAAAAATCAAAATTATACAAGCACAATAATTTACAGTTTAACAAACAATAAACAAAAAGAGTTATCGTTCTTACAAGAAAAACTAAACGCTGTTGTAAGTTCTGATATACCAAGTAATCTTATCTCAACCACAAAAAAAACAGATTTTATAATAATATTAGGAGGCGAAGAATAAATATATGGATATTGTAATTGTTGGTCGAACCAACGCGGGAAAATCTACTCTTTTTAATAAAATTGTTGGCGGAAGCCAAGTTTTGGTTTCTAAGATCAAAGGAACAACCAGAGATATTAATCAAGGAAAATCCGAATGGAACGGGGTTTCTTTTAATTTATTTGACACTGCCGGGCTTGATATTAAACCAAGTGATGATATTGAAAAAGAAGTAAGAATTCACAGTAAAGAAAAAATATCAAAAGCGGATCTTGTTTTATTTGTACTGGACGGTCAAGAAGAAATACTTCCCCAAGATAAAGAAATGATAAAAATAGTAAGACGCGCCAACAAGCCTGTTATTTTAGTGCTTAACAAGGTAGACACTCCAAGTGTGAGAAAAAAAATAGACGCTCCAAACATGGAAAAACTTGGCTTTGGTACACCAATGCTAATTTCAGCTTCAAGTGGAATTGGAGTTGGAGATTTACTGGACAGGATGGTTGAACATGAAAACAAAACAACAAAAAAACAACAAACCGAAAAACACGATGACAAAAAAAAATTACCTAGAATTAAGGTGGCGATTGTGGGACGACCTAACGTTGGTAAATCTTCTTTTTTGAACGCTCTTTTAGAAAGAAAGGTGTCAATTTCAAAACAAGACAAAGTGATTGTCACTAACATCCCTCATACCACTCGCGAACCGCAAACAAGAGAGATAAAAGACAAAGATTATCTGATTGATTTTATCGACACAGCCGGAATCAGAAGAAAAGCTAGAATAGAATCGGAAAGTCTGGAAAAATTAAGTGTTAGAAAAAGTATTTTCTCATCAAGAGACGCTGATATAATTTTATTTATGGTTGACATTAACTGTTCGCTGACAGCTCAAGATAAAAAGCTGGCCGGGATTATTGAAAAAAATAACAACGGACTTATTATCGTTGGAAATAAATGGGATCTTATTCAAAATAAAACTGAAAAGTCTGACAAAGAATTTAAAAATTATTTATATAAAACAATGCCCTATCTTACTTGGGCACCGATTGTTTTTACCTCTGCCCTAGAGGGTAGAAATATTGTTAAGACAATTGACTTTATAAAAACAATTCATGAACAAAGAAATAAAGAAATAGAAGAGGACGAGTTAAACGAACTAATGAAAAAAATAACCAGCATCCACTACCCTGCTAAAGCTAAAGGCGCTAAACCTCCGAAAATTTATAACTTCAAACAAACAGGAACTTGTCCGCCAAAATTTACTGTTACAATCGGAGTAAACGATACTCTTCACTTTTCTTATCTTAGATTTATAAAAAACAAACTGCGCGATACTTACAATTTCCAAGGAACTCCAATAAAAATTATAGTGCAAAATAGAAAATAAATATGCAACTAATCATTGGCCTGGGAAACCCGGGAGAAAAATATATTAAGACAAGGCACAATATTGGATTTTTAACTGTGGAAGAACTGCAAAAGAAAGAAACTGATTTTTCAGACTGGCGCTTTAATAAAAAATTTAACTCTTTTTTATCAACCGGAAGTATTGATGATGAAAAAATAATTTTAGTTAAACCGCAAACATTTATGAACAACTCCGGCATTGCGGTTAGAGCTCTAAAAGATTTTTACAAAATAGAAATCAAAGATATTTTGGTTTTTCATGATGACATAGATATTCCCTTGGGAGAATTTAAAGTTCAAGTTGATCGCGGTCCGGCCGGACACAACGGTATTAAATCAATGATAAAAGAACTGCGTAGCAAAAACTTTGCTAGAGTTCGCGTTGGTATAAACCCAAAAATAAAAAATGGCGTTTCGGAATTGAAATCGCCATCAGAAAAATTTGTTTTGAAAAATTTTACGAAAAAAGAAGAGGGAATTATTCAAGAGATTATAAAAAATATTTTAAATAAAAAAACCATTCATTTTTCTACCTACCAACGCTAAGATACAACAAGAAAAATCCTATTGACCTTAAACTTTTCAGGCGCATCACTTGAAACCAGGAGGGGCGGTTCAAATAAGCGCCGCTGGCAAGCAGAAAAATAAATGGTTTTTAAATTTAATATATTACTATAGCACAATAGAAGAAATATGTCAATAGTTACAGATAAATCTTTACCTTTTTTAGTAGCGATCTCCAAATATCCTAAAATAGGTCCGCAAAGATTTAAGCAACTTATCACTCACTTTAAAGAAGCTGAGCTTATTTGGCAGGCAAATTTAAGTAATTTAAAAAACGCCGGGCTTTCTAAAAATATTGCTGAAGATTTTATTTTAAAAAGAAAACAAATTAATCCTGAGCAAGAAATTGAAAACTTAAAAAAAGAACAAATTAAAGTAATAACAATAGAAAGCGAAAATTATCCGGAGATGTTAAAAAGTATAAACAATCCTCCTTTCTTATTGTTTTACAAAGGAACATTAAAAAAACTGTCTCGTTCTCTAGCAATCGTTGGAACAAGAGCAATGAGTGCTTACGGTAAACAAGCTACTTACAATATTGCTACTGAACTTTCAAATAACGGTCTTACAATAGTCAGCGGACTAGCTCTTGGCATTGATACAATCGCTCACAAATCTGCTTTAGAAGCAAATGGAAAAACTATTGCTGTTCTTGGCTCCGGGATAAACAAAGAAAATATTTATCCGCAAGCAAATCAAAATTTAACAGAACAAATAATAAATTCTGGTGGAGCTATTATTTCAGAGCACCCTCCCGGAACCGAGGCCTTGCATTTTCACTTTCCAATGCGAAACAGAATAGTTTCCGGTTTAAGTTTGGGGACACTTGTAATTGAGTCCAAAGAAAAAGGTGGTTCTTTAATCACTGCTGAGTATGCCCTAGAGCAAAACAGAAAACTGTTTGCTGTCCCAGGAAATATCTATAAACAAAATTATGTTGGCACAAATAATCTCATAAAAACAGGGCAAGCGAAATTAGTAACAAACGCCGAAAATATTTTAAAAGAGTTAAAAATAGAAAAAACACCCAACGGATCTACCCGAAAAATAATAAACCCAAAAACAGAGGAAGAAAAAATAATATTAAAGCATTTAAACTTTGAACCAATCAACATCAACAAATTAACCAAACTAACAAACCTTGGTTTTTCAAAAATATCTTCTACTCTCACCATGATGGAGCTAAACGGCTGGATAAAAAATATGGGGAATATGAACTACGCCCTAATCCTTGACAAAGAATAAAAATATGAGATGATTATAAAAATGTAAACTTATGAAAAGACAAGCAGCTCAAACTAAACTGAAATTCAAAGACGCGCTAGCGCCGAAGGTTATCTATTTCAAAAAAATATTTTAAAATAAAAACTCCCCAAAAGGGGAGTATTTTTTTGCGCAAAAAACGATCTTTCAACTTAAAATAAAGGAGGGGGAAAATGAAACTTCAAAGAGGAATGGTAAAATGTCCGAACATGGTAGGCGCAACTAACAATGAAAAAAGTCTACTTTGTGACGATAGTATGAAATTAGGAGGATGGAAAATACGTAAACTATATCCAATTAATTTCAATTGCGCTAAAAACGGTAAATGCGTTGGGAGAAACTCCGAGCTGAGAAGAGCAAAAAAAGAATGTGAATTTCGCGAAGACTGCAAATGCGGCGATGACTGTCCCGGCCACAACGGTTCTGGTTGCACCTTCTGGGATATCAGTAAAGAAAAAGCGATCAAGGATTTAAAAAAATCCTTAAAATGCTGTAACCCAACGAAAGAAAGTGACGTTCGCTACGAGCTCACCTTGGCTGAAATGGCTAAATAAAAATTTCTCTTTTTCAAAAAAGGACTCGCCTTTATGACGAGTCCTGTTTTTATTTTTAATTTATCAACTTTTTAAAAATTCTTTTGTTAATTTTTCAGCTTGTTTTTCATTTTTAATCCATTTTATTCTTTTATCTCTTTTAAACCATGTCATTTGACGCTTGGCAAATTTTTTAATATCACAAGAAATTAATTCTTGCATTTCTTGATAGCCAATTTTACCTTGCAAATAAAAACTTGCCCATTTATATTCCAATCCAAACTCTTCAAACCTTTTCCAGCTTACACCTTGTCTGTGCAACTTTTCTACCTCTCCTAGCAAGTCTTCTTCATTCAACCACTTTAAAAGTCGCTTGTCTATTTTTTTATTCAGCTCCTCTTTTGAACAAGTTAGCCCCAAAATAAGTAAATCATACTTTGGTTTATTTTTTTTAAACAAATTTTTAAGTGATTTTTTTGTTGTTAAACAATATTCCAAATATCTAACTAACCTTCGTTTGTTTTTTTCATGAGCAACTTCCTGAAAATCTTTTTTACTTAGCTTACTTATTTTTTCAAGTCTTTTAATTATTTGATCAACGCTTAATTCATTTAATTTTTTTCTTAATTTTTCGTCCGGATCAATATCTGATAAATTATAATTATCAACAACAGCCTGAATATAAAGTCCTGTTCCGCCAATCAAAAAAGGCTGCTTTTCACGCAACAAAATATCATCTATCGCTTGAAAGGCCTGTTTTTGATATCGAGCCAAATCAAATCGAACATTAGGACTAACAACATCAATTAAATGATACGAAATATTTTTGTATTCTTCAAGATCTTTCCCTGTCCCAACATCCATCCCCTTATAAACCTGTCGCGAATCAGCACTTACTATCTCCCCATTAAACTTCACGCATAAGCCAACCCCCAATCGAGTCTTCCCAGTCGCGGTTGGACCTAAAACAACGATTAATTTTGGTTTTTTATTCATAAATTATTTATTAAGCAGTGAGTTTATTATTCCCCAACGACGTTTTTTTTCTTTCCAGGGAATATCGTCTTTGTATTTTTTATCCGCTAGTGTTCCCTGACGTGGAGAATATTTGTTTATATAAACTAAATCAAATTTTACCTTTTTGATTATATCTACTGTTTTTTGAAATTGCTCTTCAGTTTCTCCGGGGAAGCCGACTATGATATCGGTTGAAAATTTAACATTAGGAATTTTCTTTTTAATTTTTTTAACCAATTTTAAATAATCCTCTCTGGTATATTTACGATTCATTTTTTTTAAAATATCATTATCCCCGGCTTGGAAAGGCAGATGGATATGTTTAACAACTTTATCACACTTTTGAATTGCCTCAATCAAATCATCGTTTATATCCTTAGGATGATTAGTAATAAAACTAATTTTAAATTCTCCAGAAATATCATTCAGCAGATAAAGGAATTTAGCAAAATCAACGGTTTCTGATTTATAGCTATTTACATTCTGTCCCAGTAAAATAATTTCCTTGCAACCATTTTTAACTAAATTTTTAACTTCTTTTAAAATCTCATCAACCGGACGAGACCACTCTCTCCCGCGAGTGTAAGGCACCACGCAATAAGAACAAAAATTATCACACCCGGTCATAATCGGAACAAAGGCATGGTCTTTATTTTTATACTTTGGTTTTATTTTTAAATAAGTTGCTTGAGTGTCTCCTGTATCTCTTTTAAATTCTTTTCTCCAATCTTTATTTTTATTTAAAAAATCTTTCAACTTCTCCATATCTTTGATATCAAAAACTAAATCGATTCTGTCTTCAATCTTTTTTTTATCTATCTCTAAAATACACCCAGTTAAAATAACTTTTTGTTTTTTATTTATTTTACTCTTCGCACAAAACTGTCCATAGATTCTATCAACTGCTGTCTGCCGAACAGAGCACAAATTAAACACAATCAAATCAGCCTCACTAATTTTAGAAGCTTTTTCATATCCGCTATCATCCAAAACAGAGGCCACTCGCTCCGAGTCACTCTCATTCATCTGACAGCCGTAAGTTTTTATAAAATATTTCATAAAAAATCATTCAAACATATAAACATTTAAGCATTTAAGCATAACTTTGGCAAGAAAAAAGCCGGCTTAACCTCAGTTGGTTTAGCCGGCTATATTAAAATTATAAGTTCTTTTTATCCCTCCCTTAGATCTTCTATCGCTCGCTCTATTTCGTCAAGCGTTTTTAATACTGCACTTCGCGGATCATCTGACTGAGTTATTGGCCTACCGATAACAAGTCTTTTTGCTCCGCTAAAGATAGCTTTGTACGGAGTTAAAATTCTACTTTGATCATCACCTTTAACGATAGTCCAGTTCGGTCTAATCCCAGGAGTATTAAGTCCTAATGTTATCTCAAAACGATTAATGAGAATTTCAATTTCTTTAGGGGAAAGAATTAACCCGCCAAGACCGGCAAGTTGTGCCATGCGAGCAAACTTTAAAACACCCGCCTTAGTAGAACAAGTAAAAATAGTCTGACACTCTTCCTCGTTTAAACTGGTAAGCACAGTAACACCAAGTACCTCTGTATTTCCACCGATAACTTTTTGAACAGCGCGCATACCGTCAATACCGGCACAACACATTACCGTAACAATATCAGGCCTAACTTCAGCCAACATTTCACCATCAATTTCCATTGTCGCCGGTATGTCAATAAGCTTTAAGTCAGCAAAAATTTTTACACCCAAATCACGAAGCTCTAAAATCAAATCATATCCGGACGAACGAAGAATAGAATTTACCTTTATATAAACTCCTGTTCCTTTTAATGTTTTTGCTAAATTAATAACCTCATTTTCAACACCGACTCTTCCGCCATAGTCTCTTGGTGAAAAATCAGCTGCCACAATTAATCTGTCTGTTACTTCCATCTTGCTGTCTCCTTTGCCTTTCAGCTGTTTTTAATTTTTCAAAAACCAAAATGGCGAAAAATCTGTGTTTAGTTTATACGGCGGTTGACCGAATAATTCCACCCATCTTTTGCCTTTACCGAGTTTTGTATTGATTGGAATACCTTCTTTACATAACGGGCAACATGAATGTTTGTGTTGTTCCATAGTCACTCGTAAACCGGGGAAATATTGCGGGACATTAAGACTTTCGGCAGTTTGTCCACCTCGGTCGACAAAACACATAGCTGCAATTACCTCAGAATTTAACTCGCTCCTGATCAAATCACCAACTTCACGGATTGTTGTCCCGTCATTGACAATATCTTCAAAGATAATAAATGGCTTACCACGATAACGTGGTAAATCTTTGTCCTTAACATAATGACGATCATTTTCATTGACCGAAGTTTTGGCCGGGAAAAATTTAATACTCTTAAACAATTCACCTTCGCTTGTTTTTCTGATTCTTTGCTCAAAATGTTCGGCTAAAGAAAGCGGAAACAACACGGCGCCTTCTGCCGGCCCAATAATTCCAATTTCGGGAGCCAAATTAATCTTTAACCCTTTTTCTTCTGCTCTCCAGCCAATCTCTTTTATAACCATCACAAGATTTATAGAGCCAATATGAGAAAATTGACCCTTGTCTATATACTCATGACCGTGCTTGCCTGACTTATAAACAAAATGATCACCTGACACAACCGCATTACCTTCTGCTAATAATTTTTCCAAATCCATCTTATAATCTCCCTTGCCTTTCGGCTGTTTTTGATTTTCAATATTGATTAATTTTTACCGTATCTAGCTTTTTTGTATTCAGGCGTTGCCTTTTTAGGCTTAATTTCCTCGATTCTTTTTTGAAGAACCTTAATGCAAGTTTCAACGATTTTCACTCCTCTTGGAGCATTGTAAGTTAAATGTGCTGCCTCAATAACAACATCTGCTAACATCTCCCCAAATGATTCTGCTCTGCTTTTTTTGTCCATGAAAATCTCCCTATAAAATTGTAAAAGAGCGGTTTTACCCCTCTTTCTTTTTTTACTTGAGTTACTTTTAAACTAGCCTATTTAAGCCACTTTGTCAACTAATAATAGTTTATCAATGAGAATTTTTTACTATAAATCTTCGGCTTTTTATTTCTCTATCTAATCTATATGTTAAAAATTTGTCTGTTGTTTTTATCAATTCTTTTTGCTGTTCGCTTGTAATATTTTCCTTTTGCAAATCGTGTAATTCTTTTTCTAAAATTAATCTCAAAAACTTTATTATTTCAAAATTAATTTTGAACATTTCTTTGCTTTTACATTTCTCACAAACAATTCCTCCTCCTATTGCGTCAAAATAATTATTTTCTGAAAGCAAAATATCTTTTTGACACTTAAGGCAATTAAAAAGTTCCGGTTTGTAACCTAATAAATTTAATAACTTTAAAATATAAAAATAACTAAAGCTTAAATAATATTGATAATTTAAAAGCTTATCTTTTTGGTTATTTTTAGAATCTAATATTTCTAAAATTTCTTTTAATAGATAAAAAATTCTTTTATCTTTTTTCTCTAAATTAACAAAATAATTTGTAACCTCTAAACAATAAAAAGCTAAATTTATTTTATTTAAGTCTTGCTTAATATTTAAAAAATTTTTTTGTCCTACGGCTCCGGCAATATGGTTAAAAATTTTTCCTTTAGCGATTCTTAAATCGATAATAGAAAAAAAATTCAAATGTCCGCCCAATTTTGTCTTTGGTTTTTTTACTCCGCGAGCAATAGCTTCCACTTTTCCCGAATCCAAAGTATAAACAGAAAAAAAACTATCGCTTTCGCGAAAGTCGTATTTTCTTAAAATTATTCCTTGTGTGTTCATATAAATTTAACACCTTTCCAGATAATTTTGCAAAATTACTTGAGCAGCGATATCGTCTTTGTGACCCCTTTTTTCTCTGGTTAAATTTTCCGCTAGACGAGTACTTAATCTTTCATCTTCTTCTGTAATTTTTATACCTAAACTACCTTTTAAAAATTCAATAAATTTTTTTGTTTTTTTTAGCTGATCACTCTTTTCTTTGTTAGAAGATAAACTATATGGGATGCCTATTACTATTTCTTCTATTTCTTCTTGGTTTAAAATAATTTTTAATTCCTCTAAAACAAATTTGTTATTTTTATTTTCAATAATACTATACGGTGAAGAAACTTTAGACTCTGAAAAACCAATTGCAATTCCAATTCTTATATCACCGTAATCAATCCCTAAAATTTTTTTATCTTGAGTCATATTTTGTTAATATTTCACAGCCATTTTCTGTTACTGCTATTGTGTGTTCAAAATGAGCTGAGAGTTTATTATCTGAAGTGGCCACTGTCCAGCCATCGTCTAAAGTTTTTATTTCATAATTTCCGACATTTACCATTGGTTCAATTGCAAGTGTCATTCCCTTCTCAATTATAATGTTACCAAATTTTTCTTCTACATAATTTGGTATCATCGGTTCTTCGTGTACTTCTTTGCCAACGCCGTGGCCGGTTAAGCTTCGTACCACTGAGAAGCCATTGCCTTCAACATAATCTTGAATTGCTTTTTGAATATCTTTTAATTTGTTTCCCGGTTTAATTTGCTTCAGCCCAAGCTCTAAAGATTTTTCTGTAACGCGCAAAAGTTTTTCTGCTTCATTGGATATTTCTCCAACAGGAACTGTCTTTGACATATCAGTATAAAGTCCATTTTTGGCCGGATACTGCATCCCAATATCAAAATCAACTATATCACCATCTTGTAAAATTATACTGCGTGTTCCATCTCCATGAACAACTTCACTGTTAATGGAAATACACATTACCGACGGGAAAGCAGGGTCGTCTTTTTTGTTTTTATACCCCTTAAAAGAAGGCTTGCCGCCATGCTTAATAATTAAATCATCGGCCAATTTATCCAGATCTTTAATATTAACTCCTACTTTCACTTCTTTTATAATTTCATCTAAAACAGACGCCAGTATCCTGCCGCCTTGTCGCATAACATTTATTTCTTTTTCTGACTTAATGTAAATCATTTGTTAGTTTATATTTATTTAGAAATTTTATTTATAATATCTTCATATATAGTTTCTATCGGGCGCTCGCCGTCAATCGTTATTAAAATATTTTTTTCTTTATAATAATCAACAAGCGGTTTTGTTTTTTGATGATAAGTTTCCAGCCTAATTTTAACTGACTCCGGTTTATCGTCAGAGCGAACAAAAAGCTCTGCTCCGCATAAATCACAGATATTTTCTTTCTTTGGCGGGTTGTATAAAAGATTATAAGTTTTTCCGCAAGCACAGCTCCGGCGACTAGATATCCTGTGGACTGCCTCTTTATCGGAAATTTGAATATCAATCACTTTATTAATTTGAATTATTTTATCTAAAAATTCCGCTTGGTCTATTGTCCGCGGAAACCCATCTAAAATAAATCCATTTTTTATATCATTTTCTCGCAGTCTTTTTTCAATGGTTTTGTTAGTTAAATCATCCGGTACTAAATTGCCAGCCTCAATATAACTTTGTAAAGTTTTTCCAAGTTCGTCTCCTTTTTTTATAGCTTCACGAAAAATATCCCCAGTAGAAATATGAGGGGTACTTAATTTTTTAGATAATAAAATAGCTTGTGTACCTTTTCCGGAAGCCTGCGGACCTAAAAAAATAAAATTCATAATATTGGTTAGTAATGAGTAGAATATTTACATCTTATCAGAGAGAAGTTTAAAGGTCAATCTTAAAAAGCCCTTTCGGGCTTTGACTTTCGACTTTTCAAACTTTTAACTATATTTTAAAATCCTTCGTAATCTCTCATTGTTAATTGAGAATCTATTTGTTTCATTGATTCAATTACTACTCCAACCACAATTAAAAGACTAGCTCCGCTGATACTTAAAGACGGGTCTTTAGTTATAAACTGTAAAAGAAGAGGTAAAATTGCGACTAAACCTAAGAAAAGAGCTCCAGTAAATACTATTCTATGAACAGTGTTCGCCAAATATTCTTCGGTCATTTTTCCCGGACGAATTCCAGGGATAAAAGCGCCTTGTTTTTGTAAGTTTTCTGCGATTTGATTTGGATGAAATATAATTGAAGTATAAAAATATGTAAAAGCAACCACTAAGACAAAATAAATTAATCCGTAGAAAAATGTTCCGGGAGAAAGCAAATCAATCACAAAAGTAGAGGCACTTTGGATAAAAGCACTGCTTGATCGTGAGAGAAGTTGAGCCACCATTGGCGGAAACATAATAATGGAAATTGCAAAGATAATTGGAATCATTCCGGCTTGATTAACCTTCAGAGGCAAGTGAGTATCCATTCCGCCGTACATTTTCATTCCACGCACTCGCTTAGCATAAGAAACAGGGACATTTCTTTGTCCTTCGTTTATAAAGATAATAAAAGCGGTAGTGAATACGGCAATAGCGGCGAAAGCAATTAAAGTTGTAATTTGAGTTGCATCAAATGTAGCTATTTTTTGTCCAACTGCTGTTGGAATACTAGACACAATACCGGCAAAAATCATAATGGAAATACCGTTCCCGATTTTCTTTTCAGAGATAAGTTCTCCTAACCAAACCAAGAACATTGTTCCGGAGACAATCGTTGCGATCATTGTAAAGTATTTAAAAAGAGTTAAATCGGTAATAATCGGAACACTGGAAGTTTTTTGAAGTAAAGTAATCATTCCGTAAGCCTGAAGAATGGCTAAAGGCACGGTTGCTAAACGAGTATATTGATTTATTTTTCTTCTTCCGGCTTCTTCTTTGTTCATCTCTTCAAGTCGTGGCACAATCATTGTTAAAAGTTGAAAGATAATTGAAGAGGTAATGTAAGGTCCAATCCCAAGCATCACAACTGAAAAATTACTCATACCTCCACCGGTAAAAATATTAACTAAACCTAAAAACTGATTGTTATCAAAATAATCTTTTAAAGCACTAACATTAACTCCGGCAATCGGAATCTGAGCAGCCACACGAAAAATAACCAGCATGGCAAGAACAAACAGTATACTGTTTCGTAAATCTTTTATTTTCCAAATTTGGATTATTTTTTTGAACATAGAACTTTTCCGCCTAATTTTTCAACTTGTTCTTTAACGGTATTACTTATCTTTATACCATTAATTTCTATTTTTTTCAACTTTAATTCACCTGTTCCAAGAACTTTTATTGGTGCTTTAGCGTCCTTGATTAATTTTGCCTTAAGCAAAGATTCAGCGTTTATCGATGATCCATCCTTAAATTTATTATTCAAATCACTTAAATTAACAACTTGATTTTTAGGTCTAGCACTTTTAAAACCTTTCTTTTTAGGAGTAGACAAAATCAAAGACTTTAAACCTAAACGTTTAAGTCCGCCCTTTCCACCGGAACGAGACCGCTGCCCTTTTAGACCTCTGGTGCTATAAGTACCGTGTCCAGAAGCATTTCCTCGACCAACTCTTTTCTTCTTTTTAATTGCTCCTTTTTTTGTTTGTAAATTGTGTAAACCGAGTTTCATATAAATATTTTAACATTATTATTTCTTTTCTTCGTCTTTTTTAATTTCTTCTTTATTTTTAATATCTTTTTGTTTTTTTGCTTTTTTAAGTATCTCTTCTCTTTTTTCTATCATTTTTGACACTTTCTGAAGAGCGTTTATAGTTGCCTTAACGTTATTAATTTTATTTTTTGATCCGTAAATTTTTCCAACTACATTTTGTAATCCGCTTAACTCAAGCACTGTTCTAACTGCTCCACCGGCAATAATACCGGTTCCTTCTTTAGCCGATTTTAACAAAATCTTTGCTGCTCCAAATTTTTCTGTTATTTGGCAAGGGATGGTTCCTTCTACTATCGGAGTATTCATTATATTTTTTTCAGCAACTTTTACAGCCTTAGAAATAGCCAAACTAACATCTTTTCCCTTACCGGTTCCTATCCCAACTCTCTTCTTTCTATCACCAATAACAACAGTTGCTCTAAATCGCAAACGTTTACCTCCTGCCATAACACGAGTAACTCTTGCCAAATCAACAATTTGTTGATCAAATTCTTTTTCTTGTCTTTTAAATTTTTGTTTTCTATTTTTTCTCTGCATAATAGTAGTAATAGCTTATTATATAATAAGTCTAAATCTTAAAATTTTAATCCATTTTCTCTAGCTCCTTCAGCAACGGCTTTCACTCTGCCGTGATATTTATATCCGCCTCTGTCAAAAACAACATTTTTAATGTCTGCTTTTTTTGCTTTTTCAGCTAATAGCTTTCCTGCTTCATACGCTCTTTTTACTTTCCCTTTTATTTTCTGAATATTTTTAATTTCACTGTCTTTAACGCTGGCTAAAGTTTTTCCGTTTTTATCATCTATTAATTGAAGGAATATATATTTATTGCTTCTAAAAACAGACAAACGAGGACGCTGGCTATCTCCAAAAATTTTTGAACGCACCTTACCGTGTCTTCTTAATCTTGTCTCTTGTTTAATTGTGTTTTTGTCTTTCATATATTTATTCGCTTGCTTTAGCGGCTTTACCGGCTTTTCTTCTTATTATTTCGTCTATATATTTAATACCCTTACCTTTGTACGGCTCAGGTTTTCTTACTTTTCTTATTTTGGCTGCTGTCTGTCCAACCAGTTGTTTGTCTGTTCCGCTTAAAGTTATTTTATTTCCTTCTACTTTTGCTGTTAAACCTTGCGGGATTTCAAAATCAACCGGTTGAGAATAACCAACATTTAAAGTTAATTTATTCCCAGCAAGCGCAACTTTATAACCAACCCCATTAACTTCCAAAGTTTTTTCAAATCCTTTTGTTAATCCTTCTATCATATTAAAAATAAGTGTTCTGGTTAAACCCCAAAAAGCTTTTTGCTTTTTATTGTTTTCGTCTTTTATACTTACGATAATTTCTTTATCTTTTTGCTCAACTTTAACATAAGAATTAAGCATTAATGTTAATTCTCCTTTTGAATTTTTAGCAATAACAACTTTGTCAGAGATTGTAATCTCTACTCCGTCCGGTACTGTTATTGGTTGTTTTCCTATTCTAGACATAAAAAATTGGTTATTTAATATATTTCACACAAAACTTCTCCTCCCACTTTTTTTCTTTTTGCTTCTTTGTTAGTCATTAAACCTTGGGGTGTTGAAATAATTGCGATTCCTAAATGATCCAGAACTATCGGCATCTCTTTACTCTTAGCATAGATTCTACATCCCGGCTTGCTGATTCTCTTCAAAAGAGTAATTACTGGATCCTCTTTATTATATTTAAGTTTAACAATAATCTGATCGTCTTCTTTTTTCATTTTTTCAATCCAACCATCACGCTCTAAAATTTTTGCTATATCCAATTTTATTTTAGACATAGGAATAACAACCTTGGCCTTTTTAGTGGCCAAAGCATTCCTCATTCTTGTTAACATATCTGCTATTGGATCAGTCATATTTTTTATTAATTTATTTATTAATTATTTTACAAAATCTACCAACTTGATTTTTTTATTCCGGTAATTTCTCCGTCTCTTGCCAGCTCCCTAAAACAAATCCGACAAAGCTCAAACTTTCTCATATAACTTCTATTACGTCCACACTTCCAACATCTGTTAACTTTTCGAGTGGAAAATTTCGGTTTTTTATTTGATTTTACTATCTGTGCTTTTGTAGCCATAAAAATATTTTATTTTTTCTTGAATGGAACTCCCAGTAATTTAAATAATGCTGTTCCTTCTTTTTTTGTCTTTGCGGTTGTCGTGATTACCATCTGAAGGCCGTGTATTTTTTCAACATCATCCATATGAATTTCCGGAAATATTATATACTCCTTAATACCAATACTTAAATTTCCATTTTCATCAACGCTTTTTAAAGAAATTCCTCTAAAATCACGGACACGCGGTAAAGAAATATTTATTAATTTATCAACAAAATCATACATTTTTTTATTCCTTAAAGTAACAGATACTCCGACTGTCATTCCTTCTCTAATTTTAAATCCGGCAATGGATTTTCTTGCTTTATTTCTAATTGGTTTTTGCCCGGCAATTGTTGTTAGTGTTTTTTCAACCAGTTTAACAAAATTTGAATCATTAATATCACTACCAAGACCAACATTAATAGTAACTTTTTCTAGCTTTGGCGCTTCTAAATCATTTTTGTAACCAAACTCTTTCTTTATAGCTGGTATTATTTCTTTATTGTAGTTTTCTTTAAAAGTCATACTTTTTTTATATTATCTCCTTGCATTTTTTGCAAATTCTTACTTTATTTTTATCTTCTAATACTTTATAAGCAATACGAGCATCTTTACTGCACTTCGGACAAACTAATTTTACATTTGAAACATCTATTCCGGCTGGAAATTGAATTCTTTGTCCTTTTTCTCCTTGCTTTTTAGGGCGCATATGCTTAACTCTTAGATTCAACCCTTCTACGGAAATCTTTCCTGCTGTTTTGGACACTTTCAAAACTTTACCGCTTTTACCGCGATCTTTTCCATTGATTATTTTTACCTTGTCTCCTTTTTTGATTTTCATATAATAATTATTTGTTTTACAGTACCTCGGGAGCTAGGGAAACAATTTTTGTAAATCCCATATCTCTTAATTCTCTAGCAACCGGACCAAAAATACGCGTTGCTTTTGGTTCTTTATTTTTTTTATCAACTATTACAACAGCGTTTTCATCAAAACGAATATAAGTGCCGTCTTTTCTTCTGGTTTCTTTTCTGCTTCTTACAAGCACAGCATCTAATACTTCACCTTTTTTTACAGAGCTGTGTGGCTGAGCTTCTTTTACAGAAACTTTTACAATACTGCCAATTCTTCCATACCTAATTCCTGTTCCTCCAGGCAAACCAATACACTGGAGCTTTTTGGCTCCACTGTTATCAGCTGATTTTAGCATTGTTCTGTGTTGAATCATAAAAAATTAATTATAAATTACTCTCCATCTTTTATCTTTGCTTAATGGTCGACATTCTGTAAAAGTTACTTTACTTCCTGTTTTAAACTTATTTTTTTCATCATGCACTTTATAACTTTTACTTACTGTATATCTTTTTTTATATTTAGGATGTACTTTAACCCTATCAATTTTAACTACAATGGTTTTATCCATTTTATCTGAAGTTACTACACCGCTAAACGTTCTTTTGATTGTTTTTTTATTTTCCATATATATTTATATGTTATTTTTCACAGTTAAAATTCGAGCAATATCTTTTTTCATTTTATCAATACTTTTTACATCTTTAAGCTGACGATTACTAACCTTAAAACGCATTTCTCGTAATTTCTCCCTTTTATCAGCCAATAATATATCTAATGATTTTTTTGATTTATTTTTTATTTCTTTGATATCCATATAATACTATTTTGTTTATTTAACAATAAATTTACATTTAACCGGTAATTTATATTCTGCGAGTTTCATTGCTTTTCTGGCTTCACTTTCTTCTATCCCTGACATTTCAAATAAAATCATTCCACTCTTTACAATCGCCACATAATGATCAACCGCTCCTTTTCCTGAACCCATCGGGACCTCAGCACTTTTAGCTGTTACCGGTTTATCGGGGAAAATTCTTATCCACATTTTTCCCTTACGCTTAAGAAAATTAGTCATTGTTCTTCTGGCTGATTCAATTTGGCGAGAAGTAATCCAACTTGCTGATTGAGCTTTTAACCCATACTCACCAAAAGACACCTCTGTCCCGGCAGTAGCCAAATCTCTTCCGCGTCTTCTTCCTTTAAAGGCTTTTCTATATTTTGTTTTCTTAGGTGCTAACATATTATAAAACTTTATTATCTTTTATTTTATTATTCTTTTTATCAAAAATTTCTCCTTTATAAATCCATACTTTTACTCCAATTACTCCATAAATAGTATTTGCAGGCTTAGACGCGTAATCAATATCCGCTCTTAAAGTATGAAGTGGTAAATTCCCCTCTGAAACATGTTCACTTCTGGCAATTTCAGCTCCGTTTAAACGACCCGCAACCATGATTTTAACTCCTTTGGCTCCTGCCTTTTTCACTCTACCGGCAACCTGTTTTATAACCTTTCTAAAAGGAACTCTTTTTTCTATATCTGTTACAATATTTTCTGCAACCAGTTCAGCTGTTAAATTAATATTTTTAACTTCTTTTATATTTAAATTAATAGAAGGTTTAACTTTTTTATTATTATATTCTTTGAAAAAATCTTTCATAATATCATTCTGCAAAGTTTCAATTCCTGATCCTCCACGACCGATTATCATTCCCGGTTTAGAAGAATAAATATCTATTTCAAAAGATTCACCCGATCTTTTAACATTCACCTCGGCAATACCCATATTTTTTAACTTCTTTTTTATGTATTCTTTTATCAAAATATCTTCACGTAAAAATTTACCGAATTTTTTTTCAGAAAACCAACTGGATCCCCAGTTATAAATACTATTTAGTCTAAATGATTTTGGATGAACTTTTTGTCCCATACAATATTATGTTTATATTATTATTTATACTGCTTTTCTTCTAAACATTTTTTTAGAAGTTCCTTCTTGTGTTTTTACTGCTTTTCCCTTATCGTCTTTATGAGATTCTTTTTCAGATGACTCTTTTATCTTTTCTTTAACAATTTCTGGTTTAGCTAATTTTTCTTTTTTAACATCTTCTTTCTTAATAGTCTCTTTCTTTGCTTTTAATATTATAGAAATATGTGAACTTCTTTTTCTAATCGTGCTGGCTCTTCCAAAAGCTCTTGGTTTCCATCTTTTTGTGGTTGGACCTTCGTCAACTCTTATTTCTTTAATATATAGGTTATCTTTTTCTGTGTCAAAATTATGCTTAGCGTTAGCAACAGCTGAATTTAAAAGTTTATCAACCGGCTTTGTGGCAAGCTTATTTATAAATTTAAGCTGAGCTAAAGCATCAACAACTTCCATGTTTCTGATAACATCAATAACCAACCGAATTTTTTTCGGGCTCATTTTAATGTATCTGGCTTTAGCTTTAATTTCCATATGAATTTAATTATAAACTGTGAATTATCTACTTACTTTACTTGTGTTTTGGCCATTTTTCCTCCGTGGGATATAAACTTTCTTGTTGGAGAAAACTCACCTAACTTATGCCCAACCATATTTTCTGATACAAAAACTGGGGTATGCTCTCTACCGTTATGAACTCCGATCGTAAAGCCAACCATTTCCGGAGCAATAGTACAGGCTCTGTCCCATGTTTTAATCACGGTCTTATCACCTTGCTTCAAATTCTGAATCTTCTTCATCAATTTTTCATTTATATATGGACCTTTTTTTAAACTTCTTGACATAAGATTTAAATTATTAATTATCGTTTCTTTTTTCTTCTTTGTAAGATAAATTTGCTTGAACTTTTATTTTTCTTTCTTGTTTTAACTCCAAGAGCCGGTTTACCCCAGGGGGTCTTAGGATGTTTCAAACCAATAGGTTGATTTCCCTCTCCTCCACCGTGAGGATGATCTACCGGATTCATTACTTTTCCACGAACAGTCGGGCGAATTCCTTTGTGCCTTGTTCTTCCGGCCTTACCCCATCGAACTAATCTGTAATCAGGATTACCAACTTGACCGATCGTTGCCATACATTCTTTTTGAACCAATCTTATTTCTCCGGATGGCATTTTTAATTGCGCATATTTTCCTTCAATCGCCATTAACTTTACTGCTGTTCCGGCACCTCTGGCAACTTGACCACCTTTGCCTGGAATAAGCTCAATACTGTAAACATTCATTCCTGCCGGAATATGTTCCAACATCATTCTGTTTCCTTCCTTTATCTCTGTTTCCTTATCTTTAGACGATACGATCGTATCTCCAACTTTAACATTTATCGGCGCAATCATATATTTTTTTACCTTATCCTTATATTCAAGCAAAGCAATTCTTGCTCCTCTATTTGGGTCATATTCAATTGCTGTAACTTTAGCCGGAACATCAAATTTATCTTGTTTAAAATCTATAATACGAATATATCTTTTAGCGCCACCACCTCTATGCCTAACTGTAATTTTCCCTTGATTATTTCTTCCACCGGATCTCTTCTTAATCATTGTTAATGCTTTTTCCGGTTCCTTTTTTGTAATATCAGAAAAATCCTGCACAGATGATTTGCGTCTTCCCGGCGTAGTTGGATTGTATCTTTTAATAGGCATATAAATAATTATCTAAACTCCTTCGTAAACTTCTATTTTTTCTCCTTTTTTTAAGGTAATAATAGCTTTTTTCCAATCCTTTCTTTTTCCCGCCCTTCTACCTGATCTTGTTTTTTTACCTTTCGTATTTATAATGTTAACTGAAATAGGTGTTACTCCGTAAACTTCTTGTACTGCTTTTTTAACTTCTTGCTTATTTGATTTAATAGAAATCTCAAAAGCATATTTATTAAAAGCTCCCATATCTGTAACCTTTTCTGTAATAAGCGGTCTCACTAAAACATCGTAAGCGATTTTTCTACCCTTAACCGTTGCTTTTACATCTTGTTTTGGTTTTTCTACTTTTTTGTCTTGCCCTTTTTTTACATCGTCTTTCTTTATTTCTTTATCAGCCACAACTTTAACAGAAGATGGTTTCTTGATCTTTTTATCTTCATCTTTTATTACCTTTTTTTTAATTTTATCAAAAATTCCCATATAATAATTATTTATATATCTTTTCCATTTTCTTAACACCTTCTGCAGTAATTAATAAATACTCGTATCTTAAAATATCCACTATATTTAAACTATCTGCTCCCATTACAGTTACTTTGTTAATATTACTAACAGACTTAATAACATTTTCATTTTTATCTCCCAGAATCAATAACATACTGGCTTTTGTTTTTTTATCTATAACTTTTTCTTGAAAATTTTGAAATATTTTAGCCATTTCTTTTGTTTTGATTTTATCCATTTCCAACTTATCCAAAAGTATTATACTATTATTTTTTACTTTATCAGACACTCCCATAAGAAGTGCTTTTCTTTTCATCTTTTTATTTATTTTTAAAGAAAAATTTCTGTCTTTTGTTGGACCAAAAGTAACTCCACCGCCGATCCAAATAGGACTTCTACTTGATCCGGCTCTGGCTTTACCAGTTCCTTTCTGTTTCCATGGCTTTTTACCACCACCTCTAACTTCACTTCTACCTTTCGTGTGAGCTAACACTTGTCTTGAATTAGCGTTCTGAGCCACTACTACCTGTTTAACTAGCTCCTGATTTACTGTTAAGCCAAAAATATCAGAGCTTAATTTCTCTTCTCCAACTTCTTCTGCTTTTCGATTATATAATTTTACTTTAATATCAGACATATTTAAAAAAATTTATTTTTTATCTTCTTTCTTTTCTTCTTTTTTGATATCTTCTTGTTTTGTTGATTTCTCGATCTTCTGATTACTTGAATCTTTATTTTCTTGCTTTTTATCTGCTGTTTTTTGACTCAGGTCACTCTCTTTTCCTCCGGAATTCACCTTGTCTGGTTTTTTATTTTCAATGATTTTCATCTCACCATCGCAACTAACAGCTACTAACGAATTTCTTGCACCTGGAATAGCTCCTTTTACTTTAATTAAATTATTTTCTTTGTCAATTTCAATTATTTCTAAGCCCTTAGCAGTTGACTGCTGATTACCCATTTGTCCCCCCATTTTTGTTCCCTTAAAAACATGGGCCGGACCGGTTGCTCCGATTGAACCGGGCATTCTTAATTGATCTTTTGTTCCATGAGAAGCAGGTGCTCCATGAAAACCATGTCGCTTAACAACTCCTTGAAAACCTTTTCCCTTTGACGATCCTGTTACTTGAACCTTATCTCCTACTTCAAAGCTATTTATATCTAAAATATCACCAATTTTAAATTCATTTTTCTCAGATCTAAACTCTTTTAAATGCTTAAAATTTCCCAACCCTTTGCAATGCCCTTTGGCTGGTTTATTTATATTTTTTTTAGTCAAAAAACCTACTTGAATAGCTTCATATCCATCGCTATCAATCGTTTTAACTTGAACAATCTTACAGTCACCTGTTTCAATCGCTGTAACAGGAATTACATTGTTCTCTACATATATCTGAGACATTTCTCTTTTTTGTCCTAAAATAAATTTCATATAAATAAAAACTGACTATAAATAAAGCCAGCTTATTAAATTTATTACATAATAATTCATTAAATAAATTATTATGCAATAAATTTAATTTTCCTCTAGTGGTTATGCTTTATTTTATTTCCTCCTTAATAATATACGAATTTTCTTATCAATACTTTTCTAAAAACTTAGAAGTTCTTTGACTTGAAAATTATATAAATAAAACGATCTTTTTACATTTTAATCTCAATATTCACGCCTGACGGTAAATTTAAACTCATTAAATCATCGATTGCTTTAGGGTTCGGGTTGATTATGTCGATTAATCTTTTATGGATTCTCATCTCGTACTGATCTCTGGCGTCTTTATGAACAAAAGTTGAACGAAGAACGGTGTGCTTCTTAATAGATGTTGGCAAAGGCACTGGTCCTTTAACTTGAGCCCCTGATCTTTCAGCGGTTTCAATGATCGTCTTAGTTGATCTATCGATCACTTTGCTGTCAAATGCTTTAATCTTGATACGAATTCTTTGTTCTTTGCTCGTATTCTCAGTTTTTTCTTCAGTTGTTTTCTTGTCAGTCATGTGTTATGTGTGTTAAGCCCGACTTTAAAGTCGGGCTTAACAAATAATAAAACTATTTAATAACTTTTGTAACTACTCCTGCCCCAACTGTTCGCCCACCTTCACGAATAGCAAATTTTTGCTTTTCTTCAAGCGCGATAGGAGCAATCAATTTAATATTAATCTTTACAGTATCTCCGGGCATCACCATCTCTGTTCCTTCCGGTAAAATTACTTCTCCTGTAACATCGGTTGTTCTAATATAAAATTGTGGTTTGTAACCTTTAAAAAACGGTTTATGTCTTCCTCCCTCTTCTTTACTTAATACGTATACTTCACCTTCAAATTCAGTATGAGGGGTAACTGTTCCCGGTTTAGTTAAAACTTGACCTCTTTCTACTTCATCTTTTTTAATACCACGAAGCAAAATTCCGGCGTTGTCTCCAGCGCGACCTTCGTCTAGTTGTTTATTAAACATCTCTACTCCGGTAACGGTTGTTTTAAAAGTATCTTTAATACCAACTATTTCAATTTCTTCACCAACTTTAACAATACCTCTTTCAACTCTTCCGGTAACCACTGTTCCACGACCTTCAATAGAAAAAATATCTTCAATCGGCATTAAAAATGGTTGATCAATTGCACGTTCCGGCTCTGGGATATGTTCATCAACAGCATCAAGTAAATCCATAATCGGCTTAGCGTGTTCGTCGTTATCAGGGTTTTCTAAAGCTTTTAGAGCTGAACCTCTAATTATAGGAGTTGTGTCTCCAGGAAAGTCATACTTATTAAGAAGATCTCGAACTTCTTGTTCAACTAAATCAACAAGTTCCGGTTCTTCTACTTGATCGATTTTATTTAAAAATACAACGATAGAAGGAACACCAACTTGACGGGCTAAAAGAATATGCTCTCTAGTTTGAGGCATAGGTCCGTCAGTAGCCGCTACTACTAAAATTGCTCCGTCCATTTGAGCGGCACCGGTAATCATGTTTTTAACATAATCAGCATGTCCCGGACAATCAACGTGAGCGTAATGTCTTTTTTCTGACTCGTACTCAACGTGAGCAGTTGCAATAGTAATACCGCGCTCCTTTTCTTCCGGAGCAGCATCAATTTGGTCTACATTTTTAGTTGAAGCAACAAGACCTTTAGCTGCTAAAACTTTTAACATAGCCGCAGTTAAAGTTGTTTTACCATGATCAACGTGACCAATGGTACCAATGTTAACATGCGGTTTTGTTCTCTCAAATTTTTCTGCCATTTTTTTATTCTCCTTAATAAGCAACCTCCTAATAAAGGAGTTTTATCCAATTGCTTAGATTAATTATTTATTAAAAACTTTATTTATATTAACACATTTTTAGAACTTGTCAAGCGTTGATCTAAAAACTATTTCTGCTTTCCTTCAACAATCTTCTCTGTTACATTTTTTGGTGTTTCAGCGTAGTTAGAAAACTCCATAGCATACGATGCTCTTCCTTGAGTCATCGATCGAAGTTCAGTGGCGTAACCAAACATTTCAGAAAGTGGCACCTTAGCTTTAACAACCTTTACCTTCATTACCCCCTGTCCCCTGTCTTCCATTTCTTCAATTTGTCCACGCTTTGAATTAAGATTTCCAATCACATCTCCCATAAAATCTTCCGGAGTAACAACATCAACTTTCATTATCGGTTCAAGCAAAATCGGATTAGCCAGTTTAGCTGCCTCCTGAAAACCTCTTGTTGCGGCTATTTTAAAAGCTACTTCAGATGAATCAACTTCATGATAAGATCCGTCATAAACAGCTACTTTGATATTAAGCATCGGATATCCAGCCACTACTCCGCTACCCAAGGCTTCTTTTACGCCTTTTTCAATTGCCGGGATATAATCATTAGGAATTGATGCTCCTTTAATCTCACTGGAAAATTCAAATTCTTTTTCATCGTCTTCAAGCGGTTCAATCCTTAACCAACAATCACCATATTGCCCACGTCCACCTGATTGGTGAACATACTTTCCTTGAGCTTTTGCCATCTTTTTAATTGTTTCTTTGTAAGCTACCTGCGGTTCACCAATATTTGCTTCAACTTTAAATTCTCTTTTCATTCTATCGATAATAATATCCAAATGCAATTCTCCCATTCCAGAGATAATAGTTTGGGCTGTTTCTTCGTCTGTTTTTATTCTAAAGGTTGGATCTTCTTCTCCTAACTTTTGTAGAGCAATCCCCATTTTTTCTTGATCAGCCTTTGTTTTTGGTTCAATAGCAACAGAGATAACCGGTTCTGGGAATGTAATAGTTTCAAGCATTACCGGTCTGTTCGGATCTGTTAAAGAGTGTCCGGTAAAAGTACTTTTAAGACCAACCATAGCAGCGATTTCACCAGCGTGAATTTCAGGAACTTCTTCTCTTTTGTTGGCATGCATTTTCACGATCCTCCCAACTCTTTCTTTTTTTCCGGTATTAACATTCAACACATAAGATCCTGATTTTAACGATCCTGAATATACTCTGAAAAAACATAGCTTTCCAACAAATGGATCTACCGCAATTTTAAAAGCTAAGGCTGTAAAAGGCTCATCATCGGAAGGACTTGCTTGAATAATTTTCTCTTCATCTTTTGGGTCATAACCTTCAACTGCCGGAACATCAAGTGGACTTGGTAAATACTCTACAGCTGCGTCCAATAAAAATTGAACTCCTTTATTTTTAAGGGCTGTCCCGCATAAGACCGGTACGATTTTATTATTGATAACAGCTTTTCTTAAAGTTTTTTTAATCTCCTCTACAGATACTTCTTTACCTTCTAAATATTTATTCATTAACTCTTCATCGTTTTCAACAACCGCTTCAATTAGCTCTCCGCGATATTTTTTTGCTTTTTCCTTCATATCTTCCGGGATGTCTGTTTCTTCCCATTTGGTCCCCATATCATCTTGATAGATAATAGCTTTTTCCTCAATTAAGTCAATAATTCCCTTGAAATCAGCCTCTGCTCCAATCGGCAATTGGATAGGGTAAGCATTTTTAGTTAATCTTTCGTGAATAGTTTTTAAGTCATAATAAAAATCAGCTCCGGTTCTATCCAGCTTATTAACAAAAGCTAAACGCGGAACTTTAAAGCCATCGGCTTGATGCCAAACAGTTTCTGACTGTGGCTCTACTCCGGCTACTCCATCAAAAATAACAATCCCACCGTCTAGTACGCGGAGAGATCTTTGTACCTCAGCTGTAAAATCAATATGTCCCGGGGTATCGATAATATTAATGTTGTGATCTTTCCAAAAACAAGTGGTGGCAGCAGAGGTAATTGTAATTCCTCTTTCCTGCTCTTGCTCCATCCAATCCATTTCAGCTGCTCCTTCATGAACTTCACCGATTTTATGTTTTTTTCCTGTGTAATACAAAACACGCTCGGTAACCGTAGTTTTACCGGCGTCGATATGAGCAATAATCCCAATGTTTCTTAATTTTTCAAGTGGAAATTCTCTTGGCATATTAATTTTTTAATATCTTGCAAAATGGGCGAAGGCTCTGTTTGCTTCAGCCATTCTTCTGACATCTTCTTTTTTCTTCATAGCAGCGCCTTCTCCTTTGGCTGCGTCCATTAATTCAAAGGCTAATTTTTCTTGCATTGGTTTTCCTTTTCTTGCTTTAGCTGCTGCAATAATCCAACGGCTGGCTAATTGAAATTTTCTTGTTCCCTTAACCATCATTGGTACCTGATAGTTAGCTCCACCAACTCTTTTTCCTTTTACCTCTAAAGATGGGGTTATATTTTTAACAGCTCTGTCAAAAATAACAACCGGGTCGTCCTTAGTTTTTTCCGAAATAATATCAAAAGCATTATAAACAATTGCCTCAGCAGTAGACTTTTTCCCTGCATCCATTATATAGTTAATAAATTTAGCAATATTAAGATTGTTAAATTTTGCATCTGGTTTAATTTTTCTTTTTGGCGCTTTTTTTCCTCGCATATTTTTTATTAAAATTATTTTTTATTTTTTTTCTTTCTTTGCTCCGTATAAACTTCTGCTTTGTTTTCTACCTTCTACTCCTTGAGTATCATATACTCCACGAACAATATGATATCGTACACCCGGCAAATCAGAAACCCTTCCTCCTCGAATCAATACAATTGAATGCTCTTGAAGATTATGACCAACTCCCGGGATATAAGCTGTTACTTCCATCCCGTTAGAAAGTCTTACCCTGGCAATTTTACGAAGAGCTGAGTTTGGTTTTTTCGGAGTAGTAGTTGTTACCTTCAAACAAACCCCGCGCTTAAAAGGGCTACCTTTTGGTAACTCTCTTGATCTTCTTCTTAAAGTATTCAAAGTAGTCCGAAGAGCCGGAGTATTAGTTTTCTTAATAGTCCTTTTTCTTCCTATTCTAACTAATTGATTTATTGTTGGCATCTTTTTATCTTCGCTAGTTTTACTAGCTTTTTTATGTAAAATAAAAAAGGCAAGAGTAATTCATTACCTTAATTACTATTAAATCATATTTAAAAAATATGTCAAGAGCTCTTTATAAGAAGAAATAAAATGGGGCTCCGACTATTAATTTGAAGAGAAAAGATAAGATCGGGAGGACAACATAAGGGAAAAGAACAAAGATGAAAAAAATCAAAATAACCATTCCCCACTGTTCTAGGCGGTGAAAAATTTCTTGGTAATGCGACGGAAGAATAGTCATTAAAACCTTTGAGCCGTCGAGCGGCGGGATTGGGATTAAGTTAAAAATCATCAACAATAAATTAAGCCAAACAACGTAAGATAGCAACTGAGCAAAAACAGCTACATTATAGTTAGACAACATTTCAGCTGGAAAAAATCTTAAAATTAAGCCAAAGGTTAGGGCAATTAAAAAATTAGACGCTGGACCGGCAATAGCTACTTTAGCTGAACCGTGCTTTTGGTCTTTTAAATTATATGGATTAAACGGAACTGGCTTTGCCCAACCAATTAAAAAATTTGCGCCGGACATAATTAAAAATCCTGGGATCAAAATACTCCCGATCGGGTCAATGTGCGGCATCGGATTTAAAGTCAACCGTCCGGCGTGTCTAGCGGTTGGATCGCCCAATCTGTCGGCCATCCAACCGTGAGCGTATTCATGAATAATAACTGAATAAATTAAAACAAAAATTGAAAAAATAATAAACATAAAATCATTTTAACATATAAACATTTAAGCATTTAAGCAATGGCTTAAATAAAATTATATCAATAATTATTTAAAATAGCAATAAAAAACCGCAGAGCTTTGAAAGCCTCTGCGGTGGATAATTGATAATACAACCTTTTTATATTTTGACAACAATCAAGCTGATGTTGTCCAATGTACCTGTGCTAAAGGCGGTAAAAGAGTTCATAATCTCTTCACCGGCTTCTTTGGGTGATTTTTTCCCTTTAACCATTTTTGCGGCTGCCCTGTTATCTACTTCATCCCAGAGACCATCGGTAGCAGCGATAATAAAAACTTCTTTATTTTTTGGAAGTGTTCTAAAAAATATTTCCGGTTCAGAAATTACGCCAACGCTCTCAAAATAATGATCACCTAAAGCACGAGTAGGCACTCTTCCGTCCAGTCCTTTCCAGACATACCCATCTTCAATTTTACCTTCTTTGCTCTCTATTCTTTTTTGTTCTTTAAGATTATTAACAGTATGCTCTTCTGTTATTTGATCAATGTCTCCATCAACAACTATAATTAATCGTGAGTCTCCGGCATTAGCTATAAACATATCTTGTTTGTTTACAAAAAAGCAAAGGGCGGTACAACCGGAAAATAAAAAATTTTCTGCTTCAGAAATCGTTTTATACGATTGCCTAAAAGCCCCTGGAACAGACAAAGAGGTGTTCAAATTATACAAAAAAGCGTTTGCCAAATTTTTTTCTGCTTTTTTCGCCACCTTATCTCCGGCGTGTCCATCAAAAACTCCTCCAAAAAGCCAATCCTTACGATCGCCAAAGCATTCAACCAAAGAAATCGTGTCTTCCATATACTCTCTGTCACCTTTATGAGTAAAAACACAAGCATCCATTTTTTGCCTCCTTTATTATATTGTAGGGTTCGTTTTAACTATAAAATTACTTTTTATTATATAGTAAATCTTTTTTTAATTTTGTCTAGTGTTTTATTCGCAATAAAAAACCGCAGAGCTTTGAAAGCCTCTGCGGTGAGTGATGGCAAGATGATTATATAGGACTATACAAGTTAGTCCCCTGACAAGGAATCCACTGAATACTAATTTTTCTTGCTTCAGCTAATTTGGTTAATGCGTTTTGCACATCATCAAATTTCTTATCGTCTATACCAGTTATAAAATACCTTTGTTTAATACCCTCCCAAGAGATACCTTCTGGATTAGCGGTGATAATTTTCAATAGTTCTCTTCTCAACTTTTCCACGATTACCTCCTAGGCAATAGTAATATCTCTAAATCTTGCCAGCTCTTGTTTTAGCTGACCTTCTATATATTCATCATCGTAAACTACTTCACGAAGACTATTTTCATGATATTTGACAATTTGTACTTTTTTAAAATCGTCAAAAAAACAATTATCAACAACAGAGTTTAACGCTTCTTTTGTTGAGTTCTGTGCGAAATGTTCTACACCGAACTTCTCTCCCCTGGTTCCTTCGATGTAAACTTTACTTTCTGCCATGTTTTTCTCCTGTTTTAAAGGTTCATTTTATTGTAAAACCTATTTTTTACAATAGAATTATCTTAGCACTTTTTTTCGATCTTGTCCAGTATTTCGGCTATAAAATCTTGTTTTTTCACTTCTCTGGTCTGTTTTTGTCCTCGATCACGAACACTTAATTTTTTGCCTTTCATCTCCTTGTCTCCGACTACCAACATATATGGAACTTTTTCTTGAGCTGCTTTTCTAATTTTATTACCCACTGTTTCGTCAGATGAATCCACTTCAACTCTAATATTTTTTTCTTTAAATTCGCTGGCAAATTTCTGACAATATTCAATATGACCTTCTCCAACAGCGATAATTTTAACTTGTATTGGCGATAGCCAAACCGGGAAAATACCGGCATAATGTTCAATTAAGATTCCTAGAAATCTTTCCAAAGATCCTAAGATTGCTCGATGCACCATTACCGGGATTTTTTCTTTTCCGTCTTTATCCGTATAAACTGCATCAAATCTTTTTGGCATTGAAAAATCAACCTGAACAGTTCCGCACTGCCAATTGCGTCCGATAGAGTCTTTAATATTAAACTCAATTTTCGGTCCGTAAAAAGCACCTTCTCCTTCTTTGATATTATATTTTATTTTCTTTTTCTTCAAAGCTTTTTCCAAAGCTTTTGTAGCACTATCCCATTCTTTATCTGTTCCAATATATTTTTCCGGCCTGGTAGCAATAAAGATTTCGTATTCTTTAAATCCAAATTGAGAATAAACATCCATTGCATAATCAACCATATCAATAATTTCACTGTTTAATTGAGAAGTTGTACAAAAAGAATGGGCGTCGTCCTGGGTAAAAGCGCGCACTCTAAAAAGTCCATGCAAAACACCGGAAAGTTCATGGCGATGTACCAAGCCAAGCTCAGCGTTACGAATCGGAAGCTCTCGATAAGAGTGCTTATTTTCTTTGTAAATCAAAAGCCCTCCTGGACAGTTCATAGGCTTGACCGCATATTCGTCTTTGTCAATTTCTGTAAAATACATATCTTCTTTAAACTTCTCCCAATGCCCGGAAGTCACCCATAATTTTTTATTTAAAATCATCGGTGTTTTAACTTCGCTGTAATCTCTTTTTAAATTTTCCTGCCTAATAAAAGATTCGAGTTCAGTATATAGAACAGCCCCGCTTGGATGCCAAAAAGGAAAGCCCGGGCCTTCCTCGTGCAGACTAAACAAGCCCATTTCTTTACCTATTTTTCGGTGATCTCTTTTTTTTGCTTCTTCAAGCATGGCAATATGTTTCCTTAAGTCTTTAGGACTTTCAAAGGCCAAACCATAAATTCTCTGAATCATTTTATTTTTTTCTGAACCCTTCCAGTAAGCCCCAGCTACCTTTGTTAACTTGAAAGCTTTTGGATTTATTTTTCCAGTAAATTCCACATGTGGACCCTTGCACATATTAATAAAACCTCCTTGTTTGTAAAAAGTAATTTTCTTTTCATTGTCTTTTTCTAAGTCCTTAGCCAGCTCTAAAGTGTATTTATACTTTTTATCTTTTAAAAATTTTGTTCCGTTTTTAATTTTCATCTCTTCTTTTTCTATCTTATAATTTTCTTTAATTATTCTTTTCATCTCTTCTTCTATTTTAGGCAAGTTATCTAAAACAACTTGATGCTTAGCATCAAAATCATGATAAAAACCATCCTCAATAGCCGGACCAACCCCGGGAATAGCTCCATATAAATTCTCAAGAGCCTGCATTAAAATATGCGCCAAAGAATGACGCATAATTTCTAAATTGTTTTGTATCTTATTACTCATAGTAATTTCTATACTAACCCAATATTAACAAAAGTCAATTTTTACTTACATTTCCTTTTCGGTTTCAGCCCTTTTGTGATATCAGAGATAATTTGATCAAGACGATGATCTGATTTTGTGTAATACTTATTTATTCCCAGTTTTATATAATTTTGTACTTTTCTTGGACTAGCAGTATTGGAAATTATAAATAAAGGAATTTTTTTCCAATTTTTATCATCTTTTAACTTAACCACAAAATCAAGTCCGGTTTCTTTCCCTAAAAGATAATGATCAAGCCAAATCGCTTCTATGCCCTCAATGTCTTTTAAATGATTTATAGCTTGTTTTACGTTCCTGGCTGTAACCACGGAAAAATTATTTTTTTCCAGTTTTATTCGAATAGCTTTTTGCAAAGGCATTTCATCCTCTACGACTAAAATTGTTTTGACTTGCGCTAGCTTTTTCATAAATTTCTTATAATTAATTTATTTTTTACTTTTATTTTCTTTTTTAAGAAAGTCCGTGTTTTTTAAAACATTTAATATATTTTTGATCATTCTCTATTATATGTCTAATTAACCAATCCTCCAGGTAATCAATTACTTCATATATTAACGCCAAAACATCTTCTTGTTTTGCTTTTAATATTTTATTTTTAAAATAACCAACCCTATCTACAAAAATCTTATGCTCTTGCATATGGCTTTTAGTATTTACATATTTAAACTTTTTAAAATATTTTTCTTCTGTTGAAAAATGAACTATCACATATTCTTCCATTTCATCAATAACAGACTCAAGGACTAATTTCATATTTTTTGCATGTACAGCATCGATGGTTTTATTTATCAAATCAACTAATTTTTGATGTTGCTTATCAATCTCTTTAACTCCGACACTATATTCATCCTTCCATTCAATTTTATAACCTGAATTACTTTTCATAGGATTGATATTTTAAATTAATTAACCTAATTGTTTAGTACCTCCTCTTCTCCTCATCCCGCTTAAAGGAATTTTGACACTAAAAGTTGTTCCTTTGTTCTTTCTTGAGATAAAAGATATTTGCCCGCCGGAATGATCTACGATTGATTTAATAATATAAAGACCCAGACCTGTTCCTTCAGAGTCTGCTTCTTTAACGTTGTCAGCTCTAAATAACTTTGAAAATATTTTATGCTGTTGAGATTTGGGAATTCCCATGCCGGTGTCAGCTACAGTAATCTCAACAAACTTTTTTTTCTTTAAAATCTTTAAACTAATGCTGCCTTTTTCGGGAGTATATTTAACTGCATTAGACAATAAATTTTGAAATATCATTGTCACTAATTTTTTATCCAACTGCATTTTTGACAATTTAGCGTCATATTTTTCAGTTAACTTTAATTTTTTCTTTTTAACTTTTGGAGTTAACTCTTTAACCATTTCCTTGGCAAGAATTTTAATATCTGTTAACTCCGGTTCAACCGTAAATGTTCCGAGTTCTAATCTGGAAACATTTAAAAGTGAGTTTACCAAATCAACCATTCTTCTGCTACCCTTGGAGACCTCTTGTAAATATTCTTTTTGCGCTTTATTTATTTTTCCGGCATCACCGTCTAAGAGCATTTCCGTATACCAATTGATTGCTGAAAGAGGTGTCCGAAGTTGATGACTTGCTAAAGAAACAAACTCTGTTTTAGCTTGATCAATTTCTCTTTCTTTAGTAATATCTTTTTCTATATCAACAAAAAACAATACGTTCTCTTTTTTATCTAAAATAGGAAAAACACTGACAAGCGCGTCGTATTCTTCTTTGTTCTTTCTTTTTCTTTTGGTTCCCCCTAAAAATGAATTTTTATTTTTTAACACTTGTTTTGACAAATTATCACAAAACTCTTGACCAACTAATTTTTTTCTTTTATTAAATACACCGGCTTTTTCTCCAAGAATTTCTTTTAAGTTAAAACCAGTCATTTCTTCGGCTGCTCGGTTAGCATACAAAACTATTCCTTCCGTATTGGTAATTACCACATGGTCAGAGGTATTATCCACGGCCAGTTTAAATTTTTCCAAATCATGAGCTAAAAACTGTGTTTTTTCTTTTTCTTCTTCAATATCTCCCAAAATATTAACTAAAGCTTTTTGCTGGTTCTCCATTGTAACTTGTTTTTGTTCAAGCGAAGCTGTTTGTTGTTTAACTTTTTTATTAATATTATCTAAAGAATCCTTCAGTGTTATTCTCATTTTATCAAAAACTTTTGCTAATACTCCTATTTCATCTTCTGTTTTAGTAATAATTTTACTACTCAAATCCCCTTGTTGTATTTTTTTTACATTTTTTGTTAGATCTTCAATCGGACGACTGATTCTATTTCCCATTACTTTAGACAAAGATAAAATAAAAACAGCCATAATACCAATTAATATTATTCCAAATTTCCATGCTTGTTGTAACGGAGCCAACGCTTCATCCTCTTCAATCTCGGCGATTAAACACCAGTTCATCTGAGGAAAATAGGCATAATGCCCAATAACCGATCTCCCTCGATAATTCATATAAGGAACAACAATCTTATCTTCAAGATTATGCCCAAGAGAATAATTTTCTTTAAGCGCAAAACAATCCTGTGCGGTTCTTGAGTCAATTTTTTGTTTTAAAATACTGTCTTCAATAAATCTTGACTGTGTTACCATTAGCCTATCTTTGTCAATTAAATAAAACTCTCTATTTTCTTTAAATTCATTTGTCACTATATTACTTATATCATCTATACCTGTTTTAGCAACAAATGTTCCTACTACTTTTTCTTTATTATCAACATCAAAAATAGGTACAAAAATAGCCAGCGCATATTGCTGGCTGGTATCGCAGAAATAAACTTTAGATATAAATATTTTATTTCTTGGTTTAGAAAAATATTTATGCCCGGACCTATCTTCACCTATTCTCTCACTGTTATTTGAGGAAATTATAACTCCTTTATTATTAAGTAAGCTGACTTCGTAAAAATTATCTTGTGAAATTTGCTTTAATCTATTTTGAACTTTGATAAAATTTTCACTATACCCCTCGCTACCTATGGGAGTTTTTAAAATTTCTGAAAATAGTACGGCTCCTCTTGTTAATAATTCAACTTTTTCTATTTTTCCTGTTAAGATAGTGTCAACATGGAGACTTTTTGCGTAAGTTATATTCCGCAAATGTTCGCTAATTTCTTTATTCAAAGAATCAACGTAAAAATAATTAAAAACACCGGCTACAACAACTATGGAAAGTAAGGCAAAAAAAGCAACAATTAAAAAAATTTTTGTTTTTATTTTCATTTAAAAAATTTCTATTTCATTCTCTTGACCATCTTTATCATTCCATTATAATGTTTTTCAATCATACTTTTGTCGCGAAAATTTTTAGCAAACTCGGCCAATTTATCCAATACACCTATAATGGCCACCCTAGTGGGTTTATTAAAATCTCCACCCACATCTTTAAAAGCTTTTTCTACAATACTACGACAATAATTTTCGTTTAACTGCTTGTCGCCTTCAACGCCGGCATCAGCGCAATGAGCTTCATTAAAACATTTTATAATGGCATCCCTTACCATCAGAGGTGTGGTAACTTCGTTTAAATCAATATTTTGGTTCATATAATTATTTTTTTAATTTCTCTATTTCTTTTTTTAACTCTATCATCTTTAACTCTCTACCGATCATCATTTCGTTCATTTTTTCCAATTCTTCTTTACTTTTTTCTACTTGTTGCAAAGAGTTTTCAATATCAGTTTTACTTTTTTCAACAGATTTTTCATCTTCTTCCGCAGACTTTTTAGCCTTTTTAAGATTTAAATTTTGCAAAATAAGTTTTTCTTTGTTTCTTTTAGATTCTTTAGATAAATAATAAATATAAAGCAAAAGTCCTAAAATCACAAAAATATAACCGATTTCTTGTGACAAAACTGAAAAATGCTTATACCCTCTACAGCTTAATTGACGAGCAAAAAGATAGCCACCTAAAAAACCAGCTAAAAATAAAAATGGTTCTATTATATTTTTAATTATTTTTTTATTTTTCTCTGAACGCATAACTTAAAATCTACCTAGTAACACTGATAGTGGCGCTTTGCTCGGCGTCAGGAGCACAAACTGTTACGCGACCATTTGAGCTTTTCGCGATATGGTATCCTGCACCGTTAGTGGTGGACCCTGTTGGATCGGTCGGAATAGAGGTCAAATAAGTTTCACTAGCAGTGATGACAGACAAGTCAACCAAGCTTGTACAGGTACCATCGGTAACACAAACTTCATTGGTAGCTGTTGTTGAGCAAGTAGAGGATGTTGGAATACTAGCCGGCAATGTACCACTATTGTCAAGAGCGTACTGGTAAACAGCGTTTAAAATAGTGTTAACATTAGCGCGTCTCTGTGCATTTCTTGTATCAGCCAGTTGTTTTGAAGGATTAATTGCCACAATGACTATTCCGGCTAAAATAGCAATTGCCGCTACTACCAAAAGAATTTCCAACAAGGTAAACCCTTCTTGTTTTTTACAGTTTATTTTCATATATTTTTTTTATTAAACTATAAGATTTTAATAAAATTTTATAATTTAAAATTAATTAATAACTCTATGAATTAAAAAAACCAAATCGCCACGCCAAACGACGCAAAAAATGTAACTATAAAAATAGTTAAAAGAAAAATATTGATTATTAAAAGTATTCTTTCTCTTTTAGTCATAAGGCATCAGTCGAAAGTGGTATGACTTTTGACTCTTATATAATAACACAATTTAAAAAAAATCAAAACCCTGCTACCTCTTGCCAGGAAATAATATTTATTTGCGGGTTAATTTGGTCTATTACCACCTTTATTCTCTTTGTTAAATCTCCAACATAACCGATTGCTGAAACAGTTCTGTTTTCTCCTCCTAAATTTGCAACTGTATAAGAGCAAGTGCCATTACTTAAAGTCAAATTACCAGCCCCTGTGAAAGAAGATAAATTTCTAATCTGCTCTAAACCTTCTTCTGCGCAAGTATCGGCTAAAGATTTAGCTTGATAAGATTGCTGTAAGGAGAAACTGTTTTGTGAAGAACTAAGCCCAAGCAATAACAATGAAACAGCGATTGCCGACCCAATCGCACTGATAATAAGAATACTTAAAAGCATAATATAGCCTTTATTACTATTTTCTGATCGAGGCTGAACCATAAAAAGTTTTTGAATAACCATACTCCTGTCTTCCCTCCGGATTAATATGGGTTAACGTGAACTCAATTTTTATTGCTCCTTGAGCATTTGAATAAGATAAGTTACGAAAAGTTAAATCAGAAACAATGATCCTTGAATTTGTAATTGAAACAGCACCTCCGGATCCTTCGGTTATTTGAAGCGTATTACTTGAAAGATCAAAAACAGTTGGGTCGTTCCCGGCGGTTATAACATCAAGTGATAAAGTTGATCCGCTTGTGCCTTGGGTTGGTGAATTAACCCCCTCAGCATCCCGAATCGTTTGAGTAATTATTTGCATAGCCTGAATTCCTTGCTGTTCAACCTCGGCAATGGTTTGATTTTTTACCCTTGACTCTAAAAGTATAAATAAAAAACTTGATATTGTAACAAGTAATATGCTTGCTATTCCAATATACAAAATAAGTTCAATAAGAGTGAAAGCGTTGGAATTTGAAATTGATAAATTATCTTGCTTCATAAACTATTTATAGTTTAGTCTTATCTCTTCTAAGGTTGGTGTCTCTGTTCCGTCTCCGGTTAGAATAGTTTTGTATTGTAGCCATCTATTTGCATTATGTGAGGTTGATAATATATTTCCATCCGGATCAGTATAACTACTACTCCAACTTGCTGAGCTTAGACCTCCTTCTGTGGTTGCTGATTTAATTTGAAAAGTAACATCACAGGCAGGTGAACAAGATGGAATTATCTCATCCCATTCAATGGATTGAACTGCTCGCGATGTTGCCCCGGCATCATAAGCTGAAGAAATTAATTCTCCACTAGTGACATATCCGCCACCCCCGCTTTCACTCGCATCACACTCGATACTAATATCATCCAATTTAACAAGCTGCGTTCCATTACTTTCTAAGAATGCTTTAAACATAATGCTTTGTGTAGCTGCACTAAATTCTGAGATATTACTATTAACAACACTAACTGTATTATAGTCGCTTGCTCCAGCCGTTGTCCAGCTGCTTCCGTTCCAATATTTCCAGCCAGATCCATCTGAAAGTTGATAATAAATTTCTCCTCCGTTTTTTGTAGCTGTTTCACTAAAGCCTGCCCAGGAATCAATAGAACTTGGCTCATAAGAATTATTTGGGTTAATAGAAGGCTCGTCAATAGGATAACTGGAAGAAGTATTTGACCAAGAAAGTGTCACATTATCATAACCTCCTAATGTATAACGATCCGGCACATTCCCATAAGCATCAGGAGCAACATAAGCCGTATCAAACCACATAGCCATTTTCACATAGTATGTTCCGGCTGCTCCAACCTTACTTGACGCATCAACGGAAATATCTTCCACCCACACCATTCTACTGTCACTACCAGTAAACTCATGAGACCAAATAGCGTTTCCAATACTAGACGGGGCTCCGGAAGTTGTTTCCACAAAAACATAAAACCATGCCCGATCTCCTGGACTTACGGTTAGATAATACGGCTGATAATCAAATTCTAAAGTAACAATATCTGGATTATCTACCGTAGTAACAAAACTTTGCTGCCAGTACCCACCGGCTGTATCGTTGTTATTCAGCCTGATATGACTATAAACCCAATAGCTTGGATTGCCATTCGAACTCATTCGTTGATTATTTACATAATCTCCTGAGCTATATGCCCAGTTTCCACTTGTCCAATTAGAGCTTGTGTTAAAGGCTGAATTTACAGTTTGTCCACTCTGGGTTTCTTCAGCTGACTTTAACTGTGCTACGCCGCCGGTAACTTCAATGTCATTCGAATCAAAGGTGTAATTACCTCCATCGTTAAAGGACCAAGTATTCGTTGCACACTCTTCTTCTTCTATACTATTTAACTTAATAGCTCCAGTTGTTGAAACGTCTATATTTCCATTATCGCTTAAATATCTTGTACTATCCGACCAAGTACTTTGACCACTGCCACCAACCCAATTTGTTTGCTCAAAATGACGAGAGTCCCAATTTGTCAGATATATCTCTTGACTAATTGATTGTGAACCGACTTTGGCCTCGGTCCAAGTAACTTCAATAGTTGCTTTTTTAGATTGTTCATCTGTATAATCACCCGGACAACTAACAATATCATGAGAGCTATCCCGACAAACATCTTCAAAAATTATAGAGCGTGTATAATCTCCTACTGTTTCATCTGTTCCTTCGCCGGAAAAAATCCATTTATTATCACTTATTTCAACAGCACTCTGAGTATAAGTAAGCTCATTCCAAGCACCGTCACGAATAGAACGAAGCGCCTCTGCCTCTTCTTCAATTAAAAATACTGCCCTACTTCTTACACCGGCCTGCATTGTACTTTCTTGCCCAAAAATAAAAGCCCCAACAAGAGCAGTTACAGCTAAGGCAAAAATAGATCCGGCTAAAAGAACTTCAATAAGGGAGAAACCGTTGTGGTTTGTGATTTGTGGTTTGTGGTTTGTAGTTGTTTTAAACATATTATTAATCATCAAGCATAAGCTAACGTTTAATAGTTAATAATCAATAAGAAATCATTCCTTTTACATTTATATCTATTGTTCTGGAATCATTATTTAAAGAAGTAAGTATGGTTGATTTAGAGGAACTTATCGTTCCGGTTACTTTCCCAAAGATAATTTCCTGATCTCCTGACAAATTAATACTGGATGATATTTCAAACACTTCATCAAAATCACTATCTCGGCCCGCATAGGTTGATCCTTGAAAAATAGTAATATTCCCTGCCTGAATATAAGTCCCCCAAGAAGAGTCTTCTTCGGCAGATCGAGAAAGAACTTGAGACCTTCTTAGACTTTGAACAAAAATATTCGTGGCTATATCCAAATCGTTTCTATTCTGAAAAGACTGAAGAACCGGCATAGAAAATCCAGCGATAATAACGATTATTGCGACCACCAGGAGAATTTCAAGCAAGGTAAAACCCTTGGTAGTTGACAGTTGGTAGTTGGTAGTTGGTAAAATCATTTTATTACTTCAATATATTTTTCAACAACCCAGCCTGTTTTTTGAGCCTCCTTATCTAAAATAATTTCGTACCAACCATTTTCTTCTTTTTTATATTCAAAAATATCATCAGGGTTAACTTCATCGATAATCACTCCGTCTAAAGATGGCTTGTCTCGAACACTTAAATAACCAAGGTTTGTTTTTAAAATTTTTAATCCATTATCAAACTCTATTAATTTTTCTTCTTGAAACTCCCCTGTTATGGTCGCATTTTCTTCTAATTTTTCTATTTTTATTGGTGGTGGTGATGAAATACTATTCTGCTGATTACCTAACCCTCCAACTAAACTATAAATAGGTAAAATTACTGCTAAGGCCACTCCTACAACTCCAACCCAGACAACCACCAATAAAACTGGCTCCAAAATAACAGCTAAGTTTTTAGTGGAGTTGTCTGTTTTCTCTTCGAAAGTTTTTCCTATCTCTATCAAAGATCCAGCTAAATTACCTGATTTTTCAGCAGAAATTATGATTTGTTGAATCGGGGTTGGAATAAATTTATGCGATTTAGGGTACGATAAAAAACTTTTTTGAAAAGAGTTTCCATCCATAATAGAATCGCGACAATGCACATAAAATCTTTGGTAGCTGCGAAAAGTGGTAGCCTTACTCATCGAATCAAGTGATTTCACTATCGGTAAAGATGCTTTTAGAAGTGTTCCAAGTAAATAACCAAAACGAGCCAACTCCACTTCTCTAATAAGCTGTTTAACTCCCGGGGTAGAGATTAAAATCTTTTGGCCAATAAATTTTGTTTTAGAAAAAATAAATACAAAGAAAAAAATTATTGCTAAAATTAACACAACACACGGGATAGCCCAAAAACCATTTCCTTCCAAAAATTTTCCAGTAGCTATTAAAATTCTGGTAACTAAAGGTAGCTCTAGTTTTAAAGAAGAAAAAACAGAAGCCAAACGAGGCAAGATAAACCAGGCAATACCAAGCCCAATAATTGCAGTCAAAACTAAAATAAAGATCGGATACATCATGGCGGAGCGTATTTTTGACTTGAATATCTTTTCCTTTTTTTGCTCAGCCACAATAACTTTTAAATTTTCCAAAAGATAACCGGACTCTTCTCCGATTCGAAGCAGCGACAAATCATGGCTGGACAAAAGATCTTTACCTTTAAATGAAGAAGAAAGCGAAGACCCGCCTTCGATTGATTCTGTGATATCATCAATTGTTTCTATCATCCATTCGTTTCTGGTTTCTTGTTTTATAGATCGTAAGGCAATCGACATACTCATCCCGGAACCGATTAACATTGTTAAATTTTCAATAAAATAATCTTTCTCTTTGCCGGCAAACAACTTGTTTAAAAAAATAACAAACTTTGACTGTTGTTTTTTTGATTGTTTTTTTTGTGGTTTCTTTTTTTGTTGTTTTTTTTCAGGCATATTTAAACTTGTTTCATAACGAGGCTATCGCCAAATATCAAAATTTTTCTAAGTTTCTATTATCTACTGGTCTAAAGGAACTACGCGTAAAAGTTCATCTAAAGTGGTTATTCCTTTTTTAACCTTTTCCAGTCCGTCATCGAACAAAGAATTAAATCCTTGTTTTTTAGCAAGTGCGATGATTTGCTGGCTGGAAGGGCTTGTTAAAATTAATTCCTCCAACTCTTTAGTAATTTGAATAAATTCAAAAATAGCTGTCCGTCCATGATAGCCTGTATCATTGCACGACTTACATCCTTTGCCTTTATATAACGTTAAGGATTTACTGTTAAAATATTTTTTCGCGTTTGGTATTTTTTTCTGAAGACTGGAAATTGTCTCCTTATAACTATAGCGACAATTTTCACAAATTCGTCTGGCCAGACGCTGGGAAATTAAAAGCTCTAAAGTAGAAGCCAAGAGAAACGGCTCTGCGCCAAGATCTAACAATCTCGGGACTGAGGTGGCGGCGTCGTTAGCATGAAAAGTGGAAAAAAGAAGATGTCCTGTTAAAGCGGCATTAACAGCTATTTCAGCTGTTTCTTTATCTCTTATTTCTCCAACTAAAATTATATCCGGATCTTGCCTAACAATAGAACGAAGTCCTTTAGAAAAAGTAAGTTCTGTGCGCTGATTAACCTGAATCTGGTTAACTCCGACAACTTTATATTCTACCGGATCTTCAATAGTAGTAATATTTACCTCCGGCTTGTTAATATATTTTACAAGCGAATAAAGAGTCGTGGTTTTCCCGGATCCGGTTGGTCCGGAAACTAAAATCATACCAAAAGGTTTTCTAGCCGCCTTAAGTAACATCTCCTGGTTTTTTTCTAAAAGACCAACGTCACTCAAAGAAAAATCTTTAACATATTCAGCCAAGAGCCTAACAACTATTTTTTCTCCATCTAAGGCCGGTAAAATGGAAATACGCATATCAACCGCCACTCCTTTTTCGGCCGTATAACGAATAGCTCCGTCTTGAGCGGAAAAATGATCGTCCATTCGTAAATTAGCCATTACCTTTATTTTATTCAAAATATTTTCGTAGTGTTCTTTTGGCAAACGACCGGCTTCGTACAAAAGTCCATCGACCCGAAAACGAATAACAACTTCTTTTTCCTGAGGTTCAAAATGGATATCAGATGCCCGGTACAGCAAAGCATCCTGGAAAATCTCTGTTATAATTTCCGGGGCAATTTTATTTTGATTTTTAACTATGCTCGCAAAACGAGTATCAAGTGTTTTACGATAGAAAATAAAAATTTCATCTATATCTTCCGGCAAAGAATAACTTAATATTATCTTTTTTGTTTTAAATATTTTCTTTAGTCCGATTTTTAAGTTTTTTTGCTCAAGATTATCGGTTGCTATAACAACGCTATTTTTTTCTTCTGTGAATAGAACGGCTCTGTATTTTTTCGCTAAAGCCTCCGGTATTTTTAAGACCTGTTCCTTCGCGGGAATATTTGTATTAAGGTCAGAGTAAGAAACCTTAAAAGACTCGGCAATAGCCTGTCCTAATAAATCCTTATTAATAAGTTCTTCAGATAAAAGATATTTTACAATCGTTGAATGAAAATTCTTGGCAAACTCCGCGCCTTTTTTAAAATCTTCTTCGCTGATATAACTTTCTTTAAGTAAAATATCCGCTATTTTTTTGTCGTCTATATTTAAATTCTTTGACATAATTAATAAGATTCTTAAGATATTTAGGATTTAAAATCCTAATAATCCCAGTCCTCCTAATCTTACTAAATTAATTAAGAGCTTTTTTTACACGCACAACAACTTCGGCGATGGGTGTATCTGATTTAACAAAGTAATCAACTGCACCCAATTTTTTGGCTTTTTGCAAATCTTCGCTTTGACTTAAATTAGACGCTACAATAACAGGTGTTTTATCTTTATTTTCCTGCATCTTAGCCAAAACAGAAAACCCGTCTACCTTGGGCATCATCAAATCAAGTAAAACTAAATTAAACTTTTCTTTTTGAAGAGCCTGAAGAACCTCTTCGCCGTTAAAGGCAATTTTTGCTTCAAAACCCAAACTTTTAAGCTTAAGCTCTAAAGCGCGAGCCATTGGTTTTTCGTCTTCACCAATTAAAATTTTTTGGACTTTTTTAGCCATATATTTTGATTAAAATTTATGATGTTATTATAGCATAACTCTCTAACTATTGACAAGCCATTGTTCTTATAGTATACTATTTTTATAAATTAATTAGATTTGTTGCATAACAAGTCTATAAAATGTTTTGTTCAGTTTAATTTTAAATTGTTTTTAAATAAATTTCAAACTTTAGTTAAACGTAACAAAAAACAAAAATGGACAATCAAGGATCTTTCGCTCCACGCCAAATGTTTCAAGGTGATTGGAAATGCGGTGACTGCGGAGCTGAAATCAAAGAACTTCCGTTCGAACCGGATGGAAGTCGACCAATCTTCTGTCGTGAATGCCACAGAGCAAAAAGAGACAACTTCTCTCCACGACAAATGTTTGAAGGAAACTGGAAATGCAGTGAATGCGGAACAGGTATCACTCAACTTCCATTCCAACCAAATGACGAATCTACATTGTTATGTAGAGATTGTCACAGAGCAAAACAAGGAAGATAAATAAAATCTGAAAATAAAAAAGTACGTACTCGAGTACGTACTTTTTTATTTTATAAATTTCCACTGACTTTCGACTTTATGGGCCTTACAGACTTTACGGACTAACTCATTTCTTTTTATTTTCTTTTAAAAATTCAGTTGCTTCTTTGACTTGTTTTTCTATTTCTTCAATTTTTTCTTGTGTTTTTTCCTTTTCTTCTTCTTTAATTATTCTTTCTTCGGCTTTAATTTTTTTCTCTATTGATTCTTTAACTTCATAAAATTTAAATATTGCAAACACAACTAAGGCCGCCAAAATAATGCCAACTAAGTTCAAAGCAAAAAGACCTAAAGAACCGACGATGACTCGAACATCAAAAAAAGAAAAAGCAATCCCAAGAGAAGCCAGAGGCGGAATTAAAGCAACAGAAATCGCTACACCTGACAATTTTTCCGATAAATTGGGACGAACTAAAGAATAAGAAGCGGCTAAACCAGAAAAAAGGGCTATCAAAAAATAAGCTAGACTCGGATGAGCGCGAGAAAAAATCTCCGGAGTTAACTCCCGATTAATAGTTAAAAAAGAAATAACAAGAGACACAACTACCACAATTAAAATCGACTGCAGAATAACTTCGCCTGACCTTTTCATTAATTTTACATCCCCAACAACCATTCCCATTGAAAAACTTAAAATAGGAGACAAAATCGGCGCCACCAACATCCCGCCGATAACAACAACTGCGTTGTTTATTAAAAGACCAATCGCCACAAGAATGGCCGATAGAATAAGCATTAGAAAAAAATCATAGCTTGGGGTGCTATCTCTAAATAATGCCTCAAATGTATGTCTTTTTTGAATTTTAGTAACTTTCTCCGGTTGAATAAGCATAAATAAAACTTAAAGCTCAAAATGTAAAGCTTAAAACTTTTACACTTTTATTATAACATATTTTTAGTTTTTGCCCAAACTTTCTATTTGGCAATTAACTCAATACTTTCGACAATTATGTCTTCTAGTGGATGATCACGTTCGTTAGTTTCTACAACTTCAATTTTTTCCACTACTTCCATGCCTTCGGTTACCTCTCCAAAGTTAGTATGTTTACCGTCTAACCATGGGGTGCTCTCGGCTGTAACAATAAAAAACTGGGAACCATTGGTATTTGGTCCGGAGTTAGCCATGGCTAAATTTCCTTTGACAATTGGGTAGTTATTAAATTCATCATCGAACTTATAATCTGGCCCGCCAGAACCATGAATTGCCCAATTATCGTCTTTACTCAAAGGGTCTCCACCTTGGATCATAAAGTCTTTCATAACCCGATGAAATTTTGTTCCATTATAAAAATCAGTTTTAGCTAAATTCAAAAAATTATTAACCGTAACTGGCGAAGCACTGTTATAAAATTTAATTTTAATATCCCCTAAATTGGTTTTCATCACCGCTTTATCATAAACAGAAACCAAATCCTCATGCCCCATTTTTTTAATTTGCTCCTGAATTAAATTAACTTCTTCTTTTACCTCTTGATTCTTAGAATCATTTTCATTTGTGTTTGTAGTCATAGTGTTTTTTGTACAACCTGTTAAAAAAATTAATAAAAATAAAATAGTTGCTATTTGTTTCATAGAAAAATTATTTAGTTATTAGTTGATTACGTTTTATTTTACAGTTTTATTAATAATTTGCAAGACTTCTAATTATTTAAAAATTTCCGTTCTACAATATTTAAAAATATTTTTTTTTGTTCGCTAAACAATTCTTTTGTTGTGATCGGTACATTAACCAGCACTACTCCTCTAGCACAACTTATCATTAAAAGAATATTCCAGCTAATTGCTAAAAAAATAATCAAGCTAAAAAAAATTAGGGCTATTCTTTTTCTATTCAACTGCGACATAATAAAAGTCAAACCAATTGCTAAAATAAAAATAGAGCTGATCATTCTTCTTGCCCCAAAAGATCCTCCTCCAAACCAATCCGATAAAGCGCTGTTCATATAAATTTGTAAAAAAAGAGTTAATAAAAAAAGAACAGCTAATTTTTTATTTTTCTTTATGTAAAAAAATAATCCTAAAACAGAAAACAATAAAAATGGGTGCCAAACAAAAAAACCATGGTAACCGGAAAATAAAAATTTAACAAAATGCGGATTAAATAAATCAAAAAATTTACCCCCTTGAGGAGCTACCAAAAATGAACCATATAAATATTTCCACATTAAAAGTTGTGGTGAAAAAACAACAAAAGCCGAAGTAAAAAAATAAAATAACAATCTTAATCTATTTTTAATCACAATTTTCTGTTGCCACAAAATCCAAACAACCGGCAAGGCTGCAAACAATAGATTCTGCCAACGAACAAGCATAGCAAGTCCTAGCCAAAATCCAATAATTAAAAAATTGTTTCTGTCAAAACTATTTTTATATTTTATAAAAAAATATAAAAATCCGCTTACAGAAAAAAACGATAGAGCATGAGACATTGATGGTTCGTAAACTAAATAATAAACCAAAGGGGAGGTAAGCCAAATTATTGTGGTTGACCAAAAAGATATTTTTTCTGCAAATAGCTTTTTAAGTCCTAAGTACAAAAAAACAAGTCCAATAAAAAAATAAAAAAAAGCTGCAATAGCAATTGCTATTTCAAAAGGATAATTAAAACCAGGTAAAAAATAATTTTGAGAGAAATTAAAAAACAAATCAATTAAAAAAGCAATAAAGACAAATGGCGCCCACAAAATACTCGGCCCAACAGAAAACATATTACCAACTTTACCTAACGGGGTTATATTAGTGCTCATATGAGCTCCGTAGATAGCATCGAACTGTGAATATTCATTTTGAAAATTTAAATCATGATCAAAAATAAGTGAACGCAAATAAATATAATAACCATAACCGTCACCAGCAATAATCCAAGAAGGGTTTAATAAAGTTATCAAACTCATTAAAATAAAAAAATTAAAAACCACGAGTAATATTATTTTTTTATTAATTTTTAACATTTTTTATTTTTTAAAGTATTTTCTTCCTTTAAGCTCATTTGGCAAATATTCCTGTTGCTCTTCATAATTATGCTCTGGACTGTATTTATAATTTTTTCCGTAGTCTAGGTCTTTCATTAATTTAGTTGGCGCATTTCTCAGATGAAGTGGCACCGGCAAATTGCCAAATTCCTTTACATCTCTAGCTACCTTTCCGTAGGCTGTGTATAGCTCGTTTGATTTCTGGCATTTTGCCATATAAACTACGGCTTGGGCTAAAATTACATTGCACTCCGGCATGCCGATAAAATGGCAGGCCTGGTAAGCCGCCACTGCCTGTTCTAAAGCGCGGGAATTTTTAAGGCCAATATCTTCTGAAGCAAACCGTACAATTCTTCTGGCAACATAAAGTGGATTTTCTCCAGCCTCTAACATTCTTGCTAACCAATACAAGGATGCGTTTTCATCTCCTCCCCGCATTGACTTATGAAGAGCGGAAATTATATTATAGTGTTCATCACCGTCTTTATCGTAATAAAGATGTGATTTTTGAAAAGATTCTTTAATTATTTCCAAGGTTATTTTTTTACTGATTAAACCGGCGTACTCCAAGACATTCAAAGCTGTCCGGGCGTCTCCATTGCTCATTTTGGCAATTGTTTTTACAACATCTTTGCTGATTTTCAAATTTAACTTTCCCAATCCTTTTTCTTTATCTTTTATGGCTTTGTTTAAAATATCTATAAGTTGCTTTTCTTTTAATTCTTGTAAGACGAAAACTCTAGCTCGCGATAAAATAGCACTCCGCACCTCAAAGCTGGGATTTTCCGTTGTTGCTCCTATTAAAATAACTGTGCCATTTTCAACATAAGGCAAAAGCGCGTCTTGTTGAGTTTTATTCCAACGATGAATTTCATCGATAAATAAAATTGTTTTTTCTCCAAGCCTTTTATTTGTCTCGGCCTCTTCTATAATACTACGCAAATCTTTTAAGCCACTAGAAACAGCGCTGATTTTTATAAAATTTGATTTTGTTTTTTTGGCAATAATAAAAGCCAAGGTTGTTTTCCCTGACCCTGGCGGACCCCAAAAAATCATCGACGGCAGTTCGTCTTTTTTGATCGCCTCTCTTAACAATTTTCCTTTTCCAATTATCTCATCTTGACCCAAAAGATTATCCAAACTATCCGGCCGCACCCTATCAGCCAAAGGTGAATTTTTAATAAATTTACTCATAATTTAATATTATCATCTAAAAAAATTTAGGCAATGAAAAAACCGCCAAAACTTTTCGTCTTGACGGTTAAATTAAGCGTTCTATTATTTCATTACCGTTAGGTGAGCTCTTCTTTTTTGTTTCTTTTCTTCTGCAACAACTTTAGTTGCTGATTCTTGAAATTTCTGGCTCACAGGACTAAACGATTTCAACGAATCAACAAAGCCTCCCTCTCCATAAACACCTTTATAAAACAATGTTTGAAATTTCACTAAACGATCCAAACGATTTTTTGCAGTTTTGCAAACAGCATCAATCTTCCATTGAGATTGTTTTGCCTTATGTCTTTTTTCTTGTGGTTGAGATAAAATATACCTCAGGACTAAAATTTCTTTCTCTTTTTCAAACAAATCTAAATCACTTTCTGCCAGCTCTTCCAATCTCTCTAGATTAAACAAGGCTTCATTAAGGCCGTTATCAATAGCAACTTGAAGTTTGTTAACTGAACGCAAAACATCCTTGTTTTTATTTTCTTGAAGTAATTCATCGATAAGCGTCCTGCGTTTAATTTCAAATTCTTTTAAATCGTCCGGCAAATCAGCTTTGTATAAAATCTTTCCACTGTTTATTCTAACCTGTGTTTCCACTAACATCTTTCTGCTCTCTCTACCACAACTACTGATAAACTTATCAGTAATAGCTTTTACTTTTTTTTCAAAGCCTTCTGGATTAATTTCTGCTAATTTGTTTAATTTTTCTAAATCTACTGCTTTATGCCAATCCATAACAACCTCCTGTTTTATGCTTAAATTTAAAAGGACATTACTATAAACTATATTTAAAACTATTTTGTCTTAATCAAAGCTCCTAAAATATAACTAATAATTGAAAGCAAAATACTAAATAATATTGCTGCTAAAAATCCACTAACTTCAAAACCTTTTATAACAGTTGATGATAATAAAATTAACAAAGCATTTATAACAAAAGTAAAAAGTCCTAAAGTTAAAATATTAATCGGCAAAGTTATTAAAATTAAAAGCGGTTTTAAAATAACATTAACTAAAGCTAAAAATATCGCCAGCCACAAAGCCGCCCAAATCCCACTGATTGTTACCCCTGGCACAATATAGGCTGCAATTAAAATTGACAAAGCCATTATCAACCAATTTAAAATAATCATATGTTATAAATTCTGGGCGAGGTACGGGATTTGAACCCGTGACGCGAGTACCACAAACTCGAGTGATAACCAATTTCACCAACCCCGCCATGATATATTAAACTTTTTTATCGTGAATATGTACTAAATGATGACAATTTCTGCATAACCACATTAAATTATTTATTTTATTATTTTCCCTATCATGATCCTTGTGATGAACCACTAAAACTCTAACATCTTTAACTTTACATTTTTTACAAACTGGCTTATCTTTTTGCTCTAACATTATTGTCCGATAAACATTTTTACCATTAATCCAAAAATGGTGTTTTTCTCTAGAATAATATTTATTTCTCCATTTTGTTTGACAAGATTTATTACAAAAAAATTTTCCGCTCTTTGAACATCTTTCTTCTTTGGGAGTTTTCCATATTTTCTTCTTACATACTGCGCAAAAAAGATATCGTCCTGTTCGCTGTGAAACGTTTCTACATTTAATTGAGCAATATTTTCCCCAACCAATCTTTAAACGACTAGGCCTAATATAAAACTCTTTTTGACAAATTTTACATTTTGTTTGCGACATACATATTAAGTATACCACTAAAATATAAAATGTAAAGTCAACGGTTTGTGGTTATTCTTATCGCTCTACCGTTTTATAAAATACTCAGTACGCCCGGAGGGAATCGAACCCCCATAACCAGCTTAGAAGGCTGGTGTTCTATCCGTTGAACTACGGGCGCAAACAATAAAAACAATTTAGCACAATTTTAGCTAAATGTCAATACCAACTAATATGACCAAATCTGTTAATCAACGAATAAAATGAGGTGCTTTGACTTCAATTATAAATTTATTTTAATTATAAATTAGATAAAATTTCTTCGGAAAGCTTATAAGCATCTCCATGCGAAAGCATTCCTAAATATGAAGCAATTGATTCCGTATTATGTTTCAATGTAACTTTTTTAATCATTCTCCTTTTTGTTGTCGTCCTCAATACCCGATGATAAGAAAAATTAACCCAACCCAAAAAATCAACTCCGGAATTTAACGTTTTGATAAATAATTTATTTGGATGAAGTGAGAGCTTTAATTTTTCTTCAAGAAATTTTGAAATTTTTGGAATAAGATCCTCCAAATATTTTTTATTTTCACTTATTATAACAAAATCATCGGCATAGCGGATATAATATTTTGCTTTAATTTCACGCTTCATAAACTGGTCAAACTCGTTCATATAAATATTTACTAAAAGTTGTGAAGTTAAATTTCCAAGCGGCAAGCCGACTCCTATTTTATTTTTACTGCTAAAACTATCTATAACTCGCAAGAGCAACCACAAAGCGTTTTTGTCCGCTATATATTTTTCTAAAATATCTTTCAAAATTTTATGATCAATGCTGGCAAAAAATTTTTTGATGTCGCATTTTAAAATCCAACAAATACGGATATTATTTTTTGAAACTTTATAGCTAAAATCCCGAAATCTATTTATTGCCCTATGTGTCCCTTTATTAATTCTACAAGAATAAGAATCATAAATAAATTTTCTATCAAAATAAGGATATAGAATTCTATAAATCGCGTGATGTACCATCCGATCTCGCACGCTAGCTTTATGGATATTTCTTGGCTTCGGATCGTTTATTTTAAACGCCTGGTAAGCACCATGATTATATGTCTTATTTTGAAGATTATGATGAAGCTGTAAAACGTTATCACTAAAATTAAGTTGAAATTCCGCGACATCCTTTCTTTTTCTTTTCCCTCGCAAAAATTCCTGCCAGGAAATTAGCAAATTATCAAAAGAAATGATATTATTGTAAATATGGCGAAGCCTTTTACTCTCTCTCTCTCTCTCTCTCTCGATAAATCTTCTATTTTGCAACGCATCAAAGAGGGATATTTGATTTGGATTAATATTGTTCCTCATATTAAGAAAACTGCGCGCTTTACCATTGGCGCTAGAATTGAAAATAAATTTCTTGATTTGCTTGAAATTTCCTATATCGCATATTTTTCTAAAAAAGAAACGAAGATGGATAAAATTTCAAAGTGTATCCTTATTTTAGATACGCTTAAATTTTTGATTCATGTTGCTTGGGAAGCAAAATTTATTTCAAATAAACAATATGAAGAAATTGTTTTCAAGTTGGATGAAATCGGTAAAATGTTTGGGGGTTGGAAAAATAGTCTAAAAAACTTTGAAAAGAAAAACCGCAATTTTAGGTAACCGCGGAAAAAGAAACGACTTTCGGGGACGGAAGACGAACCTGTTGCCTTGATTCCACCTGTTGCCGGGCTTAGCGTCATTGGCATTGAGCTTCAGCTGCCCGTTATTCTCGTTCAGATTGAACACGTTCGGATCGCCATCGGAGTCGGTAATGTATATCGCACCTCCATTTGCCACTGCCGACCTGATGCAAAAAAGATCTGGCTGTATTTTATCCGACATCTTAAATGCCTTAGCGCGATACACAAAGTTAATTTCTTTTTTAAAGACAAAATATAAATCACTCTGCAAAAAGCCATGGCCGCTTGCACTCTAAATCCATATTTGCCAGCCAAATCTCAGGAAGCCGTAACCGCCTGATAAAATCAAGCTAATTTCATTATAGCAAAATATCGTCAATCTTAAAAATTACAGCGACCGCCTCTGGCGGCGGAAAAATGTCAAAGTGTCCAAATTTCAAAAAATACAAAGGTTCAAAGTTTCTAAGAATCCAACTTGCGGGGACGGAAGACGAACCTGTCGCCTGGACGCCACCTGTCGCCGGGCCGAGCGTCATGGGCAAGGAGCCCCAGCTGCCCGTAAGCCCCGCGCAGATCGAACACGTCCGGATCGCCATCGGAGTCGGCAATCGGTTCCATGGCAATCAACATCCACTCTTTGCCCGGATACTTTAGCCTGAGCTGTGGTCCTGTTTCAGTTGGGCAAAGATCCAGCCCAAGCTCTTCTAGTTTATCGTAAATTTCTTTGGTTGTTGCTCCGTTTGGAAATCCAAGCTCTTTAACTGTAAATCTGACTAATTCGTGGTTTTGGTTTTGTTTTTCTTTACTGAACTTAGTTTCTTTTAAAATATCCTTTGCCCAGTTTGTTAAATATATATTTTCGCCTTCCAGCGCTTCTAGGGCGGTTTGAGGAGAATTGATACTTGGATCAGTCTCCAAATTCATCTTGAATATCTTTTTATCCGGAAAAGATTCGTAAAGATGTTTGATGTTTGGGTATTTTCTGATTTCTTGATAGATACTTGGATCCCACTCTCCGATATAGGCTTCGGTGTTTTCGTTTATTTCGCTTATGTTTTTGGCGATTTGATTTGAGTCGCATTCAAAAACAATAGATGCATCTTTTTCCGTGTCTCTTATCTTTCGGATTTCTTCGATTCTTAGATCTCTTTGGTAGCCAAAGCCTTCAATAGGGTCATCTATCTCATAGAGAAAAATTAAATTATCCTTAGTTAATTCTTGGTTATTTTTAGTTTTATTTTCTATTTCAGTCAAGTGCTTCATGTCTTTTGATTTTTTCTCGTATTTTTTGCCCTCTTCTCCGAATTCGCTCACTTTTTCTTTAACCGTATCTGTGATATGAGCGTCTAAGTTCTGCTCATGGGCAATGCCTCTTACTTCGGCTATTTTGCTTTGCCCCTCCATTCTGATAGCGGCGCGAGGAATAATTGGATTATTATTTTCATCTTCAGAGTAAAAAACATAAAAATCTCCTCCTTGTAATTGGGTCCGAGCAGTTGATTCTCCGGCTGTGCACCAGCCAGTGCCGTGGCCCTGGAGAGAGTTAACCAAAGGCATATGATCTGTGCCTTGGTCGTATTTTATCCATTTGCCCTTGACGGTTTCCAAGACTTCTTGTGAGGCCGGAGTTACTTTTTCAATCGCCCAGGCGTAGAGCTTGGCAAAATTTTCTCCTTGAAGTATTTTTTGAAAATTATTTTTTTCTTCTTCGTCTTGGAATTCCAGGTTAATGCCTTCTTTTTTATGCTTCTTTTCGATTGCATCCAAAACATAAGCCAGGGCTTCACGATTTAAGTCGGGAAAAGGGGCGGTGGTTAAATTTTCTTTTTTCTTTGGCTTATCCGAGCGGTCAGGAAGCTCTCTTGGCGGAAACTTTTTTCTTTCCTTGTCGTATTTACCTAAGTTAAGCATATTTCGAAAAGCATAATACTTAAGCCAATCAGGATATTGAGCATCATCTGATGATAAATAATCAATCCAGTTATCCATAGTGCTTTCTTGATCGGCAATAATGACTTCTGATAATTCCTTTTTTATCTTATTTGGAAAAATAAATTCTTTTTCTTCAATTTCTTCACCTTTCTTGTTTTTAGTTTTTTTATTTTCTATTTCTACGCCACTATCAATAAGCTCCTGTGTCCTGCCTTCCTCTACGGCGATTTCGCCTTGTAAATTGTAATATGTTTGCGGAATCTCATCCTCTTTAAGAACAAATTTATTATGGAGTATTCTTTTAAGCGCTCCAATGCCTCGTTCTTTTTTGTCCGGATCTTTGCGTTCGATAATTTCATTGAATCTATCTAAATAATTCTGTATTTTCTCGCCCGGCTTTTGAGAAACTTTTTCGCCTGTTCTTTTTTTTGTTCTTTTGGCGGCTGAATCTGCTTCCGGAGTGTTGTGTAAGTTGTATTTTTGTTTTAAAAAATTTGGATTTTCCATATGTGAAGTTATTATTAAACATCTTAATTAAAACTATACAACATAATTTCAAAAAATCAATACTTAAATATTTTAACCACCTCGCACAATTATCATAACTTTTCTTGATTTATCAATAGTTTCTTTCTCGTAGCTCCAATCAGCTATTGATTCTATTATATTTTTATAACTGTACTTAAAATCTTTACCGCTCATTATTCCGGGGTCGTTGGTGTAAAAAATTTGTTTTTCATTATCGTAGCCTACTAACACTAAATTATGATAAATCGGTCCAGGTGGAGTAAAATATGGGTTTTCCAAATTACGCCCGGCCGTTGGAATTATGATTAAATTACCTTTAGCTAATTCTTGTTTTATTTTTTCTATTGTTGTGTCATGACTTAATTCTACATTATCATATTCGTAAAAATCAGTAATGATTTTCATAGTTGTTGTCGCAGTTGTATCTTTATAAAAACCAAGGTTTTCATTTTCCCATTTCATAATTTCCTGCAAAGCATCATTAGCATCATCTTTATCTTTAATTCCCCGACCATCAAAATATCTCATAGTAATCAAAACCGCTGCCTCCTCACAAAACTCTTGCCACGGATAACTCCAATCACGAAATGGGGCTTGCGAGGTAAAAGGAACGTTGTAATGAATTTTATTTGGTAAAACTTCAAACTCGATTTTTTCTTCTTTTTCTTTAATGTTTTCATCTTTTTTGTTTTCGTCTTCGGACGTATTCTCAATTTTTTTATCTAAAACCTGATCAGGCTTTAAGCTTGTCTTCGCCAGCTTCTCAAAATCAAAAAGTAATTCATCGTACATTAAAACAAGCTCTTTATCAAAGTTATTATTCTGAAAAATAAAAACCCCGATAAGGGGCAAGCAAATTAAAATTGTAAAAATAAAGTAGGCTTGTTTCATCTTATTTTTTATCGTGAAATTTTTTGTGGACTTCTTTTAACTGTCTGTTTGTAATATGAGTGTAGATTTGAGTTGTTGTGATTGAAGAGTGCCCGAGCATAGACTGCACGCTTCTGATGTCAGCTCCGTTATATAATAAATCAGTGGCAAAACTGTGCCGAATTGTGTGCGGAGTCACTTTTTTGGTAATACCGGCAAGACGCGCGTATTTTTGAACTAACCTTTCGATTGATCTTGGAGTTAAAGAATTATCTTCTTGGTTCTGAATCCTCTTTGAAGCTTTATCGTGACGAACAAAAAGATATGGGCTCATGTCTGGCCTAATGTCTAAATACTCTTTAATATATTTTTTTGCTACTTCAGATAAAAAAACAATTCTAGGTTTATCGCCCTTTCCTCGAATCGTAAATTCGTCTCTTTTTAAATTTATTGATTCTTTGGTTAAACTAGCAAGTTCGGAAACACGAAGTCCGGTAGAAAAAAACAGTTCTAAGATCGCTTTATCTCTTTTTTTGATGATAGATAGGTTATCTGTTTTTAATGGAGCTTCTAAAAATCGCTCCAAATCTTCTTTTATTAAAAACTCCACTATTCGCTCACCAAGTTTTGATAGTTCTATTTTTTCCGGAGCTAAACTTTTTATATCTAACCGAGCTAAATATTTTAAAAAATTTCGAATAGCAATCAAGTGATAATTCTGTGTAGATTTCTTCAAAGTATCACCTTTAAAATTCTTCTGCCTGTTTAGCCAAAGCCGAAATCTTTTCACGCTCTCTAAAGTAATTTGGCTAGGAGAAGTAATTTCTAAAAAACCAACAAACCTCTCCAAATAAAACTTATAGTTCCGGATAGTCTTAAGCGACACTCCCCGTTCAATCTCTAAATACTCTAAAAACTCTGTAATCAATTTTTGAATTTTATTTTGAGTTGACATAACCTAAAAGCTATAAGCTAAAATTACATTTCCTCTAACACTTCAATTCCTAATAAATTCAGTCCTTTTTTGATAACTTCGGCAGTAGAGTGGATTAAAAGCAAGCGGGCTTGTTTTGTTTTTTTGTCTGTATCCAAGACCGGAGAAGAGTGATAAAAACCGTGAAAAGCTTTAGCGAGTTCATATAAATATTTTGCCAAAACTGAAGGGTCATATTTTTCTCCAGACTCTTTAATAGTTTCAGAAAATCTGCCTAGTAAGTTTAAGAGTTCTTTTTCTTCTTTATTTTTTAATTTTGAAAAATCAACTTTTTTGTCAATTTTTTCTCCTGACTTTTTCAAAATACTTTTTATCCGAGCATAAGAGTATTGTAAATATGGCCCGGTTTTTCCATTAAAAGATAAAGACTCTTTGGGATTAAAATTCACAATTGATTTTGGTCCGTATTGTAGAATATAATATTTAAGTGCGCTAAGAGCGATTTTTTCACTTCTTCTTTCCAATTTTTCTTCGTTTAATTTTTCATTCCTGGCTCTGATCTCCAAACTTGCCATTTTACCTAAATCTTTTATTAAAGTATCAAGATCAACTCTAGTACCTTCTCGGGATTTTAATTTTCCTCCTTCAACATTAACCATTCCATAACTTAAGTGGTGCAAATTTTTTGCTTGTTTAAAATCTAAGCTATCCATTATGGCAAAAAGTTGTTTTTGTGCCAAGTCTTGTTCAGAGCCGATAATATGAATTATTTTTTCTGGCTTGTAATCTTTATATTTTAAATAAGTTAAATAAATATCCTGAGTAATATACAAAGCTGTGTTATCGCTACGAAGTAAAATTTTATCCGGCAAATTATACTTACTTAAATCGGCTGTAACAGCTTTATCTTTTTTAACAAACTTTTTTTCTTTTAAACCTTTTTCAATAATATCTTTACCTTCCTTATACATATCACTTTCAAAATAAAGCTTATCAAATTCAATTCCAATTTTTTTAAAGGTCTTTTTCATCCCGACTAGCGCCCAGTTGTTCATTTTCTTCCAAAGTTCAACTGTTTTTTTGTCTCCTTTCTCCCATTTTCTAAGTAATTCATAAGCTTCATCTTCTACTTTTTTATTCTTCTTTTTCATATCATCAAACAAAACATAATAATCGCCAACAAAATGATCCCCTTTCATTCCAATATCTTCAGGAATTACGTTCTTGCCTTTTTCTTGATAAGCAAGCATTGATTTGGCAATATGTATTCCTCGGTCGTTAACTAAACAAACTTTAACTACCTTGTAATCATTAGCCTCCAAAATATTAGAAAGAGCAAACCCTAAAAAAGCATTCCGGCCGTGTCCAAGATGAAGAGGTTTATTAGTGTTTGGTGAAACATATTCAATCATTACGGTTTTACCCTTGCCAAAATTATTTTCGCCTAATTTATTTTTTTTCTTAAAAATATCAGTCAAAACAATTTCAGCTCTTTTAACATCATTAACGAAAAAATTTAAATAAGGGCCATCGTTTTTTACTTTTTTAATAATCCCGGTTTTTTTTAGTTTTATTTTCCCTGCCAAATCTTTAGCAACTTGTACCGGAGACTTTTTCTCTGTTTTTGCCAAAGTAAAACAAGGCAAACTAAAATCCCCCATCTCCGGCTCCGGAGAGTAAACAATTTCCAAATTTTTCAAATCTTTTTTATCTAAAACTTTCCCAAGCAACCCAAAAATCTCCTTGACAACAAGGTTTGTAAATTTATCTTCAATTTTAGAGTTTGTTTTAAACATGATTAAATCTTGTGAACTGCAAATATATTTTGCTCTTACTTACAGTTTATCATATTAACAAAAGTTGCCAAGACAACATTATCTAAAAATCAAAACTGTTTCTTTTAATTTTTTATTTTCCGTTAAAACAACTATATTATATTTTTCTTTATTCTCACCTAAAATTTCTTGGACAAAATCAAAATTATCTAAAAACTTCATTGGGATCGTAACGAACGACTCTTCTTTATTGTTATCTTCTTGTATTAACTCATCAAATAAATTAGAGAAAAATATTGTGTCGTCTTCTATATAATATATAAACTCGAAATTAAAACTATCTTCTTTTATATATCTTGCATTTTTATTGTCTATTTCTTTGTCTTCAAAAGAAAATTTTTCCTGATTCATCACTAACTCATAAATATAAGTGCTGTCAGGCAAAATTACTTTTTTACTTTCCGGTGATAAAATAGCCAGGGATCGCGTAATCGCTTTTTCAAAATTATTAAGTTTAGTTTCAATGTTTTTAGTATTAGCTAATTTTATTTTTCCATAATAATTTCCGTCTTTCGTATTTATAACTACGCTTGCTTGTCCATTTAAAATTTCTAAAATACCTTCTTCTTGTTCTTTTGAAAAATTATTTGTTAAACTATCTAAACCTAAAATTGAAACAAAAGAATTTTTAGTTAAATTTTCATATGCTAATAACAAATCTTTTAAGTTAATATTATTTATTGTAATATTCTTTTGAATTCCTGTCTTTACAGGAATGACAGAGGCTTTATTGTAAAATGGTTTGTAAAAAAATATTTTTGCTTTTTCCCAAGACGACAAATGTGTATTATTTTTAATTTTTATAACTGTCTGATCCTTAAACTCTAATCCAAAAATCCACCAAACAAAAATTAAAATAACTAAAACCAAAAAACCTCTTGCAACTTTTTGCAGAAGAGGTTTTTTGTTGATTGCTTTAGTAATGTTTTTAAAAATTAAAAACATAGTTTACTATCTCCTTGGTTTTCTTTTGAAAAATCCACCTGGTTTGTCATCTTTTTTTCTACTATTAAAATCTTTACTTATTGGACCGTCCGGCATTGGTTGTGTAGCTTTAAATGACAAATTAATTCTTCCCATTTTATCGATCTCGATTACTTTCACGGAGATAACATCTCCAATTTTTACAACATCTTCAACTTTTTCAGTTCTGGCGTGAGCCAGTTCAGAGATATGAACTAAACCATCTTTGCCTGGTAAAATTTCTACAAAAGCACCGAAGTCCATAATTCGTACAACTTTTCCTTCATAGACTTCTCCGGCTTCCACTTCGTGAGTCAAATCTTTCACCCACTGCACAGCTCTTTCTAATCCTTCGGCTTCAGCAGATGCAATAAACACGCTTCCGTCGTCTTCGATATCAATAGATACTCCTGTTTCGTCAATAATTTTGTTGATAATTTTTCCACCCGGCCCGATAACATCTCTAATTCTTTCGGGATTAATATTCAAAGTAATAACTCGTGGCGCATATTTTGAAAGCTCTTCTCTTGGTGCTGCGATTGATTCATTTATCACATTCAAAATTTGATTAATTGCTTCACGACCTTGCTTTAAGGCTTGAGCAATAATTTCTTCGGTTAAGCCGTTTGTTTTTGTATCAAGTTGAATAGCGGTAATACCTTCGCTGGTTCCGGTGACTTTAAAGTCCATTCCACCTTTACCGTCTTCCAAATCTTGAATGTCTGTTAAAACTTTCCACTTACTCATATCATCATTTGATGCCAAACCAATTGCAATTCCAGCGACTGGTTTTTTGATTGGTACTCCAGCGTCCATCAAAGCTAGGGTAGCGGCACAAGTTGATGCCATTGAAGATGATCCGTTTGAACCAAGAGTTTCACTAACTATTCTAATAATATATGGGAAATCTTCTTTAGAAGGAATAACTTGTTCCAAAGCTTTTTCAGCTAAAGCGCCATGACCGATATCTCTTCGACTTGGGCCAAAAACAGGTCTTGCTTCACCAACGCTAAACGGAGGAAAATTATAGTGATGCATAAATCTCTTAGTGCCTGTTCCTTCAATTCCTTCTAAAAGTTGTTCCAACCCCGGAGGTCCTAAAGTAACAATAGACATTACCTGTGTTTCTCCTCTGGAGAAAAGTCCAGCTCCGTGATTTCTTGGCAAAATCTCAACATCGGCCTCCAATCCTCTGATCTCTGTTAACCCTCTTCCGTCAACTCTTCTTTCGTTGTCTACTATTTCTCTTGTAACCTCGCCATCGATTGCCTTTTCAACTGTTTTTTTAATAGCAAATGTACGGTCATTTTTTTCAATTCCTTTATCAAATAAATAATCATTCAAACCAGTCTTAATTGCCGTAACTGAAGCTTTGCGTTCTTTCTTTGTTTTATAGTGTTCTTTATTAAATAATATTTTATTAACATTTTCTTTTAACCACTCGTTGGCAATGTTAATAAGTTTTGTTTTTTCTTCTCTAGCTTCGATTTCTGCTTCGCTTAATTTTTCTTCTACTTTCTTATCTTCGTCCACAACAATTTTATTTTTCATTTCTTTAATTAATTCCACAGCGCCTTGCAATTCTTTTTGCCCGGCTTTAATTGCCTCAAATATTTCTTGTTCTTTAGCCTCTTTTGCTCCGGCCTCAATCATAATTGTCTTCTGCTCTGTTCCAACTACGATTAAATCCAAATTGCTTTTTTCGCGCTCTTCATAGGTAGGGTTAAAAACAAATTTATCTTCAATTTTACCAACACGAATTCCGCCAATCGGTCCATCCCAATCAACACCGGAAATAGCCAAAGCCGCAGAAGCAGCAACAAGGCCAACGATGTCGTGATCGTTCTCTTTGTCAACCGACAAAACAGTTAACATAACTTGAACATCTTTTCTTGACTCCCCTGAAAACAACGGGCGAATAGATCGATCGATCATTCTACCGGCTAAAACAGCTTCGTCGGTTGGACGACCTTCGCGTTTTATCCAACGAGATCCTTTAATAATTCCGGCAGCATAAAGACGCTCCTCAATACTTACCATCAAAGGAAACCAGTCTATATCTTTTTCTTCTTTTGACTCTACAACTGTTGCTAGAACAACTGTTTCGCCGTACTGTACAGTTACGGCTGAATTTGCATGTTTGGCCAATTTACCTGTTTTAAAGGTAAGATCTCGACCAAGCCATTTGGTGGTAAACGATTGTTCACCATTCATTTTTCTCATAAATTTTGACTTGGTCTGGTAGATTTATTAAATAATAAACTACTACTGCAATCCCCATATTTTGGTAAATTTCTCTGTAAAATTTTTGGCCTATGCTAAGGCATAAGCAAAAAATTTTACATAGAAATTTCCTCAAAATCTGGAAATTTCGTTACATAGCTTATTATGTAACAAATCTATGGAATTACAGAACTATGAAAAATATATTTCACAGTGCTATTTATCTATAGACCAAGTTGTTTAAACTTTCAAGAGACGCGATTTATCGCGTCTCTTGAATATAATTTTATTTTTTATTATTTTCTTTCTTAGCCTTTTCTTCTAAAATAGCTTTTTCCTCTGCTTCAATGGCTCGTTGTTCTTCTATTTTTTTAGCGATTTTTAACTTTAACTTTTTAGCCAATTTAAACAAGCTGTCAGCGTTTTCTTTCATTAAATATTTTATTAATTTCTTTCTTTGCGAAATTTTTTTAAGAAGTCCTCTTCGAGAAGAAAAATCATGGTAATGTTTTTTCAAATGTTTTGCCAGTTCTTCAATTTCTTTGGTTAAAATAGCGATTTGAACTTCAGACGAACCGGTATCTCCTTTGTGGAGTTGAAACTCCTTAATAACTTTTTCCTTTTTTTTAGCATTTAACATAAATTATTCACAGGGTGCTGAGTAAAATTTATTTTTAGAAAATAAAATCTACCAAACAAACGTATTAAAGTATTATAACTCAATTTTTATTCCAGGCCCCATTGTTGAGCACATGGAAATATTTTTAATATAAATTCCTTTTGCTCCGGAGGGCTTAGCTTTATTTATCGCCGTTAAAAATACTTGATAATTTTCTAAAATATTTTTATCGTCAAGAGAAATTTTTCCGACTATTTGATGAATATTAGCGGTATCATCATTTTTAAAAGCAACCTTTCCTTTCTTTAACTCACCAATGGTTTTTTTCAAGTCAGTGGTAATAGTTTCATTTTTAGGAGAAGGCATAATTCCTTTTGGTCCTAAAACTTTTGCAATCGGAGCTAATTTTTTCATCATATCCGGAGTAGCAATCGCGATATCAAAATTTATTTTTTTAGTTTGTTTTATTTTTTGAATCTCTTCTTCTGTCCCAACAATATCCGCTCCGGCATCTTTGGCTTCTTTTTCTTTACTTGCATCCACAAAAGCAATAATCTTTTTTGGCTTGCTCACGGTGTGTGGTAACACTACTGTTCCCCGGACCTGTTGATCACCTTTTTTAACATCAATCCCTAAACGAAGATGAATTTCAATTGAAGAATCAAATTTTGTTTTTGAAAGTTCTTTGGTTAATTTTACAGCCTCCTCAATAGGGTAGGCTTTATTTTTGTCGACTACTGTTGTAGCTTTTACTTCTTTTTTTTCTTTTTTCATAATGTTTTATTCGTGGTACTAACGATGAAAATAAAATCCACCTCCCACAATTTAATTAATAATTTTAATCAACAACTTCTACCCCCATTTGTCTGGCGGTTCCGGCCATAATTTTCATGGCTGCGTCAATGTCGTTAGCATTCAAATCAGGCATTTTCTTTTCAGCGATTTCTTTTAATTGAGCTTTGGTTATTTCCCCAACTTTATCGGTCAAAGGTTTCCCTGATCCTTTTTTTAAATTAATCGCTTTTTTGATTAAAGCTGAAGCCGGAGAAACTTTTAAAATAAAATCATAACTCCTGTCTTCATAAACAGAAATTTCACAAGGCACAACATCTCCGCCCCTATCCTGAGTAGCAGCGTTAAACTTTTGACAAAACTCAGCAATATTCAAACCGTGTTGACCCAAGGCCGGACCAACCGGAGGAGCCGGATTAGCTTTCCCTGCTGGAATTTGTAATTTAATAATTGTTTTTACTTTTTTAGCCATACTGTTTAATGATTAATTTTAATTATATTTTCTTAACCTGCAGAGAATCTAACTCTACCGGGGTCTCCCTCCCGAACATCGATACCATGACTTTAATTTTTCCTCGGTCTTCGTCTATCTCTGAAACTTTTCCTTCAAAACCTTTAAAAGGTCCGTCTATAATTTTTACAACTGCTCCGGCAGTAAAATCAATCTTGAACTTTGGCTCTTCCACTCCCATTCTTTTTTGTAAGCCTTCAATTTCCTGCTGTGAAATCGGTACCGGTGTAATTCCTGAACCAATAAATCCAGTCACATTCGGAGTGTTTCTAACAACGTACCAAGATTCATCTGTTACGGTCATTTCAACTAAAACATAACCTGGGAAAATCTTTTCTGTAATTACTTTTCTTTTACCGTTTTTTATTTTTATTTTCTTTTCTGTTGGAATTAAAATATTAAAAATCTTATCTTCCATGCCAAGAGATTCAATACGCTGCCTTAAATTATAAGCAACATTTTCTTCATAACCGGAATAAGTATGAATTACATACCAACGTCTACCTTGAGAAATTTGTTTAGCCATATATTAGCTTTTTTATTAATTAAAAGTAGAAATTATCTTTTTAACTACTTGAGAAAAACCAAAATCTAAACTACCTAAAAAAGCAGCTACAAAAAGACTGATAAGAACCACAACCCATGTTAATTTAATGGTTGTTTCTTTAGTTGGCCAAGTAACCTTCCGCATCTCAGAATAAGACGCTTTAACATAATTTACTAATTTATTATTCGTAATAATCATAAATTTTTGTATTTTAAAATAGACCCTTTGCAGGTCTATTTAAGAGTTATCTATATTATATATAAAATAAAAAAATAGTCAAGAAAAATAGGGTAATGTGCCTAAAACATTTTTTATTTAATTTATTATTTATTCAAACAATTGATAAACAAAAAAATACACTAAAAAGTGTACTTATTTATTATGTTTGCCCTAGTGTCCGGACTCTAATCAATCGGTTTCATATATTTTCCCTTTACTTCACTATTGTAGCAATTAAAAACCCCACTGAATTCTGCTCAGCGGGGTTAACATTCTAAAAGTATATATAATCCTTTTGGATCAAATATTTTAATCTTATCTTGTTTTTTAATTCATTAGGCTATTTGCCAACTTAACTCTTCTCCCCCTCGAAAAATTGGAATACCTTCGTATTCATAAGGAACGCGCCAGGTTTCTTTTTTTACGGTTAAAGTCTCCTGGCTTAGTGGTATGCCATAAAATTGTGGCCCAAATACAGAATGAAAATCTTCAAACTTGTCCAATGCACCCTCTTTTTCAAAAGTTTCAAGTTGTTGCGGTATTTCAACAGGCGCAGAAAAAATTCCTGCCCTTGGACTCTTCCCTTTTAACAACTTAAGTGACTTCCAAAAAATTGGATGTGGAGCACTGTCTCCTCCATAAAAATTATATGGCTTTCCACTTACCATAGCCTTTCTGATAGCTAATCTATCTTGATCCAACTTGGCAATTGGCAAACAATAATTCAAAGGATTAATTACATTACCATCAGCATCACACACATCACTATAAGTAAGCACTGGATGATGTGAGGTAATAGTGGCTGCTACATTACAACCCATACCATACAATATTTCAACTGTTTTAACCATCTCTTTAGTTGTAATATGTTCAGCAACAATTTTCAAACCTGGGAAATCAGTTGCAAGTTGAACAAAAAATTGAATTGCGGCCTCTTCTCGATATAACATTGGGATTTCTTTTCCGCTGGCAAAATTCAAAATAGCTTCCCAGTGAACAGAAACAATCATTCCCAAAGATTCAGCTTTAGCAAATACCGGATAATACTTTTTCATATCCAGGAGAGAGACACCGTCTTTGGAATTAGTGGATGTTCCACCAGGAATCCATTTTAAAACTCGAGCACCTGCCAAAAAAGATTCTTCAACTATTTCAGGCGTAGTTTTGTTTACCAGCATGATAGACATAATAGGGTTGAAACCTTTATGAGCATGAACTAGAATCTCTCTTCTATAACGAACTACGTCATCTGCTTCTGTTACAAAAGTATTACCGAAAGGCACTGCGCCTTGAAAAGCAATAGATGTAAAAGGCAAAACATTAATCAACATTGGCCCTGTCCGAAAATGTATATGCATATTATAAGGTTTTCTATAAGTCTTTATCATTATCTACCTCCTACCTGTCACGAAAAATATACTTTCCGCAATCAATTATTGGCTTTACTTGCGATGGTCGCACTATAGATAGACGAGCAAAGGCGATTCCACTGGCATCAACACTATGCGCTAACTCTACCTCGCTCTTATTAGAAACTGCTCCGCATATAATCGGAATACTGATTCCAGCTCGCCTAGCTCTATTAGTCCAATTTACTGCTAGAAAAAAATTTTCTCTTCCTGAATATCCTCCGCCACCATATTTTTTTAATGGTGATTCAAGTCCAAATTTTTTTTCCCAATTTACTATACTAGGATACTCCCCATACGGCAAAGTATTAGGAATTTCAATTGCGTCACAATTTCCACCATCAATAATTTTCTGAACGGCTTCAATAGGAGTCAAAACATTAATCTTAACGCTAATTGGAATATTTAGACGAGCTAAAACTTTTAAACGATCATCTGTTTCATGTATAAAGCTAGTTAAATCACCTTTTATGTTTGGACAGGAAATATTTAACTGGATTCCAATTTTAGTTTTAAAATCTTCAATATTTTCCAAAAGCAATCTTACAAATTCTTCATCCTCTTTTAATCGCTCCTCTTTAGTTGCTCGAGTAGCCATATAAGAGATAAAGAATGGTTGTTTAATTTCTTGCCAACGCCCCGTTCTAAGCAGAGTCTCAAATCCAGGTCCGCTTAACCCAACAGCGTTTAAAACTTCGCCTTTTCTCCAATTAACCTTAATACAATCGGGAAATAACTTTACTGGTTGCAATGTCTGCGGATTAAGTTCCAAATTACCTTGTTCTTTCTCTTTTTCTCCCATCCGCGAATCGATTGTTGTAGTTTTTGAAATAAAAGTAGACCCTGTAAAATCAAATCCTGAAAGTTTTTTCTTCAAACTGTGAAATGGTTCCCACCCCTCACCAAAATTATTCAAAGTGCCTGAAGCCGAAAAAACATTACCAAAATCAATCCCTCTAAGTTTCATGCTAATCTCCTTTGTATGATTTTAAAAATTGAAAATAAAATAAATTGTAATGTTCAAACTTAAATAAAATTAACCTGATAAAAAAAGTTAATTTTATTTAAGTTTACATTTTTCACCTTAAAAGTCAATAATAATAGGTTTAGCGGTTCTAAACTTTATAACTATAAAAAGTACAAGCAAGCATTTGGCTTTAAATCAAGAAAAAAAGCCGCTGGTAAACCAACGGCTTGTTATTGTTATTAAAGAACGAGAATTTTATTAATAATAAATCATCTCTCCATTGCCAAATTTTGATTTAATGGTAACGGTGTGCTCTTTTCTTTCGGTGATTTGTCCGGCAACTCTTGCCCGGATGCCATATTTTTCAGCCAAGGCAAGCATTATTCCTTCATCTTTCTTATCAACTACCGCTAATGCACCCTGTCCCCCGTTCCAGGTTTTATAACATTCCTGAGGTTCCATTTCCCTCCAATTAGCGCATTTTTTCATTATATCGGGCGGGTCAAATAAATCCGAAAGTTCAGCCGACAAACAAAGGGGCTTAAGTATATCTTCACCCAGTTTTGATTCAAACGCACCTCCTGAAAGATGAACAATCAAATGCATTTTAACAAGAGAATCAAATTCTGGCTCATTGAGCCATCCATGAGCCTCATTGAACATGCGATCATATTGCTTTGATGGAGTTGCACAAGCAATGATATCTTCTTTTGCTTGAGAATTTTGCCACCACATACGTCCTCTATGATTGGCTAATCCTCTGCGCACACTACTGATGCCGTTACTGCGAAAATAATCAGCAAAGACAATAATGCTTTGTTCGGGAGCAAGCGTGTCACCCAAGATCATTTTATTTGGATGATAGACTCCCAACATTGTGCCGGCCCAATTAAACATAAGCTTTGCTTGTTCATCTTCAGATCCAACACATTTGCCAAGCTCAGCGGTCTCACCGGTCAAAACAACATATCCATGTTCTTTAGCAACGGTTCCTAGGCCAGCCATAACATTCTGACAAAGTTGATAGGTTTCAGAGCCAATCTCTCCAAGAGTTCTGACATCAAAAACATTGAGAAACACCAATGGCAACCCACCCCAACGGGTAATGTCCATTGCTGTCATGGCTATCACATCATTGGCGCTGGTCTCCGCTTTTCCTGACGCAACAATGATCACAACTTTTGTACCAATACCGTCTACTGTTCCAGTGTTAATGCATCCTTTTGGAAGATTTTGCCAGGTAAATCCTCTCGGGCCTCTGAACATTCCTTTGGAAAGATCATGCACTTTCACAAACGGAGAAATATCATAAGTAGATCTGGCAATTAATCCTGCAAGCTTACTAAAAGCATCTCCCACGTCAATATCAACACCGTCTTCTTTGTACTTATCAGTCATTCTTTTTCCTCCTGTGAAAAGTTGTGGTCCTTGTTGGAATAATATTCAACAAGGACCAATTTTAATTTACTCAGCTTTTATACACCAATCGTATGCATTTTGGAACATTTTCATCCAAGGCGACACACCAATTTGGCGTAATTCTTCTTTCATTTCTTCCGGTAACCAATGACATTGCCAAGGCAGAAAGCATCTTTCCGGATGAGGCATCATTGCCAGATGACGACCGTCTTCTGTACAAATGGCTGTCAATCCGTTCGCAGATCCGTTCGGATTAAACGGGTAATCTTCAGTTATTTTATTGTTGTCATTAACATAGGCAACAGGTAGTTGGAGATTAGTTGCTGCCTCTTTAAAAACATCCTTGTTTGGAAAAACAAGTTGTCCTTCACTATGGTCAACATGAATACCAAATATCATATCTTCCATGCCACTGAGCATAATTGAAGAGCTTTCCAGCACTTTAACTGTTGACCAGCGAGATTCAAAACGACCGGATTTATTTTTAACAAATCGCGGTTGGTCCTCCGGCGCAATTCCTTGCCATGGAACCCAGCCAATGAGTGCAAACAACTGACAACCGTTACACACACCTAATGAAAAAGTATCGGGGCGAGTATAAAATTCATTAAACATCGCCTTTAACTTTTCATTAAACATGATCGTTGCTGCCCAGCCTTTAGCGCTTTCTGGGACATCAGCGTAGGAAAAACCTCCAACTGCAGCCAGACCGCGAAATTGTTCTAAATTAATCCGGTCTTCAAGCAGATCGGTCATGGTCACATCCCATGGCTCAAACCCGGCTTGATAAAACGCCGAGGCCATCTCGCGATCGGAGTTACTGCCTTCGTCACGCAAAATTGCTACTTTGGGTTTATCGTTCATCAGAAGAATTTCCGATGATGTTTTTTGAGGTGTAAAACTCAAATTATAACTCGGTCCTTTGCGATCATAAATATTTTCCTTTTCTTCATTTGCGCAGTCCGGGTTCATCTGTTGTTTTTCAAGTTGATAGCTACTTTCTTCCCACCACGAACGCAACACTCTCATGTCTTTCCACAGGACAAAACCGGAATCAGAAAAAATCGTTATGAGTTTTTCTTTCTTGGTATGTCCAATTTCAATACATGGAACCCTGTGATTATCAAAAGTTTCTTGAACCAATTTTACCTGTTCACTAGCAACTTCAATAATCAACCCAAGCTCTTCGGAAAAAAGTGTTGCCAGAACATCGTCTGTTTTTGCTACATCTATTGCGAATCCGCAATTTCCAGCAAAAGCCATCTCCAGAACAGTGGTTATAAATCCACCATCACTTCGATCGTGACCGGCAAGAATAATATCTCTGCCAATCAGTTCCTGTGTTGCTTGAAATGCTCGTTTGATAAGATCCGGATCATCCATGTCCGGAGATTCGTTGCCGATTTGCTTATGAACCTGCGCTAAAGCAGATCCGCCCAATCGATTTTTTCCATTACTAAGATCAATAAAAAGTATTCGACTTTCGCCCGGTCTTTTAATATCCGGGGTAACAACTTTGTTGATATCCAACATAGTTGCGTATGTTGAAAGTACAAGTTGTCGCGGAGATTTAACAGTCTCTTTACCAACGCGGGTCGCCATTGACAAACTATCTTTACCGCCGTCAACTGCAACGCCAAGTTTTTTCATACAGCCACGCATTTCATCAACCGCATCATAAAGCGCCGCTCCCTCACCTGGGAGTTTTGGCGCCCACATCCAGTTAGCGGAACATTTTACACTGTCTAAGTCATCGATTTTTGCCCAAACCAGATTTGTCAAAGCTTCACCAACGGCCATACGCGCACCTGCTTTCGGATCAACCAACATTTTATTTGGTTGTTCGCCAATTGCAGTGGCTGCGCCACTTTTTACAAAATGGCTTTGCGCAATCACAGCCACGTCAGCAACCGAAAGCTGCAAAGGACCGCAACATTGTTGCTGAGCAACCAGTCCGGTCACAGCTCGGTCAACTTTGTTAGTTAAAAAACGCTTTGAACCAACAGACATAAGACGTAAAACATCGCGAAGCGCATCTTTCACAGTCAATTCTTCTGGCAAAACTAATGGTTTAAGGTGCGGATCAACATGAACAGCTTCAAATGTTTTTTGAGGAATATCCCCTAAAACAACGTCCAGTTCAACATCAACCGGGGTTGAGCCATCTTGTTCGTCACGAACAACAAAGCGCATGTCACCGGTTACTTCACCCAACACTTCACAGTTGACTTTTTCACGATTACAGATCGCTTGAAAACGCTCAATATTCTCAGGGCAAATCAGAAAACCGTTTCGCTCCTGATACTCAGCTACATAAATCTCAAGCACCGACATAGTTGGATCACCAACATTAATTCTGCGAATTTCAATCCAACCACCTGATTTTTCAACCAGTTCTTTTAAGACATTGCCTGGACCACCGGCACCCTGATCATGAATGACATCAATTAAAGTTTTATCACCCATTTCATTGCAAGCGCGAATAACTCGATTCATCTTCTGCTCCATTTCAGCATTACCACGCTGAACAGCGTTAAAATCAAGATCTTCAACGTTGTCACCTTGTAACATACTCGATGCCGCGCCACCGCCAAAGCCAACTCGATAGGCCGGTCCGCCTACTTGAACGATAAGCATTCCTTTTTCTTGTTCTTCTTTTTCAATGTGTCGATCATCAATCTGACCGATTCCGCCGGTGAACATGATGGGTTTTAAAAATCCCCATCGTTCATTGTTTGGAAAACGCATATCAAAAGAATGAGTAAAGCCTTGAATAACCGGTTCACCAAATTTGTTGCCATAGTCGGAGGCACCGTTACTGGCTTCAATTTCAATCTGCAGGGCGCTTGCCAAATTCGACGGATATTCAAGCCGTTCTTCCCAAGGAAGATCGTATCCGGAAATATGCAAATTCGCCACGCAATATCCAGCAGTTCCGGCAACTACAAATCCGCCTTTTCCTGTTCCCTGAATATCACGAATTCTTCCACCTGTTCCGGTTTCAGCTCCAGGTTTAGGAGCCACGCCGGTTGGAAAATTATGAGTTTCCGCGGTAAAAAGAATATGATAAGTTGGATAACTGCTTTCAAACTTGGATGGATAGCCAGGATTTTCCGGTATAATTGTATTAATTGGTCTGCCGTAAATCCCGCTGGAGTTATCCGTGTAAGCAATAATGCTATTTTCTTCCTTTCCCGCGAGAGTTGATTGGACGATCTCTAAAAGAGTTTCGTCCATTTCTTCATCGTTAATCACATGCTTGCCTCTGAAATAACCATGCCGTGAATGTTCACAGTTGGCATTATTCAGATCCATGATCTCTACAATCGTTGGGTTACGCTCATGCTTACCTACAAAGTAATCGTAGTAAAAATTACGATCCCGCGAATCCATGGAGATACCAGGGATACTCTCGAGAAGATCTGCTCCACCATCAATAAGTTCCACATCGTACACAGATTCGGGTTCAATACCGGTATCAAAAGTTGAAAGCGATTCAAGATAATGACATTCTGTCATCCTGTCGTGATGAGAATCAATAAACTCTTGTCTGTTCACATCGTTATCAACAAAATATCTCCTCGATCGCTCAACGCGAGTAACTTTGTCCAAGCCGGTTGCATGACAAATTGAAACCATATTGGACGACCAAGCCGTTTCAAAGTTAAGCCGAGGTCCAACCTCAGCTACTACCTCATCTGCTATACCTGGTTTCTCTGTAACAGTTTCAGCAATAAAGCCATCTGCAAATAAAAGTTTTAATTGACCTAATTCTGCATCGGTCAAAGTTTCTGTGTGCTCCACATTGAAGCAAAATTCCATGCCATCAATCATGCGGTAAAACTGTTTAACTTTTTTCTTCATCTTCGTTCTCCTTTGTTTGAGTTTTTCTTTAATTTAAAAGCCAAAAATTACATTACAATCTATTTTCTCCTTAAATTGTCAAAGTTCAAAAATCAAAAAAGACAGCCTATTTCCTAGGTTGTCCCTCCTCTTTTGTTTCCTGTTTTATAGCAATAAATATAGAAAAAGTCAATACAAGCTTTATCTTTCAACTATAACTTTATAATCATTATCTCCACTAGATATTATTTTAATGTCTCCGTTGTGATCTGTGCGGAATATTTCTGCGTTTAATTTTTCTAAACGCTTTAAAACTCTTCTTGAGGGGTGGCCGTATTTGTTGTCTTCTCCAACCGAGACAATGGCGATTTCCGGAGAAACTACTTTTAGAAATTCTTGGCTACTGGAATCAGCCGCGCCTTGGTGGCCTACTTTTAAAATGTCTGCTTTTAAATCTAAACTTTCTTTTAGTAAAATTTGTTCTACTTCTTGCTCGGCATCTGCCATAAATAAAAAAGAATCTTTTTTATAATCCATTCTTACAACCAAAGAGGTATTATTTAAATTTAAAACTTCTTTTCCTCGCAAATCTTCGTTTGGAAATAAAAATTTTAAATTTAAATCTTGTTCCAAATTTATTTCTTGATTTTTATTAATCACAATTTTTGGAACATTGTGTTCTTCAATTTTTTGCAGCAACTCAACATAAAAATCAGACGGATACATAACTCCGCTGTAATAAATTTTTTCAACTTTGTATTTTTGCAAAACTTCTATGATGCCGGTGATGTGATCAGCATGCGGATGAGTGATAATTATCATATCAATTGTTCGATCGTAAAAAGGCATTGCTTTACTTAACTTCTGAATAACGCTTTTATCCGGACCGCCATCAATTAAAATGTCCTGTCCAAAAGGAGTTTGGATTAAGCAAGAATCTCCTTGTCCAACATCAAAAAATGTCACTCTTAGTTTATCGCTATTTTCTTGAGTTGAAAAAATATTAAATCCAAAAAATCCCGCTAAAAAAATAATCAGTGAAAAAATTTGAACTTTTTGTTGTTTAGTTAGAAGCATAAAATTACTCCATCATTATTTCAAAATCTTGCTTCTTTTTTATTTTATAAACTGCAAAAATTAAAATTGCGTAAACTCCGAATATCCAGAAAAGATTAATTTCTTCTACTTGAAAACTACTGAATTTTAATGAAGAAATCGCTAAAACTATTTTAAGCACAATATTTAAAATTGCCCAAACTAAATATCCAATAAAAATTGAAACACTCGACCAAAAAAATCCTGTGAATATAATCAACATCCCTAAAATAAAAATAATCGGCAATAACGGAATAATAATCAGATTAATAGGAAGAGCCAAAAGCGGAATAATTTCAAAATAATAAACCGAAAGTGGCAGAGTGACGATTTGGGCAGATAAAGTGACGAGTAAAATTTTCTTTAAATCCCAAAAGTCCGGAACTTTACGAAACCAAAAAGAAAAAATCGGAGTTAAATAAATAATACCCAAAACAGCTAAAAAAGAAAGCTGGAAACCAATGTCGCTTAATAAAAATAAAGGATTAACTAAAAGCAAAATAGCGGCTGCGAAAAAAATTACAGAAATTACATTTCGAGCTCGCCCTAAATGTTGCGCCCATAAAACTAAACTAATCATAATTCCGGCTCGCACAGCCGAAGCCGGATAAGCAATCATTGTAATGTAAAGCCACAAAAAAATTATAGTAGCGTAAAAAGCTTGTTGACGCCAAAGTCCGACACGAATTAAACCGATCATTAAAATAATACTTATTATAACCAAATGCATTCCGGATATCGCCACAATATGACTTATGCCAGCTATTGAAAAACGCCCTCTCCATTCTTGGGGAATTTCTTTTTTATACCCCAAAAGCATAGCTCCTAAAATTTCCGCTTCCGGGGAAGGAACGTTTTTGTTAATTATCTCTTTTCCATTTTGCTTGAATTTTAAAATTTGCGAGTATACCGTATTGCCTGACACGGAAGATAAAACTTCAATTTTTGGATAATAGCAAATATAGTTTATTTTATTCTTTGTTAAATATCGACCATAAGAGCTTTCCAAGTCAATTGCTTTTGGCTTACAGTTTATTTTTAAACTCTCCCCAAAAAAATATTTTGGATAGCTATTGACCCTAACCAGAGCTCTTCTGCCTATCTCATCTTGAACAACTAAATTTTGATAATCATTTCTATCTTCTACTTCTTCTATAATAATTCCGTTAAAAATTATTTTTTCTTCTACATTTATTTCTTTTGGTCTGGAAAAATCAAAGCGCAATATTCCAGCTAAAAAGAAAAGTAAAAAAAATAACAAAAATCTTTTTTTATTTTTTAAAAACAGGGTAACAACTGTTAAAATAAATATTGTATAAACAATAAAAAAAGGTACTGCTAAAAATTCTGAAAAAGCAATACCGAGAATAAAAGAAATAGAAGAAAATAACAATATTTTTGATTTACTCATACTTAGCCCTTATTAAGACTTGAGAAATAATCCCAAGCATTATCATACTTACTACAAGTGAACTACCACCATAACTGAGAAGCGGTAAAGGCAATCCGACAACAGGAGCGATACTCATATTCATAGCGATGTTTAAAACAATCTGAGAAATAAAATAAATCAAAATACCAACCACTAAAAAAACAGCAAAATCTCCTTTTATTGATTTTATTTTTCTTACTACTCTAAAAAATAAAAATCCATATAAAAATAAAACTAAGCTTGCTCCTAAAAAACCCAAAGCCTCGGCCAAGCTGGAAAAGATAAAATCAGTGTGAGCCTCCGGCAAAAAATTAAGCTGGCTCTGGCTTCCCAAAGAAATTCCTCTGCCAAATATTTGTCCGGAGCCAATCGCAATAGTTGATTGAATAACGTTATAGCCTATTCCGAGTGAGTCAGAAGCCGGATTTAAAAAAGTGGCTATCCTGGCTTTTTGATAATCTTTAAAACCAAAAAACCAAGCCAAAATAAAAACAACAAGCAAAATCACTCCAATGATAGCCAGATGTTTTTTCTTAATTCCGCTAACCAAAACCATTCCCAACCAAATCATAAACAAAACTATGGCTGAACCAAGGTCGGGCTGAAACATTACTAATAAAAAAGAAGGTGCAAATAAAACACTGCTTAAAATAATTGTTTGAAATCTTTTAATCTCATAAGCGCGATAGGCAAAAAAACGAGCTAACACCAGAATCAAAAATATCTTCGTAAGCTCCACGGGCTGAAATTGAAATCCTGGCAAAGCAAACCAACCCTTGGTTCCTCTGATAGTTTCTCCAACAAATAACACTGCGAAAAGTAATCCTAAGGCAAATAAATAAAACCAATAACTATAAGTTTTTAAAATTTTATAGTTAAAATTACTAAAAATAAAAAACAAGGCCACTCCGATACAAGCAAAGATTAACTGCTTTTTAAAAAACAAAAAACCATTATCCTGAGCCAAATCAAGACTGTAGATCATCACTAAACCAAACAATAATAAAATAAGGGTTATTGTAAATAACCCCCACTCAATAAAACCTAAATTTTTAATTTTAATCATTACTGTTTGTTTAAATAATTACTTAGGTAGCCCGACAGTATCATTCTCTCGCATAATAAAATTTTTGTCCATAATATTTATCTCCGGGATAATCTCAATCCGCGATGGCCGAGAAATAGCTCCATGCCAACGAAGCTCAACTTCTCTTTTTTCTTGTGGTAAAAAACTATCTATTTGAAAAAAGTTAGCACTCGTAATAACCGGCCCAACATAAGTAACTACAAAAAAACCAACTTCATAGTAACCATAGATTGTTTTGTTCTCAGCAGTAAATCTAATAGCGCTCATTGGTCCCTCACTTTGAACCCCAAGATCACTTGCGTTTAAAAATTTCTCGTCTGTAATGCTAAAATTAACATGCTCTTTTATTTTGTTTAAAAAATCCTCCAGATCCCCGGCTCTGATTCTTTCCCATTTTACGCCAGAGATAACAAGTCGAGGACGTGCAATTTTTGTAGGACTTTCAATATTAAAACTTCCAAAAAATTTTTCATCTCCAGGTAAAATAAAAGTTTTGCTTTTCTCGGTTTTTTGATTATTATATACAAAATAATATTCCAGTTCTGTTGCCACCCATTTATTTATATTGGGATTTTTTGCCTTGGCAATAAAGCTATATTTATTATTCCCTAAATTTATGGAGTCTATTTCTATAATCTTAATATTCTGCGGAGCGTTTTTTCTTTGATAACTAACATAATCAATATTATAAATACCGAGCTGATGAATCATCTTCTCAAACTGAACCGAGCCAACAGAATAATACTCCACCAATTTTACAAAAGAAAAACTAACCAACAAAATATTTAAAACAAACAAACCAAAAACCGCTAATTTTTTAATAAAAATCTTATGCGTAACAATCCAATACCCAACTTTCAATTTAAAATCACTCAGCAAATAAGCCATAAAAAATAAAAAAATAATTCAAACAACTTTTGACTAATTACAGTATACCAAATTTTTTAAAAAAATAAAAATCCCACTAAAACAATAACGGGATTTTTGTTCTTTTTTAGTAAATTTATTATAATCTTATTTGATTATTTTTTTACAGAAAATAATCTGCTGTTAAAACCGTGGGCGTAATTTCCAAATTTTATTCCGTAAGTTTTTCCCCAAAGATCAATATTTACCCACTCGCCTTTGTCAGTCTTAATTCTCAAATACTGATGCGGAGAAATATAATAAACCAGAGTCCATTTTAATTTTATATCTTCTTCGCTAAAAAAACCACTTTTGATAAGCAAAATTCTTAACAAATAATTTAAAGTATTACAATGAAGGAAACCTGACCTATTCCAAATCTTGTTCAAATTAGACTCAAATAGATTAAATAATTTTAAATAAGTTTCTATCCTATATCCTCGATATTTTTCAGATAAAATATCATAAGCCTGCTTTAGACATTCTTCTTTGTTTGTTAAATTCTTCAAATCACTAATAACAACCGTCATACCTTCCGGCAGACTCTCAGGGATTTTACCTTTTCTAAAAAAATCTGGGGTCATAAAATTATTTATTCTCATCTTGTTTTTTTACACTTTTATCGGCCAAAGCACGAACTATTTCCAGAAGTTGTTTTTGGAAATTTTTATCATATCTGATATCAGCGTGTCCACCATCGTAAGTTTCCATTTCTCCGTCTTCGTTTTCTCTTTTAGACATTATAGTATAAACTCCATCAACCAATACTTTATGCTCATCACCGCTTCGGTCAACCAGTTTTTTTGATATTTCTTTTTGAACAGCATCACTATCAAAAACTTTGCTATTAACATGATTTACCAGAGAAATTCCAATCCCCAGCTCGTGAAGTCCGGCAATCATATCTGTTATGTCAGCTTCCGACATTTCCTTTATTTCTTTAACAGACTGAAGTAAATTTTTTTTCCAAAATTTTCTAAAATCCGCCTTACCTGTTGCGACTTGCTCTTGTTGTTCTTCTGGTCTTTCTCTATTTTGCTTGGCGTGATCTATGCCAAATCTTTTCGCTAATTTAAAAAAAGAATCCTTGCCCATCATCCCGGCAGGCTCCATGAGTGTTATATTTCTAAACTTTTCTGGAGCAAGATAAGCAGCCGTCGCCAACACTGCTCCTCCCTCTGACGCACCAACAGCATCGACCTGATTGTAACCAGACTTTTTAATTGCTTCGATTACTGCAAAGGCTTTCTGTAATTGCAGAGCTGAAAACTCTCCTTCGAATTTATTTTTTGCAAAGTCTTTATCGATTCTTTCTTCTCTTGGTTGGTCAAAAGAAATAACGTCATTATCTTGTGATAACACATCCAAAAGCGGACTAGTGGATTCACTTGTTTCTCCCCATCCCGGAATATATAAAATAGGCAAACTTCCTTCTCTTTTTTCTCCTTTTGCCTCAATCCTAATAATTTCTTCAGGTTTTAAAATATCTTTTAAAATCTCAAAGGGTTTTTCTTGATTATCAGCTTCTTCCGGCACTTCCGGAATATTAGATGGACATTGTTCAAATTTATTCATATGGTTGTACGTTTCGCGAATTCAATCGCTTAATTATAAATTAATTATTTATCATAAAAATCTTCTTTATAAATAATAAACTTTCCCTGCTCATCTAGTCTTTTATTAACATTTCTCTGATAATCCAATAAGGGGACCACAGAATCAGCAATTTTGATTGTCTTTTGATAAGTCTCTTCATCTCCAAATGCTTTAGCTGTATCGGCAAAACCGTAAAGATGGTAAGTTAATTTCATCAACGTTTCTTTGTAGTTTTTTTGATTTACCTCATCGGTCATGTTGACATTTTGCATTTTTTCTTGTAAATCTTCAATGAATTTTTTTACTTCACTTAAATATAGAGTAACATTATCTACTGATTTTTCAAATAACAACCCCCTGGAATAGCTAAGAGCAATATGATTTGGTAATGTATATTTAGAATCTACCGTAGAGAAATTATTGCTATATTTATCTTTTTTAAAATCATAATACTGAACAAAAACTTGATCATTATTTTTAAAATATCTTTTTTTATTTCCTTCGGGGTATATTATTTCTTTAATTAAATAAACGTCAGATTTAAATAGATTATCGATTGAATAATCATCACCAGAAGTAACACCTAATTCTGTTTTGGATATTTTTTTTCTAAATTTTGTATCTTTTAATTTATCTTTTATAACCCTTAAATAATGTTCTTGACCAGCGTTTCGTCCAGCGAAATTTCTTGCTTCAAATAAAATTGTTTCAGCTTTAAAAGGCATTTCTTCTTCAAAAACATCATCAAACATTTCTTCTTTTTCTTCGTCTGAAAACCCATACTCTTTTTCACTGAGCTTTTTAGGATCTATTTTTTCTCCAATTATTAACTCTTCTTTATTACTAAAATTAGTAGAAAAGACTTCACCATTTTTTATATAATAAGTTGGTAATTTAAGTTTATTCGCTAATGCAAAAAATTCTTTATCAGATATTGTAGTTGTGCTATCTTCTCTGTCAGCAGTTAAATACATTCCAGCCACTCCTGGATTTGATACGACAAACTCATTATATCCTGTCCCTCCTGCAGATGCCGTGTCTCCAGCAATACTTTTTTTAATATTTTCAAAATTTAACCCTCCAGCTCTATGTGTACGGGTGTTAGCATCCTTTGCTACTGTGCCGGTGTCTCTAGAATATGCGGCATCTACTCTGCCGCGTGATAAGAGTAATCCCATTTGTTCCCACATATCATCGGCGTCATCGCCAACTTGAATAACTGATGTAGAGCTAGTTGGTTCAAGAGATAAAAATATTTTTAGTTTTGATTCAAATGAAGCCTTTTCCTTAATTAATGAATTACCTTCGGGGGACCATCGATGTTTTATTCCATGTACAAAATAGCCATTATATTCTGACATGATATTTTCTACTTGGCGCCCCTCCTCTTCCTTTTCTAGTCTCTCTAATTCAATGGCACCTTCTTCTTCTGTATATTTTTCAAAATCACCAATATGATTATCATAGAATATTTGCACTTTAGCTTTTAACTCTTGGAGATTTTGTTTTACTTCCAACTGTTCACTCAATAGAGCTTTTTGCTGCAGCATTTCTTGTACTTCTTGTTGAAATTCTTCAAATTTTGGCTCTTTTTCATTAAGAGTTTCTTCTAATTTCTTTATCTCAAAGTACCTAAAAACTTGAGAAAATAAAGAACTGCTCTTGCTACTAATATTTTTTTCTAAAATTTGTACCTCATTTTGTATAATATCAAGCATTGTCTTTTTTTCTTCAAGTTGCCTAAGTATGAAAAAAATTTGCTCTCTGATTTTTTCCTTATTAGAAAAAAAATTACTTCTAATTTCTTTAATTTCAGAAGCAGTCCTTAATCTTTCTTTTGAATAATATTTTTTTGTGTATTTTCGTAACTCATTATTACCGACTCTAGCATCATTACTTATTACACTGCTTTTTGCCTCAACCTTAATAATTTCTTCAGGTTTTAAAATCTTAGATGGTTGTTCTTGATTGTTATTTTTTTCTGACACTTCAGGAACGTCAGGAATCTCCATTTCAAATTTGTTCATATAATTTTATTGTTTATATGTATTTTTTGCAAATTAATACTTAACTTTCCTCCCATTATTAAATATTTTATCAAACAACTCGTATTTGCCTGTTTTGGTTAGAGTGTTCATAAAAATCGATCTCATTTGTTTGGTGGCGAGCAGTCTTTTGGCTGGTTTTAGGTTTAAAATAATACCTAAAAATCTTCTCAACATTTCATGAGTCCATAAGGTATAGTTATCAAAAAGCAAATTTTGCACTTCTCCTTTATCTATTGCGCCTACTATATATCTTTCAAAAGTGTCGATTGGGATAAAGTTTAGTTTTTCTCTTCTTTCCATTTTTATATTTTCAAATGAACAAAACCTAGCGCAAACCCCGCAACCGATACATCTTTGCTTATCTATTTCTATGTAAAATTTATTATTATTACTCTTTAACTTAATAGCTTCAACCGGACATTTCTTAACACAAATATTACAGCCCGTGCATTTGTCATTACTAGGATTGGAAATAAAATTACTCTCTATTTTTGGATTATAACCCAACCGCCTGTAAGCACTAAGACCATCGCAACAGCATGAGCAACAATTACAAATCCAGTTAACATCGTTTTGAATATTGTCCCCAAGTTGAACCAAACCCAAACCTTTACACTCTTTGAGAATTTTTAAACCTTCTTCATTGCTGATTTTTTCTGCTATACCATGCTTTGCCAAACTTTCAGCCGCTTTATTCAAAGTTAAACAAACTTTTTGCGGATTATCACAGGCTGTGCCCAAATGTTCTTTCTTGTGCCGACAATAACAATTGCTGACTGTCACGAAACTGGCTTCTTTAATAATTTTAGAAGCCCTTTCAAAGTCCAAAACAATAGTCTTATCTTTTTTTTGAATAACTTCTTCGTGGACAAAAATTCTATCCAATGGAGGGTTTATTGTAAAAACTTTTTTAATATAATCTTCTTCCGTATTTATGTATTGATAAAAAAGTTCACTTAAAATTTGGTGATCAAATTTGCCGTCGGTTCGCATAATCGCGAACTCAAAAAATCCGGCCATAGTCGGAGTCACTATAAAAGCTCTGATTTTTTTATTTGAAAAATCAAATAGAATTCCTTTCCCGGCCAACTTATTTAAAATCTCCTCGGTTTCACCTTCCTTCTTCTTCCACAGTTTAGCTGCTTTTTCTATTGTAAAAAAATTCATCGGCAAAACAGACACCAGACCTGCTTCTTCTTTTGTAAAAAATACCTTTAATATTTTATACAAACTCTCAGATTCCGGCGCTCCTTGCGGTGCATCATCTAATCTTTTTTGAAGTTTTAAGTAACTTCTTGAGTTAATATGCCCCATAGATTTAAAAATATAATTCAATAGACTTGTTGCATAATAAACTATTATTAGTATATCAAAGTATTGAAAAAATAAAAGCTCAAAAAATTGACTGTGTTTTTATTATTGACTACTATATATTTATATATAAAAAAAATATGTTTGAAATCGAAAAAATTTTTTCTAAAGATTATTCTTTGCGAGATGGAACTTACAACTGCTTGCCGGAAGATACTAAAGAGAACAAAATTAAAAAGCAAGAAATAGAAACTTACTCTAATCGTGCTGATAATTTTAACGAGCAAGCTATGCTTTCGCTTTCTGAAGAGCTTCAATCTGTGATTGAACCAATTACTAAACTTCCAAAAGACTCTGTTGTTTTAGAGCTTGCCGGTGGCGATGGGCGATTTGCTTTTTATTTAATGAACAAAGGCTATACGGTAATTGAGTCTGACATTGCTCCCGGATCTGTTCAAAAAGTTAAACAAATTGCAGAGAAAAATAATATTAAAAACGGAATTTACGCTGTTTTGGATGCAGAAGATTTGCCTTTTAAAGATAACTCTCTTGAAGCTATTTTTATGGTTGCTTCTTTGCATCATTTGCCAAATCCACAAAAAGCTTTGAAAGAAGTAAGCCGAGTTTTAAAAAATAATGGCTTATTTTTAATTTTGCGCGAGCCAGCCTCTTGGCAGTATTATTTTTTTGGTCCTGTTTTTTTTATTCTTCGAAAATTATTGCGTAAGAAAAATAAAAACGATTTTTCTCTAGCAGACGATGTTACTTGGGGCTTTTCCAAAAGAAAATTAAACAAATTACTATCCCCGCACTTCACAGATATTAAAATCAAACCGGTTCATTATCTTAGAAAGATTTACACAAACTGGGTTGTTCTAAAAACCAAAATAACCAAAAAAAAACATTTCCCAAATCAAAAAATTGAAAAAATATTAAAACAAATAGACGATAAATTCATCGCTAAAATTCCTTTAATAAAACACCTTGCCTGGGACTTTGATATTTATACTAAGAAAAAATAAACTCTTGCTATTTAAGAAATATTGTGATATTATGAATATATAAAAACTACCTTCTAGGTATTTTTTATTTTAGAAACATAAAGCTAAAAAACATATGCCAAAAAAATCTGATAATAAACAAAAATATGGAGCCGAGCAAATTACGGTCTTGGAGGGTTTGGATCCGGTTCGGAAAAGACCAGGGATGTATATTGGTAGTACCTCTGTTGATGGATTGCATCACTTAATTTGGGAAGTGGTTGACAACTCTATTGACGAGGCTATGGCCGGACACTGCGATCATATTACAGTGGAGCTGTTACCTGATAATTTAGTTAAAGTAAGCGATAACGGACGTGGGATTCCAGTTGATATCCATAAAACCACAAAAACCTCCGCCCTGGAAACAGTAATGACAACCTTGCACGCCGGGGGGAAATTTGATGGTGACGGTTATAAAGTTTCCGGCGGATTGCATGGGGTGGGAGTTTCGGTTGTTAATGCTCTTTCTGTTTATACTAAAGCTGAAATTTTCAGAGATGGAAAAATTTGGATGCAAGAATATAAAAGAGGTAAACCAAAAGCTAAAACTAAAGCAATCGGCAAAACTAAAAAAACCGGAACATCTATTACCTTTCAGGCCGATCCGTCAATTTTTGATACCATAGAATTTCATTGGAAAAAAATTCTAAATCGATTAAGGCAACAAGCCTATCTTACTAAGGGAATAAAAATAACTATTGTTGATAAAAGAGAAAAAGAGCAAATTTCTTATGAATTTTATTTTGAGGGAGGAATTGCTTCTTACGTTAAACACTTAAACCAACATAAAGATGTTAAACACGAAACTGTTTTTTACATCGAAAAAGAACAAGACGATGTTAATGTAGAGGTTGCTCTACAATATAATAACGACTATCAAGAAGAAGTCTTTACTTTCGCTAACAACATTCACACTCCGGAGGGCGGGATGCACTTGGCCGGTTTTAAAACAGCCCTGACACGAACTCTTAATTCTTACGCTCGCAAGAAAAATATCTTAAAAGAAAAAGACCAAAATTTAACCGGCGACGATGTTCGTGAAGGTTTAACAACCGTAATCAGTGTAAAAGTCAGAGAGCCACAATTCGAAGGACAGACCAAATCAAAACTTGGAAACGCAGAAGTTAAATCAATCGTTGACAATATTTTTTCAAAGTACTTTGAGATATTTTTAGAAGAGAGCCCAAAACAAGCCGAGGCCATAATCGGAAAATGTATTATTGCCTCTCGCGCCCGCATGGCTGCCAGAGCTGCCAGAGATTCAGTGTTACGAAAAGGAGCTCTGGATGGAATGACCCTTCCCGGAAAACTAGCTGACTGCTCTTCTCGAAGCGCAGAAAAATCTGAGTTATATATTGTGGAGGGAGATTCTGCGGGTGGTTCGGCAAAGCAAGGTCGAGATCGAGATTATCAGGCGATATTGCCTTTAAGGGGTAAAATTTTAAATGTGGAGAGAGCACGGCTTGATAAAATTTTAGCTAATAATGAATTGAAAAACTTGGTTATCGCTATGGGTACAAATATTGGCGACCAAATGGAAATTGAAAAACTGCGTTATCATAAAATTATTATTATGACCGATGCTGATGTTGACGGCTCTCATATCAGAACTTTGCTTTTAACGTTTTTTTATCGCTATTTAAAGCCGTCAATAACCGGAGGGTATCTTTACATCGCTCAACCTCCTCTTTATAAAATACAAAAAGGAAAACGATCTGAATATGCTTACAACGAAGAAGAAAAAGAAAAAATAATAAAAGAGTTTGAGAAAGTAAAAAAACCATCCTCTACTAAAACTACGGGGGGCGAGACAAAAAAAGATGATGAAACCGACGAAGAAGAGGAAATAAAAACTACAGGGATTAATATTCAGCGCTATAAAGGTTTGGGAGAAATGAATCCTGATCAACTTTGGGAAACAACCATGGACCCAGTAACCAGATTTATGAAACGAGTAACAATAGAAAGTGCTGAAGAGGCAAATGAAATTTTTGACGCTTTGATGGGAGCTGATGTTGCCCCAAGAAAACACTTTATTCAAACACATGCTCAGTATGTTAAAAATTTGGATGTGTAATATGTAGCATACAACTAACACGCAACAAAAAAAGAAGCGGGAGACTGAATTTATCAGCTCCCGCTTTTGTGTTTGTTTATTTTTACCACTCTTCCAACTCCGGCTTTCTTGAAAACCGAAGAGTGACACCATTTTTACCTATTTTGACGACCATTGGATCACCGGATTGTTTCACGGCGTATTTTACACCGGAATGATCGTATAAAAATTTCTTAGCAAAAAATTCATACGGAATAAAAACATTCCATAGCTCCGTTGGTCGATCAAAAAATCTGGGGTTTAACAACAGAACATCTTGAAGAAGCATTTTAGCTCCTTGAGATTCAAATGCCTTTCGTCCGTAAGGATCAAGGCTTTTTGTTTTAACATCAAAGAGAATACTTTTTTCGGCCATTCCAACGTTATCGCCCAAATTAAACGGCGGGTAACCATCTACTTCTTGGATGTGAAATCTTTTATGGTCGCTTCTTTTATAAGTGACTACATAAAAATTTTCGCCTAGCTTATCGATCCGAATAATGTCAGCGCTTTGATGATAAAGGTCCCAAATTTCATCTTCAATGTCCCGAAGATTACAGTCGTACGACTCTCTCATTGGGTCATTCTTAGCTGGCTGGTACACATAGAAAGAATAATGTGCCCAAGTAAGTTCTGTAAAATCTTGATAAGCAAAAGAATTGGTAAGTGTGTAAGGTGCTCGCCCAACCGATGTCTTAAAGACTCCGGGTTGACGACGTGTTACATGCCAAGAATTATACCAAATCCATTTTTTGCCTGGTCCTTCGATTTTCCGATGGCCGTCATGTGAACGAACAATAGTATTTTTTTCAAAAACCCGTGAGTCTACCCCATCGTAAACCCTCGATTCACTACCAGACTGAGTTACTTCAACACAACTAACCAAAAAAATAACTGTTAACCAAACCATTAACAAATTTCCTGTTTTCATCTTAATGTCCTCCTAAATATTTTTGGGATTAATCTTTTTGTATAGAGCGAACTTCTATTAAATATACACTAAATTACCGTTTTGTCAATACAAAGTACCTTGTATTTTACTGAACCATTGATATAATATAACTAAATACTAAATTTTATGAAGCTTTTAATGATAACCCGTAAAGTTGATAAAGACGATGGCTTGGCTGGGTTTACTTTTAATTGGGTTAATAAAATAGGAAGCCAAGTGGAAAAATTAACTGTGGTTTGTTTAGAGAAAGGAGATATCGAAGGACTGCACAAAAATATTAAAATCTTTTCCGTTAGAGGTAAAAAAATAAATAATGTTTTTTTACGTAAAATTAAAGATTTTTTTATTTTTCAAAAATTGGTTTTTAAAAATATAAGAAAAATTAACGGGATTTTTTGCCATATGAATCCGGAGTATACTATTTCTGTTTGGCCTCAGGCAAAGCTGTTTAATAAAAAAATTGTCAGTTGGTACGCTCATAAACAAATTACTCTGCGACTGCGACTTCTGGAAAAAATGGCTGACAAAATTTTAACACCTTCTAAAGAAAGTTTTCGGTTAAAAAGCAAAAAAATTAAAATCACCGGACACGGAATAGATATAGAAAAATTTAAACCAAGCGAAAACAAATCTCAAAATGATATTTTTTCTATTATCTCGGTTGGAAGAATTTCTCCAACCAAAAATTTGGAAACTTTAATTAAAGCAATTAATGTTTTGGTGAATAAAAAGAACATTAAAGATATAAATCTAAAAATAATCGGCGAGCCCGGATTAAAAAATCATGAAACATATTTTGAGTCTTTAAAAGAAATGGTTGAAAAAATGAACTTGCAAAGTTATATCAAATTTATAGGCAGTATCCCAAATAAACTCATTCCTGAAAAATTAACTGTGTCAGATATTTTTATAAATTTAAGTAACACCGGAAGTGTTGACAAAGCAATACTAGAAGCCATGTCCTCTGAAGTTATACCGATAACAAGCAACGTTGCCTTTAACAATATTTTAAAACAAGAACTTTTAACAAAACAACATAACCATGAAATGCTTGCCCAAAAAATTATAAATATCAAAAACAAAAGTCGAGAAGACAAGGAAATTTTGCAAAAAAATCTAAGAAAAATAGTAACAGAAAATCATAATTTAAATAATTTAGTAGCGAAAATAGTAAAATCTTTCAACTAATCACCTTGCCAAATAATTTTTTTTAATATAGCATAACGTTAATAAACATATTCGCGTCATTCGCATTCATTCGCGTATTAACATTATATTTTCTATGAAAATACTTTTAATTGAAGATGATCAAATGCTACTGGATATGTATACCTTGAAATTTTCTGAAGCAGGGTATGAAGTTTTTAAGGCTGGAACAGGGAAGTTGGGATACGAAATAGCAAAAAAAAATAAGCCTGATGTAATTTTACTTGATATAATTTTACCGCAAATGGATGGGTTTATGGTTATGGAAAATCTAAAAAAAGATGCGGTAACTAAAAAAATCCCTGTTTTTTTCTTAACCAATCTAAAACAAGAAAACGATGTAGAAAAAGGAAAAGAACTGGGAGCAATTGACTATCTGGTAAAAGCAATGTTAACTCCAACTCAAATTTTAGAAAAAGTAGAAAAATATCTAAAATCTAAACGCTAATAAATAATGTTTTTAAACTCGAAATATCAAACGACTTTTGACTTTTGACTTTTGACTTTACGGACTAATCTCCTATGCATCCAAAACAAGAAAAAACTCTGGTAATTATTAAACCGGATGGAATTCAAAGAACTTTAATCGGTGAAATTATAACTCGTTACGAAAGAACCGGGTTAAAATTAATGGGCTTAAAAATGGTTATAGCGAATGAAGATCGTGTTGAGAAACACTACACTATCGATCCGGAATGGGTTAGAAAAGTAGGCGAAAAATCTATTGTTTCTTATGACAACAAAGGAATTGAACCGCCATCACGCGACCCGGAAGAACTTGGCGGGCATGTACTAAGAAGACTTAAAAAATATATTACCTCCGGACCGGTTATTGCTATGATTTGGGAAGGAAACCAGGCCGTTGGTATTGTGAGAAAAATCACCGGCGGAACTGAACCTTTAACAAGTGATGTCGGAACAGTAAGAGGAGACTTTACAATTGACTCTTATGAAATTGCCGATACTGATGATCGACCGATCAGGAATTTAATCCACGCCTCCGGCACACTGGACGAAGCTAAAAAAGAAATCGCGCTATGGTTTAAAAAAGAAGAGATTTTTGATTATCGTTTAGTCCAAGAACAAATCCTCTACGATGTAAACATGGACGGAAAGCCTGAGTAGTTGAGCTACTTTTCCACAATTTAAATTTGACAATTTTAAAAAATGATCTAAACTAATAGTAATTAACTACCTATATGAATGCAACTGCTCGACAATCTATTATTATCATTCTGATGCTCGTGGTCACTACAGCGGTGGTTAATATTTTGACTTGATAAAATAAAAATTTCAAAATAAAAGACCATCGCACAAGGCGATGGTCTTTTTAATTAAACGTTCATTCTATCTACAGGAGGGGGAAATGGAGAAAACCGGCAACGCAGGGAGCGAAAAACTAGGAAAACTGGCTTTACAAGAAAATTGCTTAAAAAAACTGTTAATAATGGCTAAAAACCAAGGGAATAAACACAGGATTAGAAAATATTCCACCGAACTTAAAAAAACATGGGTGGGGATACAAAGACTGCAAGGAGGTCCGCGATGAGTAAGATTAAAAGATGTAAAGAAATACCAAGAAGCGCTAAATGTGGTAAGAAAATTCCAAAACAATGTAGGGCATTGCTTTACGGAAAAGAGTATTCTTCAACTCGCGGCTTACATCAGCTTGTGTGCCAAGATATCCTGCAAGAAGCCGGGCTACATTCAAATGCGTCTACAGCGCAAACACTGAGTTAACACAAGGAAGAAAACCAATACTTCTTAGTGTAGCGGGATCGAGGACTATAACCTCTACTCCTGCGGGGCGGATTACCTTATGATCCGCCCTTTTTTTATTGACATTTTCGTTAAAAAGTGTATAATAATTTATTCTAATAAAATTGGTTTATTAGAAAAAAACCTGAACACTAACAATCAAACCAGGAGAAATCGTGATGACACAAATTCCCGGAGTAGAAATTTTTTTGCCGATAAAGGGTTATAAGTTCCATATTAACTCTAGCCCATACCCATTAGAAGCGCTTTTACAAAATGGAGACATTACCGTCAAAACACGCGTAACCGCTGAACGCGTAAATGATATTTTTAGCATTATCGTGGATGATGCTAAAAATATTGAATTGCAAAAACCGTTAGCAAATGGTAAGGAAAAAATTTATCAAGCAAATATAAAGATCCGAAAAAAAGGCCGCTTCTTCCGTGTTGAAAATCCGAAAGACAATTTGCGTCTTTTGGAACTTAATCCTGGAGGGCTTTGTAATTTTTGGGAGATCTCTATTGTCTCTCAAAACGGAAAATTTTGGTGCGTTACTCAAAAAACACGCAGTGAATTTTTCTTTTTAGATACTAATTCGGGAAAATCTGTCTGCCCAAAAATGGAATGGGTGCAGTTAAACCAGATAATAAATATAAACGGCCTGATAGATAACGACGATCTTCTCCAGCTTGACCAAGCTGCATGAATTAACCCAAGCAAAAAAGAGTAGGTTTCAGAGCCTTGCGCGGATAACGCGCATAATACTGACTAAACCCTACTCTTTCTTTTTTTTGATAAAATTTTAAATTTTCGATTCTATGTTCTCTGCCACTCCATTAATAAATTCTTCTACGGAAAACTTTTTAGCCTGTTCTTCGCAAGCATTTCTCATTGCAATAGCTTTTCCTGAAGTTAATTCTCGTACTGCTCTGGCAATATCTTGAATATTAAAATCTGACTTTAATAATATACCGGTTTTGTCATCTATTATAGTTTCTTTTAAGCCTCCTTCGTTTACGCCGACGACTGGCTTGCCGGCCATCATTGACTCTACCGGGCTCATGCCGAAGTCTTCGTTTAAAGGAATATAAATTGTTGCTAAGCAGTTGCCAATGAGCTCCAGTAGTTTTTCGTCGCTAATCCAATTTAATATTTTTATGTTATCATGCCCTTTTGCAATTTTTTTTATTTTCTCAAGTTCAGGTCCGCCGGATGCCACTACTAATTTTTTCTCAGGCATTTTAGTAAAAGCCTCGACGATTTTGTCTACTCTTTTAACATCATAAAGTCGCGCCCAAGAAAAATAATAATCTCCCTGACTTATCCATTTAAAATTTAAAGTATCCCCCGGAGGGTAAATCACAACCGAAGCCATGCCCAAATATTTTTTAATTCTTTTTTGAACATTTTTAGAGTTAGCGATCAACAAATCCATTTTAGGAATAGCTCGTTTGTAGCGCCACCGACTCACCCAAACATACGGACGAAAAATTAATCGTTTTAATCCTTTATATTCATTTAAACGAATTTTATAATTATCAAAAAGATGTCTTGGAGGAGTATGAACATAAGCTACATTAAGCTTATCTTTGCAATTGTGTACGGCACTGATACAATCCCCACTGTAAATTATAATGTCATATTTTTTTAAGAACCTTGTTTTAAAAACAAAAGAAAACTGTACCTTTAAAAACCTCCAACCCGGGATATGAGAAAATCCGCCCTCGGTAGTAAGTTCAATAGTTTTAATCCCATGATCTCGCGGGTTAAAAGCATCTTTAGAAATAAAAGAAGTCGCAATATCCGCTCCAAGAGCCTTAGCCAACTCAATCATAGATCTCTCTCCTCCACCTTTATATAAAAAATAATCCTGCAAGATTATAATTTTTTTGTTATTTAATTTACTCATATTTTTCACAACAACTAACAAAAGCGGCTTAATAGCCGACTAGGGCGCTGTCAAGATTGTTTATTTTTGCAGCGAGGACTGTCTGAGCGAAGCGAGTTCCGCAACAAAAAAATAAATAATTTTGGCAGTGCCCGGAATTAATTAAGCGCTTCCATCTCTCCCCAATTATCTCCTGCTTTTACATCCGCCACAATTGGGACTTTTAATTTTATTACTTGTTCCATAATTTCCTTAATCTCTAAACTTACTTTTTCAACAAGATTTTCTTTTACTTCAAAGATTAACTCATCGTGAACTTGTAAGAGCATTTTTACTTCTTTCTCATAGCCTTTATCAATTTTGTCTTGAACTTTTGCCATAGCTATTTTTATCATATCAGCGGCTGTCCCTTGAATTGGAGCATTGATCGCCATTCGCTCGGCTGCTTTTTTTATTTGTGGATTATTAGAATTAATGTCAGACAAATATCTGCGCCTTCCAAACAATGTTTCTACATATCCTTTTTCTTCTGCTTTTTCTATTATTTGATCTATAAATTTTTTCACGCCATTAAAAGCAGAAAAATAAACGTCAATAAACTCTCTTGCTTCTGCGTATGAAATATTAGCTACTTCAGATAAACCGTGTGGACCTTGCCCATATAAAACGCCAAAATTAATTGCTTTAGCTTGCCTGCGCATTTCAGAGGTAACGTTATCCAAGCTAACTTTATTTATTTCAGCAGCTGTCTGCGTATGAATATCAGCTCCATCTAAAAAAGCTTTAATCATTTTTTTATCTCCTGAAATTGAAGCAGTCAGCCTAAGCTCAACCTGAGAATAATCAATTGCAAGTAATTTAAAACCATGTTCAGCCACAAAAGCTCTCCTAATTTCTCTACCTTCCTTGGTACGAACCGGAATATTTTGCAAATTTGGATTCTGGGAAGAAAGTCGCCCGGTAGCTGTGGCGGTTTGGTTAAAACTTGTATGCACTCTTCCGGAGTCAGGATTAATAAGCTTCGGGATAGCATCCAAATAAGTATTTTTTAGTTTTTGTAACTCCCTGTTTTCTTGAATTATTTTAATTATCGGATGAACGCCTTCCAGTTTTTTAAGTTCACTGGCGGCTGTAGAAAATCCTGTTTTTCCTTTTTTTATTCCTTCTGTTGGCAGTTGTAATTTATCAAACAAAACCTCTCTAAGTTGTTGAGTGGAGTTAATATTAAAATTAATTCCAGCCAATTTGTGGCATTTATCGGTTATACTCTCAATACGCTTTCCAAAGTCAAGAGATTTATTTTTCAAAAAATCACTGTTAACTTTAATCCCATTTCTTTCCATTTTTGCCAAAACTTGCACCAAAGGCATTTCAATTTTTTCAAATAATTCTTCGAGTTTTTGCTTTTTAAGTTTATCTCCTAATATCTTTTTCAATCTAAATGTAAAATCAGCGTCCTCGCAAGAATAAACATACATTTTTTCAATCGGAATTTTTGCAAATTCTTTTGGTTGTTTTTTGTCGGGAAAAAGATCTTTTTTGTCTATTTTTTCATGATCAAAATGTTCCAAAGTAACAGCATCTAAGCTATGTCCGCGCAAGCCCGGATTTAAAATATAAGAAGCCACGCGAGTATCAAAAATTTCTCCTTGCACTTCAATATCATAATTAGCCATCACCTGAATATCATATTTAATATTATGTCCAATTTTTTTAATATTTTTATCTTCCAATATCGGCTTTATCTTTTTCAATAATTTAACATCCAGCCCTTTTTCTTCATCGTCATTTTTATAGTCCAAAAGACTTTTAACTTTTGACTCTTGACTTTTAACTTGTAAATAATAAGCGTGTTTATTCTCCCAACTAAAACTAATCCCTAAAAGTTTAGCTTGAATCGGATCAAAATCGGTTGTCTCCGTGTCAAAGGCAAACTCTTTTTGTTTTTTAAGTTCAACCAAAAATTTATTAAACTTCTCCTCGGTATCAATCAAGTTATAGTTAAAAAGTTTAAGATTTCTTTCAAATTTATCTTCAATGCTTTCTTCTTGATTTACTGTTTTAGTTATTTTATTTAAGCGAGACAAGAGAGAATTAAACTCTAAATCTTGGAAAGTTTTAGTTATTTTTTCAATATTCAAATCTTTAAACCGTGCTTCTTCCAAATTAAATTTCATGTCCACATCAACCATAATCGTCCCCAATTCTTTGCTTAGATAAGCATCTTTTTTATACTTTTTCAAAAGCTCAATAACCCGCGGTCTTATAATATCATCATCGTATTTTTTTGTTTCAACATATCTGTACACTTCATCAAGCGTCCCAAATTTTTGCAAAAGCTCAGTGGCTGTTTTTTCTCCAATACCTCGCACTCCCGGGATGTTATCGCTTGGGTCCCCCCTAAGAGCTTTATAGTCTATAAGTTGATCCACATCTAAACCATATCTTTCTTTCACTTGTTTACTTCCATATAAAGCGCTTTCTAAAATACCCCTGCTCATAGCGTAAACTTTTGTATGATCATTAACTAATTGCAAGGTGTCCATATCTCCGGTAACGATAATTTTTTCAACATTACCATCTGTCTCCCTAGCAATCGTTCCTATCAAATCATCGGCTTCAAAACCTGACATTTCATAAATAGGAATTTCAAAAGACTCAGCTATTTTTTTAACCAAAGGAAATTGATCGTATAGTTCTTGCGGAGCTTTTATTCTTTTGGCTTTGTATTCTTTATACTGTTTATGCCTGAAAGTTGGTTCTTTTTTATCCAGTGTCAAAGCAATATAATCAGGCTTAAATTCAAAAATAGCCTTTAATAAAGCAGAGGTAAACCCATAAACCGCATTGGTTATTAAACCGTTTTTTGTAGCAAGCGTAGTTGGCAAAGCATGAAAACTCCGATGGATAAGAGCATTTCCATCTAAAATAATAAATTTTTTCTTTTTCTTTGACATATAAATAATATTAAATTTATTACACCATAATTATTGTCTTTTGACAAACAAAACCAAAAATAGTACTATAAAATTACTAACTATAAATTAATCCTAAAAAAATTAGCTATGCTTCAAAATATTAACATCCCCTTTAAACAGGTTGGCACAAAAACTGCCTTGGGCATTATTAAAAAAGCTAGCGGAAAAACAAACCGTGAAGTAAAAAGCTTTTATCAAAAATTAAAAACCCCAGAAGCAAAACAAATAACATCAAAAATTGGAAATGTCAAATTAAAAAAATCTCAAATAAAGCAATTATTACAAGATACACACGAAAAAGGCTTCTATCTTAACAAAAGAAGACTTGGAGTAGCTCTTTCGCATGCCGGCAAGGAGGAAAAACATCGTCTTAAAGAATATGGGCAAAGTAGAAGTAAAATGTCTGAAAGATTGGAAAATTTAAGAAAAGTTGATAGATCAAGTTTATATGGCGCGGCAAACACTGCTAAAAACAGTGGTAATCAGATAGACGATAAAAAAATTGATCATGAAATACCGCATAAAGGAAAAGTAATAGATTTATTAATAGATTAAAATATACTTAAACAAAAAATTATGCAAATTATTTGGCATGGGCAGTCTTGTTTTACTGTAAAAAGCAAACCCAGAGAAAGTACAGAGGAAATAACTGTTGTTATTAACCCGTTTGATCCTAAAAAAACAGGGCTTAAATTATCAAAATTAAAAGCTGATATTTTTTTGTTAGGATGCGATGACCTAGACAATAACATCACAAAAAATACAGCGGCCTTTACAGTGAACAGTCCTGGAGAGTTTGAAATCAAAAATAACTTTATTGCAGGAATAAATAGCGCTGAAAACACAGAAAAAAAACAAGGGAAAAATATTATTTTTTCTCTGGAGATAGAAGGGGTTCATCTTATTCATCTTGGAGAACTTACATCTCTTCCGGAGGGAGATATTTTAAGTAAAATACAAAACGTGGATGTCTTAATGGTTCCTGTGGGCGGAAACAAAGTAATCAACGCTAAACAAGCCATTGAAATAATCAACCAAATTGAACCTAGAATTATAATTCCAATGTACTATAAAATCCCGGGGAGTAAAGAAAAATTAGATGGGGTAAACGGATTTATTAAAGAACTTGGACATAATGGAGAAGAAACTTTTGACAAATTTAAAATAAACAAAAAAAATCTTCCGAACGAAGAAAATAAAGTGATAATTTTAAATAAAAAATAATGTCTAAAAAAAATAGTCGCTCTATTGAAGAAAAAAAGAAAAAAATACTTTTTATAAGTGTTGCTGTTATTGGTTTTGTTATTTTTTTATCTTGGTTGTACGGCTTTTCTTATAATTTAAAGTTTAATCATAAGAAAAATAAACCTTCTGAAAATAAATCAACCCAAATAACCGAAATAAAAAATCAAATAAACAACATAAAACAAGAACTCAAAGAAAATACCGAACAAAAAAATAACAAACAAAGAGCGGATATTATTCTAAACGAAAAAGAAGAAAAAATGATGCAAGAGATGAAAGTAAGATTGGAGCAAGAACTTTTATTAAATACAAGCACTACTCCTCCTCTCTTGCCAAATCAACAATAACATGGTAAATTAAATAAAGAAAACGGAAGCCGTTTTTTTTATTTTACTTCAAATTATAAAATATTATGCCTAAAAATAACAAAGAAAAAACACCGAGAGAAGAGGAAAATAAACCTTCTTCCGATGAAACTACAAAGAATAAACAAGAAAATATAGAAGACTTAGCTATTACCGAAGAAATGAAAACTTCGTATCTTGACTATGCTATGAGTGTTATTGTTGCTCGAGCTCTGCCAGATGTTCGCGACGGTTTGAAGCCGGTGCATCGAAGAATTCTTTATTCTATGTGGACTAGCGGATTAAGATCGACTGCAAAATTCAGAAAATCAGCGACTGTAGTTGGAGAAGTTTTAGGTAAATATCACCCACATGGAGATTTAGCTGTCTACTATAGTATGGTTAGAATGGCGCAAGATTTTTCTATGCGCTACCCCTTGATTAATGGCCAGGGAAACTTCGGTTCTATGGACGGAGACAACCCGGCTGCCTACAGATACACGGAAGCAAAACTGCAAAAAATAGCCGATGAAACCTTGCAAGATATTGAAAAAGAAACAGTTGATTTTGTGCCAAACTTTGATGGTAGTCACAATGAGCCAAGAGTTTTACCCTCTAAACTTCCTTTGCTTTTATTAAACGGAACACTTGGTATTGCTGTTGGAATGGCAACTAATATTCCACCCCATAACTTAGAAGAGTTAATCCAAGCCATAAATCATTTAATAGATAACCCAAAAGCAAGCGCGAAAGATTTAACTGAATTTGTAAAAGGTCCTGACTTTCCAACCGGTGGAATAATTTATAATAAAAAAGATATTAAAGAGGCTTACGCTACCGGACGAGGCAGAGTGATAGTGAGAGCTAAAACTGAAATAGTTGAAGTAAAAACTAATAGATTTCAAATTATTGTCACAGAGATCCCCTATCAAGTGAACAAAGCCAACTTAATTGAAAAAATTGCCGACCTTGTAAAAAACAAAAAAATAGAGGGCATTAAAGATCTACGAGATGAATCAAAGGGATTAAAAGAACTAAGAATTGTTATTGATCTTAAAAAAGATTCTTATCCAAAGAAAATATTAAATCGACTTTTCAAATTAACGCAACTGCAAGACAGCTTTAACTTTAACATGCTTGCTCTTATCGATGGCTTGCAACCAAAAGTGCTGAATCTAAAAACCGCTTTAGAAGAATATATTAAACACAGAGAAATTGTAGTGAAGAGAAGATGTGAGTATGAACTTAAAAAAGCCTTGGACAGAGCTCATATTTTAGAGGGTTTAAAAATTGCTCTTGATAAAATCGATGCTGTAATTAAAGTAATTAAAAAGTCAAAAGATAAAGAAACAGCCAAAGACAATTTGATGAAAAAATTCAAATTATCAGAAAGACAGTGTATCGCTATCTTGGAAATGAAGCTGCAAAATTTGGCTAACTTGGAAAGATTAAAGATTGAGGATGAACTAAAAGAAAAGAAAAAAATAATTAAAGAACTAAGAAAGATATTGGCCTCTAAAAAATTAATGTTAAAAATTGTAAAAGATGAGCTAGCTGAAATTCAAGAAAAATACTCTGACGAAAGAAGAACAAAGGTTATTGCCGGAGCAGTCGGAGAGTTCTCTGCTGAAGATTTGGTTCCAAATGAGCCAGCGATTGTTATTATCACTCGCGATGGTTATATTAAAAGACTTTCACCGGATATATTTAAATCCCAAGCGCGCGGAGGAAAGGGTGTAATCGGGTTAACAACAAAAGAAGAAGACTTAGTAAAACACTTTTTCACAACAACCACCCACTCTGATTTACTATTCTTTACTACTAAGGGAAGAGTCTTTCAGTTAAAGTGCTACGATATTCCAACCAGCTCCAGACAATCAAAAGGACAAGCAATTGTTAACTTTTTACAACTTGGGCCGCACGAATCTGTTTCGGCTGTTCTTCCTTTAGACGAGCTTGAAAACTATGAATATCTTGTTATGCAAACCAAGATGGGGGTTATTAAAAAAGTCGCTATAAATGACTTTAAAAACGTTAGAAGAAGCGGATTAATTGCAATAAAACTAAGACCAGAAGATATACTAAAGTGGGTAAAACCATCAACAGGGAAAGATTCAATTATTATTGCTACTACAAATGGACAGGCAATCAAGTTTAAAGAAAAAGGCATTCGTGGAATGGGAAGAACCGCCAGCGGGGTAAGGGGTATAAAACTTAAAGGAGACGATAATGTTATTGGAATGGATGTTATTGATAACTCAATAAAAGAAAATGATTTACATGTATTTATAATAAGTCAAAACGGAGTTGGAAAAAGAAGTAAGCTAACAGAATATCGCGTACAATCACGCGGTGGCAGTGGTATAAAAACATCAAAAGTAACAAAGAAAACCGGGCCATTGGTATCTATGAAAATTATCAACTCCAAATCTTTGGATGAAGACTTGATTATTATTTCAAACGCCGGTCAAATTATTCGTTTACCGCTAAAATCAGTCAATCTACTTGGCAGGTCAACTCAAGGAGTTCGTTTAATGAAATTCAAAAAAGAAGAAGATATAGTAGCGAATGTAACGTTGATTTAATCAATCCCCTCTTGCTTTTTTTATTTTATCTGTTAATATTGTTATCAAGTTAAATTTTTAAAATTTTATCTATGTCTGTACCGAAAAAAAGACGCACAAGATCATCTGTCAAAAATAGACAGTCTCATGATGCGTTAAAAAAAATCAAATTAGCAACTTGTCCAAAATGTAAAGAAAAAATTCTAACACACACCGTTTGTGGAAACTGCGGAACCTATAAAGGAAAACAAGTATTGGTTCAAAAAATTAAAAAATCCGCTTCCGCTAAAACTCCAACGGACAAGGAAAACAAAGAAGATAATAAATAAAATTATGTCTAGTCGTCATCTTGGTCGTACGGTAGCTATGCAAACTCTTTATCAACTTGATTTTAGAGAGTCGTTTTCTTCTGATTACAAAAAATTTAAAGACAAAGCAATCCTTAAAAAAATAGAAGAATTAAGCGAAAGAAATATTCAGGATTTTGCGCCAGGAACGAGCGAAAAAAAATTTATTGAAAATATTATAGAGGGTGTTATAAGTAATATTGAAAAAATAGACCAAACCCTGGCAAAATATGCCCCGGAATGGCCAATAGAACAAATCACGAACATAGACAGAAATGTGCTTAGGATCGGAGTTTATGAGCTTATGTACGACAACAGCATCCCCGCTAAAGTAGCAATAAACGAAGCAATAGAGCTGGCGAAAACATTCGGAGGAGAAGCATCGGGAAGATTCGTTAACGGCGTACTGGGAAGTATCTACAAAAGCGTCGGGGAAAAATAGATAACCCAAAAAAGCCGACGTAGCTCAGTGGTAGAGCACTTCCATGGTAAGGAAGGGGTCCGCGGTTCAAGTCCGCGCGTCGGCTCCACACTTGCCACCCTAGCTCAGCTGGTTAGAGCAATTGTTTTGTAAACAATAGGTCGTCGGTTCGAATCCGACGGGTGGCTCCCTAATTTATAAATTAAAAAATAAACAAATCTATGTCTCAAGATAATTTGATAAAATTTGAGTGTACCAAGTGTCACCGAATTAACTATCATTCTCGTAAAAACAAAAAAATTATTAAAGACCGTTTAGAGTTAAAAAAATATTGCAAGCACTGCAAGGCTCACACCCCTCACAAAGAAACCAAATAAATTATGCCTAAAAAGTTAAAACATCTTGGTATTATTTTAGATGGAAACAGGCGCTGGGCAAAAAGCAAAGGACTGCCAACTCTTATCGGGCATAAGAAAGGTTACGAAAAAATTAAACAAGTTGGGGAATGGTGCATTAATAGAGGCATAGACATTTTAACTGTCTATGCTTTTTCTACTGAAAACTGGAGCAGAAGCAAGAAAGAAGTTGATTATTTAATGAACCTTCTTAAAAAAGGCATGATAAAAGAGGTAAAATATTTCAAAGAAAAAGGAATACAAGTTAAGGTTATCGGGGAAAAATCAAGATTATCTCAAGACTTACAAAACGCTATTTCAAACATGGAAGAAAAGACAAAAAATTGTACTAAAGGTCTTTTGAATATTGCTATAAATTACGGTGGTAGATTAGAAATAGTTAAGGCAGTTAAAAAAATTATTAAAGAAAAAATACCTTTAGAAAAAATCACCGAACAAACAATAAATAATAATTTATACACCTCTGAATTGCCGGATCCTGATATGATAATAAGAACCTCCGGGGAACAACGTCTTTCCGGTTTTCTTTTATGGCAAGCTTCATACAGCGAACTATATTTCCCTTCTGTTTGCTGGCCCGGTTTTAAAGAAAAAAACCTAGATGAAGCTGTTGAATGGTTTGAAAAAAGAAATAGAAGATTTGGAGGAGACGAGGAATAATCTTGGCCCCATCGTCTAGTGGTTAGGACATCAGGTTCTCATCCTGAAAACAGGGGTTCGATTCCCCTTGGGGCTACAAATTTTATAAAATAAAATCCATGAAAAAAATATTCATTTTGCTATTTTTAATATTTAATATTTTTCTCGTCTCGCCTACCCTCGCCCAAAATGAAGAACAGATTAAAACTGCGTATGAAAAAGCTCGGGTTATAAGCGTTGAAGAAGTTGTTGAAAAAACTGACAGCGAAGTAATTAGTAAACAAAAAATTAAAGTTGAAATATTAAGCGGAGAGCATAAAGGGGATGTAAAAGAAATAGAAAATACTCTATCGTCAAATCCGTTGAGCTTAAAAGTTGATCAAGGAAATAAAATTTTAGTCTACATAGAAGAAATAGAAGGCAGTAAATACACGGCTCAAATACAAAGCTTTTATGTTTTGCCAACCCTTATCTTTTTAATTGTTTTATTTTTACTAACGCTTTTTTTAATCGGGGGCAAACAAGGTTTAAAAGCCATAATCAGTTTAGCGGTTTCCATTGTTTTAATTTTTAAATTATTTATTCCAAAAGCCTTATCCGGCACCAGCCCGATTTTACTTGCTCTTGTTATTTCTTCTATTATTGCTATTGTTACTTTAACTTTAATCAGTGGATTTAAGAAAAAAACATTGGCCTCTATTTTAGGAACTGTGGGCGGAGTTTTAGTAGCCACAATTTTAGCGATTTTATTTAGTAAATACACACATTTAACCGGTCTTTCCGACGAACATGCCCGTGCTCTTTTTGCAAGTTATCCTCACTTAAATTTTAAAGGTTTACTTCTTGCCGGAATTATTATTGGCTCGCTTGGTGCTGTAATGGATGTGGCGATGTCGATATCTTCTACAATAGCAGAGGTAAAAAAAGCTCACCCTGAAATTAAAAAAATTGATTTAATAAAATCAGGCATGAACGTTGGTCGCGATATAATGGGGACAATGTCAAACACTTTAATCTTTGCTTATGTTGGATCGTCGTTATTTTTACTATTATTATTTAACCAATATGGAGAGTCTTATTTAAAATTTTTAAACTTTAACTTTATTGCCGAAGAAATAATCCGCTCAATCGCCGGCAGTATTGGATTAATTCTATCTATCCCGCTAACAGCAATAATAGCCGGGTATTTAGAAAACAAAAAAAATAATTCATAATTTACTATTCATAATTAAAAATTTATGTACGACTTAATAATCATTGGCGCAGGGCCGGCAGCTTATACGGCTTCCATTTATGCGTCTCGTTATAAAATTAAAAATCTAATTATCGGCAGAGAGCACGGCGGGCAAATAGCTGAGGCTCATTTAGTTGAAAACTATCCGGGCTTTTTAAGTATTGATGGTAAAAAGTTAATGGATAAATTTAAAGAACATGCAGAAAAATTTGAAGCAGAGATAATCACAAAAGAGGTTCAGGGAATTATAAAAGAAAAAGACAATACCTTTACGGTTGATTTAGAAAAGGATGGAAAATATTCAGCCAAAACAATTTTACTCGCTACCGGTATGGGACACAGAAAATTGGCTATTCCAGGAGAAGAAAAATTCATCGGGAAAGGTGTTTCTTTTTGTTTTACTTGTGACGGAATGTTTTTTAAAGATAAAACAGTGGCTGTTGCCGGCGGATCTGACAGTGCTGCAATGGCGGCTGACTATATGTCAAAAATCGCCAAAAAAGTTTATTTGATTTTTAGAAAAGACAACATGACAGCTGAACCTGTTTGGCAAGAAAAAATAAAAACAAATCCTAAAATCGAAATAGTTTCAAATACTAATATAACCGAAATAAAAGGAAATCAAAAAGTTGAAGAAATAACCTTAGACACTCCTTATAAAGAAAAAAATGAACTTTTAGTTGATGGCGTATTTATCGAAATCGGATCACTCCCAAGTTTAGCCCTCCCAAAAGAACTCGGGCTCAAAATAGACAAATTCGGCTATGTTAAAGTAAGCGAAGACCAATCAACCAATATAAAGGGCATTTTCGCCGCCGGAGACATCACAACCGCCTCAAACAAATTCCGCCAAGTAATAACCGCTGCCTCAGAAGGATCCATAGCAGTCAGCGGAATTTATAAATACTTGCAGAAAAAATAAAAAAATACTTTTTAAAATAAAAAAGAACGACTTTAAAGTCGTTCTTTTTTATTTTAAAAATCTTAAATATTTTAACAATCCTACCCCTTACATTCCTTGTCCGGACAAACTTCAGTCTCGCCTTTTCCGTAGACTAGCGGGCCTCCGCATTTTTTGCAGTTGTTACCGGTTGGTTTGCTCCAGAAGGCTTTTTTACAGGCAGGGTATTTGTTGCAGGCATAAAATGTTTTTCCGCGTCTGGTCTTTTTTTCTATAATTTCTCCTTTGCCGCACTCCGGGCAGCCGACTCCGGTTCCTTTTTCTATGGATTTAATATTTTTGCAGTCCGGATAGCCGGAGCAAGCTAGGAAGTTGCCAAACCTACCCTGTTTCATAACCATATCTTTCCCACACTTATCACATTTCTCTTCTATTTTTTCCGGCTCTTCTATTTCGCCTGTTTGTTCGTTGATTTGTTTGGTATTTTTGCAGTCTGGAAATTTTGAGCAAGCCAAAAATTTTCCAAATCTTCCCATTTTAATTATCATTGGGGCACCGCATTTATCGCATTTTTCATCGGTATCTTGCTCCATCCCCAAATCCTTTTTATTAATTTCTTTGTCTTTTTGTTCTAAGTTTTCTTTGAAAGGCATATAAAAATCTTTAATTATAGGTTGCCATTTTTTCTTGCCCTCGGCAATTTCATCAAAAGAATTTTCCATTTTAGCGGTAAATTCATAGTCAACAATCTGATTGAAATGTTTAATCAATAAATCAATTACTACAAAAGCAATATCCTTTGGTTTAAGAGCTCTCCCCTCACGCTCCACATATCCTCTTGTTAAAATAGTGCTAATTGTTGGTGCATAAGTTGAAGGTCGACCAATGCCATGGCTTTCTAAAACTTTTACCAAGCTGGCGTCGTTGTATCTAGCTGGTGGCTCGGTAAAATGTTGGTCTTTGATTAACTCCAAAAGATTTAGAGGATCATTTTCCTCAAGATTAGGTAATATTTTCTCTTTTGTTTGACCCGGATAAATTTTTAAAAATCCATCAAAAACAATAATACTGCCACTAACGGAAAACTCATATTTATTATCATCGGTAATAATTTTTACTCTGGTACTTTTAATAATGCTTTCCGCCATCTGAGAAGCAACTGCTCGACGCCAAATTAAATCATACAATTTAAATTGATCTGAATTTAAATAATCTTTAATTTTTTCCGGTGAATTAGAAGCTTCTGTTGGTCTGATTGCTTCATGAGCTTCTTGGGCTGATTTTTGTTTTGTCTTATATTTACGCGGAGAACTAAGCGCATATTCTTTTCCATAATTATTGGAAATAAAATCCTTAGCTTCACCTAGAAACTTATCACTCAAATTTAAACTGTCTGTTCTCATGTAAGTAATCAGACCGGTAGACTCCTTCACTCCCAAGCTCAAACCTTCATACAATTGCTGAGCAATCATCATTGTTTTTTTAGCTGAAAAACCTAATTTATTATTTGCTTGTTGTTGTAAAGAGGAAGTAGTAAATGGTGGCGACGGAGATTTTTTACCATCCCTTTTTGTAACGCTCAAAACTTTAAAAGTTTTCTTGTTCACATCTTGCTCTATTTTTTCTGCTTCTTTTTGATTTTTGATATCAAGCTTCCCAAGTGTTTTATTATCTATTTTTGATAATTTAGCGATAAAATTATCCTTGTCTTTGGTAAAATCTCCTTCTATTGTCCAGTACTCTTCTTTATTAAAGGCTTGAATTTCTCTTTCGCGCTCTACAATCAAACGAACAGCCACCGATTGCACGCGACCGGCGGATAAACCTTTCACAACCTTACGCCATAAAAAAGGAGAAAGTTCATAACCAACCAGTCTGTCTAAAACTCGCCTGGCTTGTTGCGCATCAACCATATCCAGATTTATCTCTCGCGGATTATTAAGAGCCTCTTGAATGGCAGTTTTGGTTACCTCGTGAAAAACAATTCGTTTAATTTTTGAAGAATCTTTTTTTTCTAAATCAAGCGCCTCAACTAAATGCCACGCGATTGCCTCTCCCTCTCGATCTTCATCGGGTGCCAGAATAATATTCTCGGCTTTCTCTGCTAATTTTTTAAGTTCGTTAACTCTCTTCCGAGCTTTTGTTGGGATAACATATTTAGGCTCAAAGTTGTGCTCAATATCAACTCCCATTGTACTTTTCGGCAAATCTCGGATATGTCCAAAAGAAGAAGTAACTTTATATTTACTTCCTAAAAATTTAGAGATAGTTTTCGCCTTAGTAGGCGACTCAACGATTATTAAGTCCATATTTTTTATTTTAATTTATCTTCTAATATTCCCTTGACGGTCTGTGGTTGGGCTTTTCCTTTTGTTTCTTTCATTACTTGACCCACTAGAAATTGGATAGCATTTAACTTTCCTCCTTTATACTCTTCAACTGCTTTTGGGTTGTCTGCAATAGCTTTTTTAATAGCTTTATCTAAAACAGAATTGTCTTCAATTTGATCAAAGTCTCCTTCTTCTAAAATTTGTGATGGGTCTTCGCCTTTGTTAAACATTATCTCCAAAATTTTCATTCCAGAGGTTGCGTTGATTTTATTTTGATGAATTAAAGTCAAAAATTCAGCAAAATTTTCCGGGGTAATTTTTGATTTCAAGTCATCTCCATTTCTCATTAAACCTCCGAGTTTATTTATAAGCCAATTGGAAACCAATTTAGCGATTTTCTTTTTATTTTGTTCAAAAATTTCATCGTTACTACCTTCAACTTCCGGTAAAGATACAAGCCAGGCTTTTAACTCTGAAATAACCTTCTCAACATAATTTGCTAAATCTTTATTTTCAGCAATCAACTCAGCGTTCGTTTTAATAAAGCCATACTCTTCGACAAACCTTTTTACTTTTTCTTGCGGAAGCTCAGGTAGGTCTTTCTTTATTTTTTCTTTTGTTTCTTTTAAATCAAGCGGTGGCAAATCAGGCTCCGGAAAATAGCGATAGTCATGAGCTGATTCTTTAATTCTTTGATGATAGGTTTTCCCGCTAGCATCGTTCCACCCTCTTGTTTCCTGCAATAATTCTCCTCCTTCGTCTAAAACTTTTGTCTGTCTTTTTATTTCATAGTTCACGGCTCGCTCCATTGCTTTGAAAGAGTTTATATTTTTAAGTTCAATTTTAGCGTTTAACTTACAACCTTTCTTCGGAACTATTTCATCACCTTTTCGCTCCCATGCTCCTTTTTCTTGCAGGGATATATTAGCCTCACAACGCATCTGCCCTTTCTCCATATTTGCATCAGACACATCTAAATAACGAAGTATTTTTTGGTACTCTTGGCAAAATTTCTTAGCTGTTTCAGCGCTTTTTATATCCGGGGCAGTTACAAGCTCCATTAAAGGCGTACCGGCTCGATTGTAGTCAACTAAACTATAGTTAGTATTTTCCGGATGCAAAAGTTTGCCGGTATCTTCTTCCAAGTGAATTCTGATTACTTTAATTTTTTGTTCATTTATTTCAAGAAAACCATCAAAAGAAATAGGCTGATCGTACTGTGAAATTTGATAACCTTTTGGCAAGTCCGGATAAAAATAATTTTTTCTATCAAACTTAGTTTGCTCGGCAATCTGACAATCCAAAGCCAGACCGGTTAAAACCGTCCACTCAATTGCCTGCATATTAATTACCGGCAAAGTCCCGGGCTGACCGGTACAAACCTCACAAATAGCGGTATTCGGCGCCATGTTCTCGCCGTTATTAGATGTGTTGCAAAACATCTTGGATTTAGTTTTTAATTGGGCATGAATTTCCATCCCAATAATTACATCGTATTTCATATTTTGAGACTATCACATTAAAAATAAGCTGACAAGAAATAAGGTTGCCCTTTCGGCAACCTTAGAAATTTTTTTATCTCTTCACGTAAGACATAAGATTTTATCAAGTTCTGCGTACAGCTTTTTTAAACTTCCTTCATTAACTATCATATAATCAGCCCTGGCGATTGGTCCACCTTTTTCTATATTTTCAATTTCACTAAAGTCTCTGGTAATAAATTCTTTTCTGGTTTTCATTGGTCTTTCGTTTTTTCTATTTTTTAAACGTAAAAATCTTATCTTTGGTGAGGCATGCACTGCAATTACCTGAAAATTATTTGGATATTTTTCTTTAATAATTTTATATTCACTCCAACTATATAAACTTTCAACAACAACTACATCATTTTCTTTTAAAGCTTTTTTTATTTTTAATAAAGATAACTCTGCGTAAGCTCCCATTCCTTTTTCAGCTCTTATTTTTTCTCTCATAATCTGTTCATTTTTATAGCTTACCTCAATCTTTTCTCTTTTCATTCGCTCAAAAGTAATTTCTCCAAAATAAATTTTTCCGCAATCAAGTTTCTTCTGCAGATATTTAACCACCTCTGTTTTGCCTGAGCCGGTCATACCTACCACGGCAAATATTTTTTTATTTTTCATACTCCACAAATCTAAATTTAATTTTATTGTGTTCTTTTTGCTCACTGCTTTTTATTTCTTTAAACCCTGAGAAATCCGGGAAAAAAGTATCGGCCTCCGGAGCGTCCTCAACTAAAGTCAAATATAATTTATCTGCCCAAGGTAATGATTGTTTATAAATCTGCCCCCCGCCAATAACAAAAATTTCTTTGTCTTGTTCTTTTGCCCAAGTAAGTGTATCTTCCAAGGAGTTGCTCACTTCACAACCTTCAGCTTTATAATTTTCATCTCGAGTAACAATAATATTTTTTCGTCCCGGAAGAGCCTTTCCAATTGACTCAAAAGTCTTATCTCCCATAATCACAGTACACCCAAAAGTAACATCTTTGAAATGCTTCATATCTTCAGGAATATCCCAAAGAAGTTTATTTTGAAAACCTATTTCTCGATTTTTTCCGATTACACAAATAATTGATAACATATTTTAAAACCCTCCTATATTAGCGATTTCCGCTCGTAAAGGAGAATGATATTCATAATTTTCCAGAGTAAAATCTTCGTATTTAAAATCGTCTATATTTTTTATATCTTTGTTTAACTTCATTGTTGGAAACGGTTTTGGTTCTCGCTTTAATTGTTCGTTGATAGCGTCTAAATGGTTTGAGTAATAATGCACATCCCCAAAGGTATGAACAAACTCTCCGGCTGGAATTCCAACAACCTGTGAAATCATTTGAAGCAAAAGTGCGTAACTGGCGATATTAAAAGGAACTCCCAAAAAGGCGTCGGCGCTTCTTTGGTAAAGTCCTAAATTTAATTTATCGTTCACAACGGCTAATTGAAAAACTGTGTGACAAGCCGGTGGCGCTTCGGTAGCATTTCCGGGAGAGGCCATTGCATAAATAAAATCAGGGTTCCAAGCTGAGACCATATAACTTTTTCGATATGGTTTTGTTTTCAATCCTTCGATCACCCAACCAAGCTGATCGATTTCTCGCCCATCAGAAGCCGGCCATCTTCGCCACTGTCTTCCGTAAACACCTTTTAAATCTCCCCATTTTACAACAAACTCATCTGTTTCCGGAAGTTCTTTTATTTTCGCAATGAAATCTTCTTGTGTTAAATCTTTCTCAGGATCATTTTTCAAACAATGTTTATGATAAACTTTCCAAGTCCACTCGTTCCAAATATGGATATTATTATCTATTAAATATTTTATATTAGAATCTCCTTTCAAAAACCACAAAAGCTCCACAATGATTCCACGCAAAAAAGTTTTTTTAGTAGTCAAAAGCGGAAACCCTTGCGACAAATCAAACCGGATCTGCCTACCAAAGACAGATCGAATACAGGGTGGTTCCTGTTCCTTTTTTTCATACTCAGCCAAAACCTCAGGAGTAAAAAAAAGCTTCTTATCAGAACCATTCTCTTTAATGTCTTTTAATAAATTAAGATATTGATATTCTGGATGCATAAAATTGTTGTTAGTTATTTGATTTTATTTTTAAAAATAAAATATTTATTGAAAGGGGCGAGGTGAACTCTCGCCCATAAAAGGAAAGGGAATAGGAATTATTTATTTTCAAAATATTCCAACAATGGTTTTAGCGCAATTTTTGACCAATTTTCAACTTTGAAATGAGAAGAAGAACATCTTGCTTTAAATCGATCAATTGAAATCATACCTCCCTGTTTGATCTCCGGATCTCTTGGCCTAGCTACTTCTGCATCAGTCTCAACAACATACAAAATACCAAAATGAACTTTGCCTACGTCGTTTGAATCGTCATTGATATAACCAATAACTTTAGGCTTTTTTTCGCGACCCATTATTTCAACCTCTTCAAGTAGTTCCCTTGTAAGGCTATCGTATATTGGATCAGCAAAAGTGTAGTCTGCTTTTTCAATATGACCGCCAATACCGCACGACCATTTGCCTTGGAGTCTTTTCTCTGGATATTCTTTATCCTTAGATGATCTTTGATAAACAAATATCTTTTGTAGCTCCGGATTACAAATAACTGAATATCCAACCGGCTGTTTGTATCTTTGATTTTTTTCAGCCAAATCTTTGTCCATCCATTCAAAATTATCTAAAATCCTTTGCTCGTAACAAGTCATGCTGTTATCCATAAACCCATTAAAAGGGCAAGGGTTAAAGACCCCAAACAATGCTCCTGTGTTTACAACCATAATTTCGTTATCACTCATTAATAAACCCTCCTGTAAAAGTTATTGTTTTTCTATCCTGTTTATTCCTTCAATAAATATTCTATTTTAAAGAGCTATATTTATTATCTTTTAATTTAGGGGTTCACCGTAAATTTAAAACGCCTTTGGCAGCATTAATAAAAATGGAATGCACTTATCGTAATTAAGCTCATAATAATTTACTCCTAAATTTATTTTTTTGTAATATTGGTTTAAGTTTTCTTTATAATATTTCTCTGATTGAATACCCCACGCTCTCCCGTCTAGCTTTGAGGCTAAAAACCATTTTTCAGCAAGTCGCGCTATTCGCCCATTACCATCGGAGAAAGAATGGATATGAGCTAGGCGTAAATGAATAATTGATGCCCAAAAAAATACTTCTTTTGTGGTCATTTCTTTTTTAAAAAGATCATTAATCATTTGAAAAAAATCTTTCATTGCCTTTTTTACATTTTCCGGTTCTACTGCCAAATAAACCAAGCCTCCTGAATCAAAAACACCGACCTTTTCTTCGCGATAAACGCCTTGTCTTGATTCAACCAAAAAAGTTTTACTTAAAATTTTATGAGCTTTTAAAAAATTACTTTCAGTTAATTTATATTTTTGAGAAAAATTGTAAGCTTTTACCAAGTCTGTAATTTCAACAAATTCTTTAGGCCTTTGTTTGACTTTTAACCCTTTAGAGTTCATAAAAGAATTCAAATCCATTGAGTTTCCTTCAATATTAGAAGAATAAACAGCCGAAGCTTCAATTAAATAATTAAAGTCAATCTCACCTTTTTTAAATAATTTCTGATACTCCTTCTCTAGATCAACTTTAAGTTCTTTCTTGTAAATTTTAAAATAGTTATAAAAATCCATAAATTACTTTTAAATAAAAATCTTATTTTTTACCCTCTTAGCTCCATTTTATAGGTGTTTTTAGAGTTTGTCGAGATATTTTTTACATTTTTTTATATATTTCCGCTTAAATTTGCACTTCTTGTCCGTCAGTGCTTACTCGACCGCCTTGCCATTGTCCTTTGTATTGATTGCCTTCGCCTAGGACTTCTTGGAAAGTAATATGTACAACACGTGCGCCGAATGATACGTTAATATTGCTTTTTCCTAAATTACGGATTCCGAATGTTAGTTCTCCGGAGTAGCCGGGCTGGACTATGCCGTTGAATAACCCTAAACCGGAGCGAAATAATGTTGTTCTTGGAAAAATTATTCCAGATAAAGTTGTTGGTAAATTAACTTTCTCCATTGTCTTGATTAAATAATATTTTCCAGGCTCAAAAACAAAGCTATTTTCTTTCTCAGATAATTCCGGGTTGTCTTTCGCAACCAATTTTACTTCGGGCGTATCTCTTTCTTCAACTCCTAGAAATCCATCTCCTTCTAATTCATAAACCTCACCCATTCGTAAATCAAATCCGGCTCCCTCCGGATTGTTTAATTCCCGGTCACATAAATTTTCTACTAATTTTTGTTTTTTCACTAATTCGTGAAGTTTTTTTATTCCTAAGATCATATGTTTAAAATATTTTTATTTGCATCCCGGACATGATAAATTATGCTCTTCTATTTTTAAAAGTGTTTTGCCGTCGTATTTTCTTATTTTTATTCCGCGGCGTTCGGCTAGATCCCAAACTTCATCCTCTTTCACAGTTTCTTTTCCGCCTTCTTTTATTCTTTCGTACTCTTTAAAATATACAATCTCTCTTATCCCAGCGTTGTTTAACGCCTTCATGCAATCATAACATGGTGTTAAGGTGGAGTACATTGTTGCTCCGCGCAGTCGCCTGGTATCTTGAGCGTTAATAATTCCATTAACTTCTGCGTGTGCTCCTCGACACTTTTTTAATTCTCCGGTTTTTGGATCACCGTCTACTTTAGCGCACCCCACATCGATACAATGATAATCTCCTTCGGTTGGGCCATTATATCCCAAAGAAATAATTCGATGGTTTTCACCAACAAAAACAACTCCAACTGAATGAAACTTGCAGGCTGTTCTCTCTGAAATAAGAAGCGCCAAATTCATAAAAGTTTCATCCCAACTTAATCTCTCTGTTTTTGGATTTTGTAAGTCTCCCATAATATAAATATTAAATAAAATTAAATGTTTATTTATTTTAACAGAGCAAAAAGAAAAAAGCAAATTTACTAAATTCAACAATTTCACCTTGACAATTAGCTAATTATTGCTATGCTAAATCAAATGTTTGATCTTTATAGGTACTTATATTATATATAAAAACCGTCAAAAAGGAGGGCAAAATGGACAGCCTAATGTATTGTAGAAGATGTAAAAAAATAATTGGCTGTAAGCTTAACGAAAAATGGAAATCATGTATTGGGTGTCAATTTTTAATTCAGTGCGAGAAAAGAAAAAACGAAACATGGGGGCTAACACAGGAACCACGAAAGGTGATAGTGTATAATATAATATGCAAAATTTGTGAGGCTAACGATCCAAGCGACTCGTGTGGCTAATCTGCCTAAAAAAACAAAAAAGGAGCGACTTTTCAGTCACTCCTTTTCTTTTTTGTAGCCATTATTAAGATGTAACTCGAGACATGGGAAACTTAACAGACAGTAAAAATAGTAAGAAAAAATAATATATTAAAAAATGATTAATCAACATACTGAACGCACCCGAGGATTACTTGAGCATGTAGATAAATTAATCAATCTACACATGAAATAACCTGAGAAAAAATTAGGGCTTTGATTTTCTGAAATATTGCAATTTTTTTATCACTTGGTATAATATTATATATAAAAAATAATAACTATTAATAAAAAAATATGTCAGAAAAATTAAATATTACACCAAAAGAAGTTATAAAAAACACCATTGACACATCTCCTGAAGACGCTGGTCGAATAAAAGACGAAGAATTAGCTCGTGAAATGGCTAGCATGTTCAATAGCCAATTTTCAATAATCAAGGAAGACATAACAGAAAAAAGAAAAAAAGAAATATTGGATTTCATTACTAAAAATATGGAGGAAGCCGAGCAAGACAAAATATTGCTAGATGTGCAGATACATTTAACTGAAAATTTTTTGTCAAAACTGAAAGATCGAAGAGATATACGAGTAACCAATAAAGATTATGAATCAGCTGAAACAGATGACGAAAAAAAAGAAATGAGAGGAGTGTTTAGAGAGCAAGGAAAACCAGTACAATATGAATCAAATACTAATTTTTACGATAAGGCATTTGACGAGTTAAAGAGCTTCTATCGGTATATTGATGAAATTAAATATGCTGCTAAAAATAACATTGATGTTTCCGGTAAAACAAGAAGAGAACTACAAAATACCATAAGAGAGCATGAATTAATCAAAGAGGCTGAGTTGCGAGGAATAAATTCTAAAGGTATGAGCAATAACGAGGTAAGAGACAGTATTGAGGAAGTAAAAGCTAAAGAAGAAGAAGAGAGAGTTAACATAGCAGCTGGAATTATTGGGTTAACAGAAAGAGGTGTTTCTGCAAATAATATACATAATGCTGCAAGAAAAAGATGGACCGGTTTTGGCACATACCCAGGCAGCGATGCCGAGTTAATTATAGAGGCAAAAGAGCTGGATGACAGAATGGAAGAATTTGGTTTGAATTTTGGAGACGCGGACTCAATAAATATAAGAGATATTAATAATATTAAAACAGCTTTAAAAATGTATGGGGTGGCAAAAAAATATGGAATAGACATGAATGAGCATAATGGTAATGTTTTTGAAATACAAGATGCTTTAAAAGAATATGAAAAGAAGCATGATTTACCCGACACACAATCAGAAATTGGGAGAGTTGTTCATTGAGGGTAATTTGTTATTTATCAAATTAAACATAATAAAACCGCCATTATTGGCGGTTTTATGTTTGTCATAACTCCAAGGGGAATCCCAGCTAGAGGCTGGTCAACCTTTGGTTGAGAACCTTTTTAAATTGGTAGCCCCAAGGGGAATCGAACCCCTGTTTTCAGGATGAAAACCTGATGTCCTAACCACTAGACGATGGGGCCATCGTCGTTTAAACAAAAAATCTAGATAAAAAATGAACGGCCTTTTGGCAATTCAATAACCACATTTTAATACACAATTGCCATATTGTCAATACCTTGCTATAATGCAGTCGAAAGTCAAAAGTCCATAAAGTCGAAAGTCGTGTGACTTTTGACTTTATGGACTTTATGGACTTTTGACTAATTCTATGTTTCTAGAAAAAATTGAAATTCGCGGTTTTAAATCTTTCGCTAATAAAACTGAATTTATCTTTCCTGAACCTGAAAAGGGCAATAAAGGTATAACAGCTGTTGTTGGACCTAACGGATCCGGGAAATCAAATGTCGTGGATGCTATCCGCTGGGTTTTGGGTGAGCAAAGTTTAAAACTACTTCGTGGAAAAAAATCTCATGACGTTATTTTTCATGGTGCTGGAGGAAAGTCTCAACTTGGCATGGCCGAGGTGTCTATTTTTATAAACAATCACGATAAAGTCCTGCCGATTGAATATTCTGAGCTAATGATTACACGAAAATTATACCGAAACGGAGACAGTGAATACCTTTTAAATAAATCTAAGGCTCGTTTAGCTGATATTACTATGCTTTTGGCTAAAGCTAACTTTGGGCAAAAAAGTTTTAGTATTGTTGGACAGGGAATGATCGACTATATCTTGCAAGCTGGGGTAAAAGAAAGAAAAGAATTTTTCGATGAAGCTGTTGGGGTTAAACAGTATCAAATTAAAAGGCACAGAACTATCAACAATTTAAATCGCACTAAAATAAACTTGGAACAAATTAAAATCAGCTTAAACGAACTTGAACCGCACTTAAGACTCTTATCCCGTCAAGTTAAAAAACTGGAAAAACGCGAAAAAATAAAAACCGAACTGGAAAGTTTGCAAATAAAACACTATAGCAATCTGTATTTTGGTTTACAAGATAAAATAACTGAGATAAATTCAGAGCTGAAAAATAAAAAACAAGCAGATAAAGAAATCGGCGAAAATTTTTTGGTTTTTCAAAAAGAGCTGGCGATTTTAGCCTCTGACAGCAGTCGTAGCGAAAGATTTAATGAACTAAAAGAAAAATTTGATGATTTTAACAGTGAAAAAAACAAACTCTTTAAAAAACTTACGATTGTCCAGGGTGAAATAAACTTAGAGTATAAAAAAGAAGGTAAACTTGATTTAGCCTGGATTACGCGGAGTAAAGATGATTTAATTTTGCAGGAAAATAAAATAAAAAACGAACTTGAGCTGATAGCAGAAGAAGGCAAAATGATTAATCAAAAAATAAATCGTGAAGAAAAAAATCTTGCTGAAATTAGCCAGAAAATAAATAATTTAAAGTTGGAGCTGGAAAAAATGTCCGAACAAACTTTTTCTTCGGACAACAAAAACTGGGATGAGCTTTTACAAAAAATTATTTTGAAGCAAAGAGAGTTAATTAAACAAATTGAACTAGCTAAAGAACAACAAGATTTTCAAAAAATCAAAAACAACGCTGAAAAAATTAAAGATAATTTAAAAGAACTTTCCAAAAAAGAAAACAACGATTATGAAGTGCGGGTAACTCAAAAAATAAATAAAATCAAAGAAGATCAAGAAGATTTACTGAGCTCTAAAAATGAAATTTTAAATAAATTAAGCAGTTTAGAGATAAACAAAAATGTTAACGAAGAAAAAGAGCGAATGATAAAATCTCGAATAAAAGAAATCAAAGAAGAGTTAGATAACCTTAAACAAGAAATCAAAAAAAATCAGGTTGCTGACCAAAAAACCTCTTTAAAAGAGTTACAAGATAACGAGCAAAAACTCAATGAAAAAATTCGAGAAATCGATAAAAAAATAAAAGAAGTCAAAAATAATTTAGATAATTTTAATAGACAAGAACAAGATAAAAAAGACAAAACATTTTCTTTGCAAGATAAAATTCAAAGCGAACAGATTAGACTAAATAGAAGTAAAAACGAAATCAACGAAGTCCTTATCAGATTAACAAAAGAAGAAACCAGGAAAGAAGGCTTGGAAAAAGAAATACGAGAAGAAATAAAAAGTTTAAGCAAGTTAAACATAACAGAATCTCAAGAAGAAATAGACGAAAATAAAATCCATAGACTAAAAAATCAACTAAGTATGATCGGGGGAATAGACCCGGAGACAATAGAGGAGCACAAAGAAGTAAGAGAGCGTTATGAATTTTTAAGTGAACAAGTAGAAGATATGGAGGAAAGCAGTCTAAAGCTAACCGGCATTATCGCTGATCTTGATAAAATAATTAAAAATAAATTTGACGAATCTTTTTCTAAAATTAATAAACAGTTCAATAAATATTTTAAAACTCTTTTTGATGGCGGAGAGGCAAAGTTAATTAAAAATATAATAAATATTCCAACAGAAGATTCAGATGAAAATGAAGAAGAGAACAATGAAGAAGTAAAAGAGAAATCAAAAAATAAAGAAAAGCAGGAAATAGGTATTGATATTCAAGCCGCGCCTCATGGTAAAAAACTGAAAGACATCCATATTTTGTCGGGTGGTGAAAAATCTTTGACATCAATCGCTTTAATTTGCGCTATCATCTCAATTAATCCTTCTCCTTTTGTAATTTTAGATGAAGTAGACGCCGCTTTAGACGAAGCTAACTCAATTCGCTTTGCTAAAATTTTAAAAGATCTTTCTCATAAAACGCAATTCATCACAATCTCCCACAACCGTGCCACAATGGAGGTGGCTAAAGTTTTGTATGGCATAACCATGCAAGAAAAAGGGGTTTCCAAAGTTTTAAGCATAAAACTTGAAGACGCAAAAACAAACGCCGCGCGGTAAAAAATATAGATCCAATTAAAAAGGAAGCTTACTTAAAAGCTTCCTGTTTTTTTCCAATAAAAATTGGTTTTCAAATTTTTTTCATTATAATAACAGCATTGGTTCCTCCAAAGCCAAAGCTGTTAGACATTACAACGTTAGGAGAGTATCCATTTAAGCGCTTGGTTAAAATTGGAAAGCTTTCTGCTTCTGAATCAAGATTTTCAATGTTAGCGGATGCCGAGATAAAACAATTTTTCATCATTATAATTGAATAAATAAGTTCTTGAACTCCGGTTGCACCAAGACCATGGCCGGTTAAAGATTTTGTTGAACTAATATAAGGTATATCATTACCAAAAACTTCTTTAATGGCTTTTAGCTCAACGATATCTCCAAGTGGTGTACTTGTTCCGTGAGGATTAATATAATCAACACTACTGCTGCTAATCTCCGCTACACTCAGAGCATCTTGCATACATCTTTCAGCGCCCTCTCCGGAAGGAACAACCATGCTAAACCCATCAGAGGTTGCTGCATATCCGATAATCTCAGCGTAAATTTTAGCTCCACGTGATAAAGCATGGTTAAGCTCCTCTAAGATCAAAATGCCGGAACCACTAGCTATAACAAAACCATCACGATCTCTGTCGTAAGGCCTAGACGCCTTCGTGGGATTATTGTTTCGCCTTGACAAGGCATTAGCACTATCAAAGGCTGAAGCAATAATCCAGTCTTGTTCATCAGCTCCTCCGGCAAATATAATGTCTTGCTTGTTATGAACTATCTTTTCCCAAGCCTCGCCAACACAGTGTGCGCCCGTTGCACAAGCGGACCCCAGAGAAAAAGAAATTCCTTTTATACCAAACAAAACATCTAAGTTTGCTGAGGGCGAATTAACCATACATTTTGGAACAAAAAAAGGACGTAATCTATTAAACCCTTTGCTTCTAACAGTTTCAGCTACTAAGTCAGAGCTGATTGGCGAACCACCGCCGGTTCCAACTATCAATCCTGTTCTGGGATTAACAATAAAATCTTCAGATAAATTAGCGTCATTTATAGCCTGTACCATCGCCAAGTAAGCAAAAGCCGCCCCTTTACTCATAAAACGCTTTATTTTGTTCTTGCTAATCATTTTTATTGGATCAGGTAATGACCCGGCGATTTGAGATAGCAAACCCATTTCTTTATACTCTGAGCAATACTTAATTCCTGATTTACCCTCAAAAAGTGATCTGGCAACTTCTTTTACAGAACTACCGATACTAGAGATTAAACCCATCCCGGTTACTACAACTCTTCTTTTTTCCATAATCAACTCTCCTGTTATTGTTTTTTTATTTTTAAATTGTCAAAGGTGCTTACTGTTGTTTATTAATAAACTATAGTTAAATACCGTAAAAGTCAAACACTCGAAGCTCCTTAGCAAACAAATTTTTTATTTGCTTTTTCCCGCTAACTGTCCGCAGGCTCCATGGATGTCGTCTCCGATGCTTTTACGAATTGTGCATGAAATACCTTGATCAAGCAAAAAAGTTTGAAAATCTTTTACTCTTTCTCTTGATGATGGAGTAAAATTATTATCAACTGTATTATATCTGATTAAATTTACATGCAAAAGTTTTTTGTTTTCAATTGAAAGCAAATAATCAATCAGTTCTTGAGCATCACCTTCACTATCATTAATATTATTCAACATAATATATTCAATAAAAACTTTTCTCTTATTTTTGCTAAAATAATATTGTAAAGCATTTTTCAAGGCCTCTAAGTCATATGCTTTATTTATAGGCATATATTTACTGCGTTTTTCATTGTTGGCAAAGTGCAGTGATATCGCCAAGTTCACTTGTTTAAATTCATTGGCAAATTTTTTAACTCCAGGAACAACGCCTGATGTTGATATTGACAATCCGCGATTTGGAAAATTCCCCAGATCTTTATCTGTAAGAATTTTAATGCTCTCCCTAACGTTCTCCCAGTTTTTAAACGGCTCTCCCATTCCCATATAAACAATGCTGGCATACGACCCTTCTATATTATATTCGCGTGAATATTGTCTCCAAAAAATCGCTTGACTAACAATTTCATCACTGGTTAAATCTCTCTTTATTCCCATTTGCCCAGTTGCGCAAAATTTACAAGACAAAGCACACCCAACTTGAGACGAGATACACGCCGACCATGTTCCGGGCTTTGGAGAAATAAGCACTGACTCAATTATATTTTTATCAGAGAGCTCAAATAAGGCTTTTATTGCTTTTTTTTCTTTTGACACAACAGCCTCAATCACCTTAAAAGGCAAAATATCAATTTTCTTACCCAATAAATCACGCAAACCTCTAGGCAAAGTCGAAATATCACTAAAAGACGCAACCGCATCTTGATAAACTGCTTTTACAATTTGTTTATAACGAAATCCAGGCTGGTTATTTTTAGCCAAAAAATCTTTAAGTTTTTTATTGTTCATATATTAATAAACCTATTAGATAATGAATCTATATACAGGCTACAACATTTTTATCTAATAATCAAGCCGTTTTACCGCTATCCCTTGACTTTTTTTTATACTATGTTAAAATTTAAAAATAATAAGTTACTCATGTTAAGTAACCGATTTTTTTGTTAAACAAATAAATTAAAAAAGTTAAAGCTATAAAAAAATTAACTTTATAGACTTTCGACTAATGCTATGTTATCAATTCGATTAAGACGAATGGGAAAGAAAAAACAACCTATCTATAGGGTTATTGTTTTAGACAAAAGAAAAGATCCTTGGGGAGATTATCTTGAAAATCTTGGAACTTATAACCCAAGAACTAAGCCAAATACCGTTAATCTAAAAACCGATAGAATTAAATATTGGCTAGGTGTTGGCGCTCAGCCGTCTGTAACTCTTCATAATCTTTTTATTGATGAAAAAATTATCGATGCTAAAAAAATAAAAGCGACTTCTCCAAAGAAGAAAGAAAAAGAAGAAGGGGAAGAATCTAAAGAAGCACCAAAAACAGAAGAGTCTAAGCAAGAAGCAAAAGAAGACGTAAAATCTGAAGACAAACCTGCTACTGAAGAAAAAAAGGAAGAGAAAAAAGAAGAAAAGCCAGCAGAAAACAAATAATTTTTTAAAAAGCTAGTGAAGCTATAAGCTAATTAATATATGTCCGAAGAAAAAGATACAAAAAAACCATCCTCCGCTGAAACTACTGAGGATAAACCAAAAAACAGTGAAGTGAATCCAAAAACCGAGAAAGAAAAAGAGTTGGAACAGGATGATAAAAAGCAAAATAACGAGAAACTTGAAGATAAAGCAGAAGAGCCTGAAACTAATAACAAGAAAAAAGCTAAAAGCTCTCAAAAAACTGATCTTATTTCTCCAGCTGATGTAAAGCCTGGTATGGTTATTAAGCTTTGGCAAAAGATTAAAGAAAAAAATCCAAAAGGAGAGATTAAAGAACGTCTTCAATACTTTGAAGGTACTGTTTTAGCCCGTAAAGGTGGTAATGAAGCAGGTGCTACTATTACTATTAGAAAAGTTTCCAACGGAATCGCCGTAGAAAAAATATTTCCTCTTGCTTTACCAACAATTGAAAAAATTGAGCTACTTCACAAGATAAAAACTCGACGCGCTAAACTATACTTCTTGCGCCGCGACTATAAAAAACGACTTAAAAAAGTTTTATAATATTTAACTCCCTCTGAACTTAAATTAATGGGAGAAGTTACTAAAAATAAACTTATTTAATAAAATTACCAATTGGTAACCCATTTTTGTATTTGGGGAACGTGGCGGAATTGGTAGACGCGCTAGCTTGAGGGGCTAGTGGACATCAGTCCATGGGAGTTCAAGTCTCCCCGTTCCCACACTATTATCTAACTAAATAATTAACTAACTTTACCTATCGGAGAGGTAAAGTATTTACACAATTCATTTTATGACAGAAAACAAAAAACCTATTAGGCGCTACACAAAAGCTCCTAAAATATTTAATGCACAAGAAAAAGATGTTAAAAAACCTTTGCCAAAAATGCAAAAGAAAACAACGTTTTCCAAACCTTATACAAAAGAACAAGGTAAAAAAACAATTAAAAAACCTTATTTGCAACAAACTCACTCAAATAAAAGAAGAAAGCCAGGAAGGTTTTCTCAAAACAAAACATTAAAAATCATTCCTTTAGGAGGACAAGAAGAAGTCGGACGAAATATGACTGTTTTTGAGTATGGCGAAGATATTGTAATACTTGATATGGGTATGCAGTTTCCAGAAGAAGATATGCCTGGAGTAGACTATATTGTACCTGATATCTCTTATTTAAAAGGAAAAGAGAAAAATATTCGCGGTGTAATCTTTAGTCATGGTCATCTTGATCATATTGGAGCTGCTCCGATACTTTTAAACCAGCTTGGTTATCCTCTTGTTATTGGTCGAGACTTTACAATCGCCTCAATTAAACGAAAAATGGAAGATAATCAAAAAAAATCTTCTAAGCTGTTAAATATAGCCTTAATAAAATCTTTAAATCAAAAGATTCAATTAGGTGCTTTTAAAGTCGGCTTTTTTGATGTTGAACATTCTATCATGGATGCTGTTGGAGCCACCTTAACTACTCCAGAGGGAACAATCATTCATCCGGGTGACTGGACTCTTGAAAGAGATGAAAAAGGAAACAGGGTAATGTCTTATGCCGAACTGGCAAAACTACCAAAACCAACGTTCTTAATGCTTGAAAGTTTGGGAGCAACAGACTATAAAACACCTACTCCAGAAATAACAATGTATGAAAATCTTAAAAAGCTTATTGATTCTGCTCCGGAAAGAGTAATTATTGGGACTTTTTCCTCTCAAGTAAGACGAATTGGACAAATCATAGAACATTCTTGGAAAACAGGGAAAAAAGTAGCTTTAGATGGATATAGCATGAAAATGAACATTGAAATTGCTAAAGAGCTGGGTTATGTTAAAGTCCCTAAGGGGGTTTTGATTGATATTAAAAATATAGCTAAATATCCAAAGAATAAAATAGTTATCATCTGTACAGGCGCGCAAGGTGAAAGTAATGCGGTTTTATCTAGAATTATAAAGGGAAAACACAGATACATTCAAATAAATAAAAAAGATACTGTTGTCTTCTCTTCTTCGGTTATTCCTGGGAACGAAAGAACTATTCAAAGAATCAAAGATGATTTGTACAGAAAAAGCGATAATGTGATACATACCGGCATTATGGATGTGCATACTAGCGGACATTGTAATGCCGAAGACATTAAAGAAGTAATAAAACAAGTAAAACCAACCTACTATCTACCTGTTTATGCCAATCACTACTTTTTAAAAGAAGCTGCAAAACTAGCCATAGAAACCGGTTTTAACAAAAACAACATCTTTATACTAGATAACGGTTCAATCTTGGAATCAAAGAATAAAAAAGTTGGAATATCCGACAAAAAAGCCAAAACCGACTATATTTTCATAGATGGGCTTGGTGTTGGTGATATTGGCCAAATAGTTCTTCGTGATCGTCAAGTAATGAGCGAATTTGGCATGTTTACTGTAATAGTTACAGTTAATAAAAAAACAGGTAAATTACTGCAAAATCCTGACATTATTTCAAGGGGCTTTATCTATATGAAAGAGTCTCGCGAGCTAGTTGAAGAGGCTAGAAAAAAAGTAAGACAAATCGTAGAACAAAAAGCCAAGGAAAAACCAGTTAAATGGACACATGTTCGTAATGAAATAAGAGAAAAAATGGGTAATTTCCTGTATCAAAAAACTCAAAGAAGGCCAATGGTCTTGCCGGTAGTGATTGAAGTGTAATATCACAAAAGCAAAAAAACATAAAAACAAGAAAACAAGCCATTTACTGCTTGTTACTGCCCAAATTAATGGCTGTGTGTTTTTATGTTTTTTTGTTTCAATGTTTTTTTTGACGTCTGGGGATAAGTTGGGGATAAGTTGTGTAAAAGTGGATATTTTATTGATTTAAAGAAAAAACATATCCACAGGTATGCAGCTATTTAGCTTAAATACAAGAGGGAAACCTCTATTGACTCCGTTGACAATGCAGCTAAAAAATGCTATAATAAAGATATTAAAAGTATAGATTACGTTCTTTAGCACTTTACTCCCTATAGGAGGGGGTAGAAAAGGGAGGAATACACATAGCTAGAAATATTTGATAAAACTGTGCATATTCCCCGCTTTTCTACTCTTCGAATCGGCCAAGAACCCGACCAAGGCCTGAAAAACAAAAACAAAAAAATTAAAAAAGGTGTCTCCTTACGATAAAGCTCTAGGGATATCACCACAAGAACGGTAGAAAAGTATAAATTGCGTAAACAAGCTCGGGGGTACGCGTCTCATCAGCTCTTTAAAACAAAACTAACAAAACTTCTCCATTAGGAGAATTTGTTGAAGTTTTTAAGAGCCGAGAGCGTTACAGCCCATTAAATTATATATATTAAAGGGGCGCTAGTAGCGCTCTCTTTTTGTTGGCAATTTTTTATACCCCTCCCCTGTGCGCCCTCTTTACAAAAACAAAACAAAATACTATAATAAAAGTATAAAAAACACTAAAAAGTGTTATTTTATTTATTATTTTAAAGAAATTATATGGCAATAAAAAAAGTAAAAACGGCTCTGGATAAGAAGACTTTGGCTGCAATAAAAAAATCTCTAGAAATCAGAAGAGATAATATTAATGATGAATTAGGTAAAATTACCAAGGAGGATAAATATGAACATGAAGCGCATAAAGCTATTTTTCCTGAATATGGAGACAAAAGCGATGAGAACGCCAACGAAATAGCAACTTTTACCGATAACTTGTCTTTGGGAAAATCGCTGGAAGATACCTTGCGTGATATTGAAAGCGCTTTGGATAGAATTAAAAAAGGAACTTACGGAATTTGTAAATACTGCAAAGAACCAATCAGAAAAGAAAGGATTAAAATAAGACCAATTTCTTCTGCTTGTATCACCTGTAAAAAAAGATTAAAAGGAGAAGCTTAAAATGAACAAAAAACTGAAAACTACTTTTATTTTTATTGTTGGAATAGTTTTAGTAGCAATAGACCAATTTAGTAAAAACTATATATCAAAAAATCCCGATACGTTTCGGGATTTTTCTATTGAAAATCTTTTAGAAATAACTTTTACTAAAAATTACGGAATAGCGTTTAATTTCAGAATACCACACATCCTTTTATTTCTTTTAAGCACAATCACCATTCTATTTTTACTCTATCTTTTGCAAAAAAACTATAGAAAAAATAATCTAGGGGGAGTTTTAATTATTACTGTTATCCTCGCTGGCGCGATCTCTAATTTGATCGACAGAATTTATCTCGGCTATGTAATTGATTTTATCAACATTCCCTGGTTTTCCATCTTTAATCTGGCTGATATTTTAATCGTTCTAGGGGTTGGTTTTTTATTAAAAGAAGAATTATTAAAAAAGAAAATTATTATTAAATCTACTATTTAATCTTCTTTTTGATTTCTTCAATTTCCTTGGTAAGTTCGTCTATTTTTTTCTCGTTATCCAGATCAAAAACCCACTCCAAAAACAATAAAACTAAAAACAAAATCGCTGTAGTTGCAAAGGTTCCTCCAATAGTCAGCCGACCAAGCTCTCCTATATCTAAATCAAAGAATATACCATGAACGATAGCGAGAAGCGCTCCAAAAAAAGAAGCTATCAACAAAATAATGAATTGTCGTTTATTAGACTTTAAAGTTTTCATATTTATATTATAGCATAGATTTATTTCTATAAAAAATTTGCAAAAAGTTTTCATCATTGCCATAATAATAATGTTTAATTTCTTGTCCTAAAAACTAACTTTATGTCTTCTAAAATATTTTCTGCTACTTCTATTGGATTACATAGTGAACCGGTTGAGGTTGAAGCTGATATCTCAGGTGGTTTGGGAAACTTTGTTGTGGTTGGTTTGCCGGATACGGCTGTACAGGAATCTCGAGAGCGTGTTCGCTCGGCTATTAAAAACAGTTCTCTAACTTTTCCTCAAACTAGAATAACTATAAACTTAGCTCCGGCTGATATTAAAAAAGAGGGGCCGATTTTTGATTTGCCAATTGCGCTTAGTGTTTTAATCGCGGGCAGTAAAAATTTTATATCAAAGATAGACCTTAAAAAATCGATTTTTATTGGTGAGCTTTCTTTGGATGGAACTTTGCGAGGAGTAAACGGTGTTTTACCGATCGCCATAATGGCTAAAGAAAAAGGTTTTAAAACTTTATTTTTACCAAAAGCAAACACCGAGGAAGCAAGTTTAATTGAAGGCCTTGAAATAATACCACTGGAAAATCTAAACGAACTGATAAAACATATTACGGGTGTAGAAACAATTTCTCCTTCAACAAAAAAATATAATTTAAAAGACAAGCAAGAAAGCTATGCTTACGATATGTCGCAAGTGCGCGGTCAAGAGATGGCGAAAAGAGCCATGGAAATTGCAGCGGCTGGTGGACATAATATTTTAATGAGCGGTCCTCCAGGAACAGGGAAAACTCTTTTAGCTCGCACCCTGCCTTCAATTTTACCAAAAATGACTTTGGATGAAGTTTTAGAAGCAACTAAGATATATAGTGTTTCCGGAAAATTAAACAAAAATCAATCTTTAATAAATACTCGTCCTTTTAGAAATCCTCACCATACTTCATCGGCAGTAGCTTTAATCGGCGGAGGAACTTGGCCAAAACCAGGCGAAATCAGTTTGGCTCATCGCGGAGTTTTATTTTTAGATGAATTCCCGGAGTTTAGCCGGCATCTTCTGGAAAGTTTGCGCCAACCACTCGAAGATGGGGTTGTCACGGTTTCACGCGCCACCGGATCGCTTGATTTTCCGGCAAAATTTATTTTAATAGCCGCTCAAAATCCTTGTCCATGCGGAAACTACAGCGATCCTGACAAAGATTGCACTTGCTCACCAAATCAAGTCATAAAATACAACCGTAAAATATCCGGTCCTCTGCTGGATAGGATTGACCTAAACATTGAAGTAGAAAAAGTTAAAATAGACAAATTAACCTCTGCTCCTGACGGAGAAAAATCAGAAACAATAAGAGAAAGAGTGCAAAATGCCCGCGACTCACAGAATGAACGGTTCAAAAATTTAGATACTTTAACTAACTCTGAAATGAAATCCGAAGAAGTGGAAAAATTTTGTGAAATAGATAAAGAGTCAGAAGAGTTATTAAAAAATGCTATTCAAAAATTTAATTTATCAGCCAGATCTTATTTCAGAATCTTAAAGCTATCCCGCACCATCGCCGACTTAGCCCGAGAAGAAAACATCAAACTACCTCACCTTGCCGAAGCTCTGCAATACCGCCCGAAAAGTGAATAAAATTGACACATTTTGTTTAATAACATAAAATTTAACTATCTTTAATTTAACAATCTTATGAATAAACTAGTTTTCGACATTGAGACAATTGGAGAAAATTTTGATGAGCTGGATAAAACCACTCAGAGTGTTTTAACTCGTTGGATTAAAAAAGAATCTAAAAATGAAGAAGAGTATGAGCTGGCTTTAGATGATTTAAAAGATGGTTTAGGGCTTTCTCCTTTAACCGGAGAAATTGTAGCAATCGGTGTGCTGGATGTAGAGCAAGACCAAGGGGCAGTTTACTATCAGTCTAAAAAAGACCTGTCCGCAGATGCTACAGCGTTGCAGGCGGGAGAAGAAGCTTTAGAAGAAAACGGGATTAAATATGTTACTTACAGCGAAAAAGAGATGTTAAAAAAATTCTGGGAAGGTGTTAAAGATTACCGACAAGTAATCAGCTTTAATGGTCGCGGGTTTGATATACCATTTTTAGTGGCTCGCTCTGCAGTCCACGGAATTCGTCCCAGCGTTGATTTAATGCCCTATCGTTACGCCAAACACTACGAAACAAATCACTTAGATCTACTTGATCATTTAAGCTATTTCGGTTCAGTTAGAAAAAAAGGTAATTTACATTTATGGTGTCGGGCGTTTGAAATTATTAGCCCAAAATCAAAAGGCGTAAGCGGAGATGATGTTGGAAAACTATTTCAAGAAGGAAAATATTTAGACATAGCCAAATACAACGCCGACGATCTATTCGCCACCAGAGATTTATACAATAAATGGTCAAAATACATGGCATTCTAAATAAGGGCCCGTAGCTCAGCTGGTTAGAGCGCTTGCATGGCATGCAAGAGGTCGCAGGTTCGAATCCCGTCGGGTCCACAAATATTTTAAAATTAAAAAGAACCTTTTAAAAACAAATAACAAGGGAGGGGTCATGTTCTTTAAAACAGAAGAAAAAAACGGTAGATTTATTGTTACAACATACAAAGTTAAAATGTTCAATAAAGAGCATGGTCTTATCAAAGTAACAAGGCATGAAAAGTATTGTCCTTTATGGTGTTTATCATTTTTTATTTTTAGTCTATTGTCTTTCTTCTCTATCGTATTATTAAATGATTGCACTAACCCCAGTAATTGGCTAAAACTTTTTGCTTTCATGTCAGGCTGTACAGCATTGTTTTCTTTATCGTATGGATTTAGCAAATCTTTATAGTCTTAAAAAATATCCAACCTAAGCCCTACACCGCAACAAACGGCTGTAGGGTTTTTTACAAATATTAACTTCTCGTATATAATCATATATAGCTTAATAGCTATTAAACATTGGACTGTAAATAAACGGTCAAAATACTATGACTCAACACAACCTACAACAAATCTTAAATAACTGGGATATTAAATTTAAAAAAGTTCGCGATGATATTGATATTTGTGGCTCTCCGGAAAGGGCTAAATTTCGGATTGTTGTGGAGGATAACGATAATAAATTATATATTTTAGAAAATATTCATAGTAAATTGTTTGAGAGAAAAAATATAATTGCTGAAACTTCTGAATATTTGGAAAAGAAAAAGTTGTTAGGTGCTACTTCTTATCTTCGTAACAATAAAAATGAATTTTTAAGCTTGGTTCCACAAAATTATCCAGTAGATAATAACTGCTGCGGGCAACCGAGGATGCATAGTCAAGATGAATATTGGCAAGTTCTTCCGTTTGTTGATGGTATTTCCCTTAAACGACCAAAATATGTTTTTGATTCTTGGCGAGGGGAAACGTCTGCTCAATTTTTGATTGATTTAAAAAATAAAAATAAAAAAATTCCTTTTTTTGACCATAACGATGTTTTTTCTTTGAGTGCTTATGTCTTAGAAATTACAAAAAGTATTCAAAATCATAATCCTGAAATTTATAATAATATAAAATCCATAATAAAATACTTACAAGATAACTTTTTTAATTCTTATGAAAAATTGCCAGTCAGCTTTTGTCATGGTGATTTTCATCCTCTAAATATTATTTGGGGTAAAGACAAAATTAACTCTGTAATTGATTGGGAATTTGTTGGTTATAAAAAAGAAAGTTATGATGTGGCTAATATGGTTGGGTGTGTTGGTAGCGAAGATTTAAACGGATTAATAGATGGAATAGTCCCGGGATTTATTAAAGCCCTAAAAGAAAAAAACTTTCTTAAAAAAGAAAGTTGGGATACTCTAATTGACTTTATAATCGCCCTCCGCTTTGCCTGGATAAGTGAGTGGTTGCGCAGAGACGACAAAGAAATGATCACACAAGAAATTAAATATATGAACCTGTTAATAAAAAATAAAGAGAATTTAAACAAGGCCTGGAATATTTAAAAAAGTTTTTTAAGCTCTTCTTTGGCTATTGCTCGATCATCCCATTTTATTTTTTTTCCGTCTGCAATACACATTGCCTGCTCACTGCCTTTACCGGTAATTAAAACTAAATTGTTTTCCTTGGCTAAGGTCAAGGCTTTTTTTATAGCCTCGCGACGATCTAAAATTTTAAATAAATTTTTATCCAAAACTTTTCCTTCTTTTACTGCTCCTTCAACAACATTGTTTATGATTTCCATTGGATCGTCGTCGTAAGGGTCTTCATTAGTAATAATTACATAGTCAGCGTTTTTGCCGGCTAGCTCACCTAAAATCGGGCGACGCGCTATGTCTCTTCCTCCGCCGCAAGATCCTAAAACATGGATAATTTTAGCATTATCTTTTTTTAATTTTAAAACTGTATTATAAGCCTGCTTTAATGATTCCGGTTCCGGGGCGTAGTCAACGATAACTGTAAAATTTTGAGCTTCTTTAATTAACTCCATTCGCCCGGGCACTCCTTTGATTTTACTTAAGGTTTGTTGCATTTCTTCCAGTTCAAAATCTTGACTTAAACCGACCGCTATCGCGCTAAGTGCATTATAGATATTAAATTCTCCTATTAAATTTAATTTAAAATTAACGTTGTCAGTGCTAAAGCTAATTCCTTTTAACTTACTATGTGTATTTTCTACAGTTAACGCTTGATCAACTAAATCACTTTTGTTATTTTTAATAGTAATTCCAATTTTTTTATCAACTTTAAAATTTAAAAAATCTTTTGCGTGTTCATCGTCTAAATTAGCGATAATTGCTTTGTTAATTTTCTTGTTATCTATTTTTTTTCTTTTTGATTTTTCTAGATGTTTAAATAACTCCAGTTTTGCTTTTTTATAGTTTTCAAATCCCCCATGGGATTCAATATGCTCCGGAGTTAAGTTTGTAAACACAACCACGTCGTAATTTATTCCCAAATGACGGAATTGTTTTATTCCTTCGGACGAAGTTTCAATCACAGCATACTTACATCCGGCCTGAACCATTTGTTTTAACATTTTCTGCAAAGCAAACCGCCCCAGCATGGTCATTTTTTTATCGTTCAACCACTCTTTGTCTCCGATCTTAAAAAAAACAGTTGAAGTTTCCCCTGTTTTATCTCCACGAGCCTCCAAAGCTTTAGCAATCAAGTGAGCAGTAGTAGATTTCCCGTTAGTTCCTGTAACCCCGATCACAATCAACTTCTCACTGGGATGTGCATAAAAAAAAGCAGCCAAACAAACCAAAAACTTATGATAAAAAGGCTGCAAAAATCTAAAAACAGATTTAGGTATTATTTTTTTAATTATTATCAAAATTTTATCCATATCATTATCTTCCAATTACCCGTAAAGCCTCTTTTATTTTATTATCAGTCCCCTCTATTTCTTCGGAAACACTCTCAAGCGCTTCTCTAGCGTCTCTTGCTGTATAACCTAGTCCAACTAGAGCGTTAACTACATCTTCGTTTTCTTCGGAGTACTTTCTGGTTGGAGCGCTGTCATCTCCGGTAACTATTATTTTATTTTTTAACTCTATAATAATTTTCTCGGCTGTTTTTTTGCCGAGACCCGGCGCTCTTGATAAAACATCTGCTCGTTTATTCACAATAGCTCTTTGCGTTTCTCCCAAACCAACCGTGTCTAATAAATGTAAAGCTGATTTTGGACCAACTCCGGAAACAGAAATTAATTGGTTAAATAAATCCAGCTCTTCTTTATTTTGAAACCCAAACAAGCTTAAAGCATCCTCTCGAAAACGCAAAAAAGTGAAGAATTCTTTTTCTTCACCTAATTTTATTTGGCTAAGCAAATTATTTCCTAAAAAAATTTTATAGCCAGTATCGCTTGCTAGTAAAATTACAGATAAATTATCTATGCTTATTATTTTTCCTTTTAAGTAAGAAATCATTTTTTTTCTTGAAACACTTCGTTAATTATTACATTGAAAGTTATTACAATAGGTATCGCTAAAATCGCACCAAGTATACTGCCAATTCCAATGGCAGCGCCAATTTTAAATCCGGACATTAAAGCAACAATACTAACTACAGGATTAATGCCAACTGCTTTTTTCATAACCTGAGGAACAAGCACTATATTTTCAAATTGCTGAATAGCCAAATAAATCCCAAGTACTATTAATGCCAAATGGGGCGCCTGGAAAAAAGCCAAAACAATAGCCGGAATAGCTCCTAAAATAGGCCCTAGATACGGGATAAGCTCAGTTAAACCGGCGATTAAAGCTAAAACTAACGCATACTCAACTCCGGCAACAGATAGAGCTACAAAGGTTAAAAGAAAAATAATAAAAGATAGAATAAGTTGCGCCCTCGCCCAAAGACCAAGTTTTTCTTGGATTTTTTCCATGATATGAGTAATACGATCTCTTGGTTTAGCAGGGACTATATTGCTTAATAAATCTTTTACAGAACTTTTTTCAACTACCATGTAAAAAGTAATAACAAGTACAATAAAGAAAGATGCCACTCCGCCAAAGATGCCGGAAAGAACAGAGAAAACGCCTTTTGCACCTTGTCCTATATTATTTTGCAAAAACTCCAATCCTTTTTTGATATTATCTTCAAAGCTATATTTAACAGAATACTCTTCCAACCGCGAAAAGCCGGAAGATATCTGTTCCCAATATCCAGGGAAGTTTTTAATCAACTCTTTGACTTGATGAACAATAACCGGGGTAAGCAGTACAAAAACAGAGCTAATAATAGCAAATAAAACAATATAAATTATTATTGTACCTAAAGCGCGAGGAACACGACGACTATGGAGACTGTTAACCAATGGATTAATAACTGAGAATAAAATAAACGCTATAAACAACATAGCAACCACATCTGACACTAAATACAATAAATAAACAGAAAATAAAACAAGAAGAATTTTAACAATAGAAAACATGGAAATATTTAGTTGTTGTTTTTGTAAATTTGACATAGGGTTGTTTTATGAATTAAAAATAATTATAATGTTATTATGAAAACTTTTATTACTACAACCGAAAAGGAAACTTTTGCTTTAGCTAAAAAATTTGCTAGGAGTCTAAAAGGGAACGAAGCTATTGCTTTAACAGGCGAGCTTGGAAGTGGCAAAACAGTTTTCATAAAAGGCATTGCCAAGTCACTTGACATAAAAGAACACATAATCAGTCCAACCTTCAACATAATGAAAATTTACAATATTCCATATTCCATGTTCCATCTTCGACATCATAAACTTTGTCATATCGATGCCTACCGCCTCAATAGTTCAGAAGATTTAACATCCCTAGGTATCACCAACTATCTATCTGATGATAAAACTATTACAATAATCGAGTGGGCGGAAAAAGTGAAAAATCTTTTGCCAAGAAACACAATCTATATAAATTTTAAAGTAAACAAGAGTAAAAGAGCAATAACCGTATCCCAAAAAATTTAAAAGTCTCAATAATCTTAAAAATCACCCAATGAGTTATCCGGTTACTCTTAGAACTTCTTCAACCGAAGTTATTCCTCGTAGAGCCTTTAAAATTCCATCTTGAGCCATGGTAGTCATTCCTTTTTGAATGGCTATTTTTTTTATTTTATCTTCTGAAATATTTTTATCCGAGATAATAGCTTCTCTAATTTCTTCATCAAAGTTAATAATTTCAAAAATAGCAAGTCTTCCTTTGTAGCCAATATTACCACACTTTTCACAACCCTTGCCCATATAAAATTTCTGCTCAGCTAAATTATTAATATCTATTTTTTCTTTTATTTTTTCAGAAATAACAGAAAACATTTCTTTAATATAAGCTATTGTTTTTTCATCTAATCTGATCTCTTCTTTACACTCTTTACATATTTTTCTTACAAGCCTTTGACCGATAACCGTATTTAATGCCGGGGCAAGTAAAAAACTTTGAGCTTGCATCGATAAGAGCCTTGGCACTGCTCCAGCGGCGCTATTTGTATGAACTGTACTTAAAACTAAATGCCCTGTTAAAGAAGCTTGAATTGCAGTGTCAACCGTATCGGCGTCACGGATTTCACCAACCATAACAATATCCGGATCTTGCCTAACCACGCTCCGAAGCGCTTTAGCAAAGGTATAGCCCCTACTTGCATCTACGTGGCTCTGATTAACCCCTTCCAAATGATACTCGATTGGATCTTCAATAGTAATAATTTTAGTACCCTCTTTGTTTAAGCTATTTAAAATAGAGTAAAGTGTGGTTGTTTTACCTGACCCTGTTGGGCCGGTATTTAAAATCATACCATTTGGCCTTGAAATACCTTTTTCTAAAATACTATAACTTTCTTTATCTAAACCTAGGTCTTCCAAGCTTAAATTTTCTCGAGAAAACAGTAAAAGCCGAATAACAACACTTTCTCCGTAGGCTGTAGGCAAGGTGGAAACTCTAACGTCGACTCTATCGTTATCTAAATAAATAGTAAAACTACCATCCTGAGGCACGCTATCAACATTAATTTTTAAACTAGAAACTAGCTTAACTCTGGAAACTAAAATTTTCCATTTTTCTTTTGGTAGCTCTGTTACGTCATGCAAAATACCATCAAGCCTAAACCTAACTTTTACCCCTCCCTCTTCTGCCTCAATATGTATATCAGACGCGTTAACATTAATAGCACTACTTAAAAGTAAATTTACAATATCTGTTAACGGTACTGTTCGGATATAACTTTCAATCTCCTGAAAATTTTTAATGTTTGCAAATTTTTTCAAGTCTTGTTCGGTAATTTCCACCCCTACACTTGTCTCCTTAAGCGCAGGTAAGTTGGCGTAGCCTGCAAAAGCTGCGTCAAAACTATAAAGAGAGCATAAATATATGCCAATATCTTTATTGAAAAATTGATCTTTTATTTTTTTGACAAACTTTTTAACTTGCTCATCAAGAGGATTAACAGCTCCTAAACGAACTTGCCTATCTCCGTAAAAAAAACAAACTATTTGATGTTTTTTAGCCTCAGCTTTATCTATCAACTTTAAAGCATCTTGAGAAATTGGAAATTTTGCTAAATTTATATAAGGAAGTCCTGAGGCTTTGGCCTTCTCCTTAGCTGCTTGTTCTTTTTCTTTAATTTCTATTTCTCTCATTTTAATATCAAAATCACCCAATGTTTTTTCTCTTGCAATTTTAATTTTCTTTTTATTGTTGTCTTCCGGCATATAGTTTGTTAGATTTATTATATAATAAATCTATTAATTAACTCTTCTTAATTATTTTTCCAATATATTTTTTAATAATACTGGAACTGGTTTTTCTATCTCCTGTTAAAGACATAAACATTAAAGTCCAAATTGAATAGTTGTAGGCTGTTAAAATAGAGAAAAACCACAACAAAAGTACGCTGATAAAAAATGGTATAAAAATAGCATAAAAACCAAAGCTAATACCACCCGATAAATATAAACTAAAACTGCCAAGAGACGTTAATGGAATCATTAAAATAACAACAATCCAAATAGCCAGTATTCTAAAAACATAGTTAACTAAAAATAAAAAAGCTGCCATTTCTATATTTATTAATAAATTTCTAAAAAATAAAATAAAGGCGTTTTTAATTGCTAAAAAAGGATTTTGTGCTTTTAAAACCACAAAAGCAAGAGCATATTTAATAATAAAAGCCGTTAATACTAAAATAACTAAAATTAAAACAGAGATAATAAGAAGTGTTATAGCCGTAAGTGCTGACTTCTGAATAAAAATTTCCGTGCCAAAAAAACCAAGTAAAATAGAGCAAGTCCAAACAACATATTTATCTACAATATTTAAACTTAAAATTTGCCAAAAGTTTTGTCTACCAATGGCCATGCTCTTAAAAGTGTTTATCTTTGTTTTATGATCAAGTTCAAAAACAGAATAAACAAGACTTCCTTGAGACACAACTGAAACCCACAAAAGCGCAACGAACAAAGCAATAAAAATACCAAAGATAAATAAAATCATTACAAGAGAAAAAGGATTAGTCACTGCCACTGCCTTAATATTCAGTAAAAACTCTCCACTAAAAACACCTATACTTGAAAGATAAGAAACAACACTGTTAATCTTAAACATTCCTAAAAAATCTCTAGACAAGAGATTGCTCCATTCCACTCCTCCTAAAAAGATAGCGAACAAGCCGAAAAACCACAAAATTTTATTTTTCCAAACCAACTTCCAAGAATTGGTTAAAGCTTGGAAATAAAAATTATTATTCATATTCATAAACCTCCCTCCACAACTCAACCAATTTAAATTTTAAATTTAAATGCAGCTAAGGTCGTAGGTATTTTAATAAATACTTTAAATTAAATAATGATTATTTAAACATCTTATCAAATTCCTCTCTTTCGATGGTTTCTTTTTTAATAAGTGTTGTGACTATTTCTTTTAATTTTTCTTTATTTTTCACTAAAATATCTTCAGCTGTTTTTTGCGCGTTTTTAATAAAATCAGCCACTTCTTTATCTATCTCTTCAGCTACTTTCTCACTGTAATCTTTTTGTTCGTGAATTTCACGACCTAAAAAAATCATTTCTTCTTTTGCTCCATAGGTACGTGGGGGTAAATTTTCAGCCATACCAAACTCGGTAATTAGTTTTTTAGCAAGACCAGTTGCTTGGCGAAGATCGTTGGTAGCGCCTGTGGTAACCTCTCCAAAATGGAGTTTTTCCGCCATATAACCGGCCAAAAATACAGATAGTTCATCAACAAAATTAGATTTTGTTCTAAACACCCTGTCTTCTCGGGGTAGTTTAAGAGTGTAACCGGCTGCTTTACCGCGAGAGATAATAGAAACCTTATGAACAGGGTCAGTGTTAGGCAACATTTTAGCTACCAGAGCGTGTCCGGCTTCGTGGTAGGCGGTTATTTTTTTCTCTTCTTTACCTAAGATATGACTTTTTCGCTCCGGACCCAATAAAACTTTTTCGATACTTTCTAACAATTCTTTATTACCTACTTTTTTCTTATTTCTTCTAACTGTTAAGATAGCGGCTTCATTTAATAAATTTTCTAGATCAGCTCCAGAAAATCCCGGCGTTCGTTCGGCTACCTCTCTTAAAGAAACATTTTTTTCTAAAGGTTTTTTCTGAACATGGACCTTTAAAATAGATTCTCTATCGTTGATATCCGGCAAGTCCAACATTACTCTTCTATCAAATCTTCCCGGTCTAAGTAACGCCGGATCCAAAACATCGGGCCTGTTAGTGGCGGCAATAACAATAACATTCATATGAGGCTCAAAACCGTCCATCTCTACTAATATTTGATTTAGTGTTTGCTCTCTTTCGTCGTGCGATCCACCCATGCCGGAGCCTCTTCTTCTACCAACGGCATCAATTTCATCGATAAATAAAATCGATGGCGCGTTTTTTTTGGCTTTACCAAACAAATCCCGCACCCTAGATGCGCCAACTCCAACAAACATCTCCACAAATTCAGATCCGGAGATATGAAAAAACGGGACTCCTGCTTCTCCGGCCACAGCTCTAGCTAACAATGTTTTCCCTACCCCAGGAGGGCCAAGCAATAAAACTCCTTTAGGAATTTTAGCTCCTAAATCAGTAAATTTTTTAGAGTCCTTTAAAAAGTCAACCACTTCAAACAGCTCTTCTTTGGCTTCTTTCACACCAGCCACATTTTTAAAGGTAATTTTTTGATTTCCGTCTTTTTTTATTTCTTTAGCCTTTGTCTGCCCAAAGCCCATTGCTCTTTTGTTCATTCCTTGAACTTGACGCATCATAAAAAAGATAAAAAAACCGATAAGTAAGAACGGAATTAAAAACGGCAAAATATTATTTACAAAAGTACTTGTTCCAGACTCTTCTTTTATTGTAATGTTAATTTTTTTTGTTTTTTCCGGCGAAACTTCCAAATTTTTAAACAAGGCCGAAAGCGACTCTACCCCCTCTTTCTTAGTTTTTTGTTTTTCACCAGAATATAAAACAATATTTAAAATATCGTTCTCAACAATAATCTCTTCCACCTCTTCATTATTAACCTCTTCTATTAACTTAATAATACTAATTTTCTCCACCTCTTCTTTAGGTTCAGAGTACAAACTAATAAACCCGGCCACCATTAAAATAACAAAAAAAACAATTAAAAAATTCTTCAAAATATTTTTCATAATACCATGACCCGAAGACTGTAAAAACAATTCAAGTAATTCATTCTCTGAGAATTCGGATAAAATTTGTAGTTGTAAATTACTATTAGTATAAATTATTTTTATTTAAAAATCAAATTAAGCATTACTCTTTTGTCGTCTTGTTAATCTTAACACTTTTTCAGCAAAATTAGACATAAAATATAACAATTCTGTTAAGGTATTTGTATAATATCGTATTTTAAAAAGTTAAGGGAAAATATTTCCTTGCAAAAAAGTGTCAAAGTATCTAAATCTCAAAGTATCAAATATTATAAAGAGTAAAAGTTCCTAAGAATCTAACTTGCGGGGACGGAAGACGAACCTGCAGCCCGCATCCCACCTGCTGCCGGGCCGAGCGTCATCGGCATCGAGCTCCAGCCGCCCGACATCCTCGTGCAGATAGAACACGCCCGGATCGCCATCGGAGCCGGTAATAGGTTCCATGGCAATAAACAACCACTCTTTCCCCGGATACTTTAATCTAAGCTGTGGTCCTACTTCAGCCTGGCAGAGCTCCAGTTTAAGCTCTTCTAATTTTTCACGAATTTCTTTGATTGTCACTCCATTTGGAAGTCCAAGCTGTTCAACTGTAAATCTAACCAGTTCATAGTTTTGTTTTTCTTTGCTGAACTCTGTTTGTTTTAAAATATCTTTTGCCCGATTCGTGAGATATATATTTTCGTCTTCTAGCGCTTTTTCGGCTGTTTCCGGAGAATTGATGCCTGGATCGGTTTCCAAGGTTTGCATAAATATTTTTTTGTCTGGAAAAGATTCGTAGAGATGCTCAATATTCAGGTATTTTCTGATTTCCTGGTAGATTTGTGGGTTCCACTCGCCAATATAGGCTTTGGTGTTTTTGTTGATTTCGTCTATTCCACAAGCAATTTCTTGCGGTTCAACTTCAATATCTTCAACTATTTTTAAAATTTTTGCTGCATCTTGTTTTGGAATATCTTGGTTTATATCCATTTTACCCGTTTTCAAAACAAAAATTCCTGAATCTGGGTCAAAATCATGAAAATCAACTTCTCCGTCCTCAGTTAAGAAATGATAGTCTTTAACTTCAATATTTTCCAGTTCGCTTTTTGATATTTCTTTAATTTCTCTTTTTTCTCCTATGTCGGTTGTTGTTTGAGTTAGTTTTTTAAGCGCGTCAATCACTTCGTGGTAGTAAGGGTCGTCTTTTCTCAGATATTCATCATTGGCTGTTTTCATTTGCTTAATAACTTTTTCTTTTGGGTCATATTCAATCGTCATAATCGGCGCATCCGGCTCTCCTTGTCCTCCTTCTTTAGTGTGGCGAAGCGATAAAATCTCAATTTCTCCGCGCTTCATTTGATTAATATAAGAATCACTGGTGCCGACGCAGTTTCGCATATACTCTGATTCTTCTTCCAAATGAGGCATATTAAGCAAGCGTGCCAGATAATACTCCTTGGAATCTGTTCGTAATAATGCTTCGTAAGGATTAAAACCTTCCTCGTTGCTCATCTCAGCTCTTTGTTTTCGTATTTGAGCGATTTTTTCCAAAGTTTTTTGTTCGTGTATTTCAAATAAATGATTAAGAGAGCCTTTGTCGGTGTTAATAAATTTTGAAGTTTCCACTATAGCGTCATAAAGTGTGCTTGTGTCGCAAGTTTCGTTGCTTTGAAAGTAGCGCGCCAGTTTCAGTTTAAGAATTACTTCTTGCTTTTCCTTAATTTCAAAATCTTCATTACTTATTAAGCGTTTATTTAAAGTTTCAAAGGCTTCTGAGATTTGCTGTTCTTTTTGTTGTTGATCTTCTTCTCTAAATGTTTTTAAGGTTCGTTCGTATTCTTTTTTTATCTTGTTGATATATTTTTGCTCAAAGGCTTTTTTCCGTTCTTCAGCTATTGTTTTTTTGTCTTTTTCTTTGGTTAACGCTTTTTCGTAAAAGTCAGCGCTAATATCGTCCATAGAATCGGTGCGAAGGTGTTCAAAGCCAAATCGCTCCAAAGCATGGTTTAAACGTTTATTCCAACCGTGAAAATTAAGCTTGCTATATCCTTTTTGTTTAGCATATTCAAAAAAAGCCGGTAGTTCTTTGAAAAGATTGGTTTTTAAATTTTCGGTTGAGCCAAAGTATTTTATATACGCTTCTCCAGAGACAAAGTCCTCGCAAGCAACATATCCCAAAACTTCGTTATTTTCTCCTGTTATTAATTTATTGAGCGGATGGCCATTTTCCAAGGTTTCAACCACGTCATCATCCATATCGTGGGCTCTTTGATCAACCTCTTCCATTCCAAGGGTGATGCCACCGACGACTTGTTTTTGTTCTTTGGTTAAGGATAAATGTTCTGTTTCTTTTTCTGGTTGGTAAATTGTTTCTTTTTGCATAGGCTTTTTAATTTGCTTGTTTTAAAAAATTATGGTTTTCCATAAGTAAAGTTATTTTTTATCCTCTTTATATTAAAAGTATACGGTTTAATTATTTTAAAATCAAGAACCTAATAATAACTATCAAATAATATTAATAATTTTTCTCCCCTCTCTATCCACAGGTTATACACATGGTTTATTTTATATCCCCATTTTATTTTACATTGTTGAAAACTTGCATTATAATAAATTTAATACTATCATAAAAACAACCTTTAAACTTTTTCCTATGGACAACCAACAACTTTGGCAAGCTATTTTAGGAGAAATGGAGCTTCTTATCAGTAAGCCTAATTTTACTACTTGGTTTAAGCAAACCTATGTACATTATAATGAAAAAAACTTAGTTGTTATTGCTGTTCCTAATGCTTTTACTAAAAAATGGTTTGAAGATAAATATCAAAATTTAATTGCTAAGGCTGTAGAAAATATTACCGACAACCGAAGCGTAAAAATAGACTATAAAATAATACCTACTTCAAAAAAACCCGAAGAATCCAAGCCAACACAAAAAAGTGTCTCTTTAGAACAAAACAATCTTTTTAGTGCCGGCCTTAACCCTAAATACACCTTTCAAAATTATATTATTGGAAAAGGAAACGAGCTCGCTCAGGCAGCTTCAAGAGCAATTGTTAAAAAGCCTGGTGAAGCTTATAATCCTTTGTTTATTTACGGGGGAGTTGGCTTAGGGAAAACTCATTTGATGCAAGCAGTTGGTAATGAAATTTTTAAAAAAAATCCTTCGTCAAAAATACTTTATGTTCCTTGTGAAAAATTCGTTAACGACTTTATTCAGGCTTTATCCGTTAACAACACTAAGAGTTTTAAAGAAAGATATAGAAAAATAGACGTTCTATTAGTTGATGATATCCAGTTTTTAAGCGGAAAAGAGCAAACTCAAGAGGCTTTTTTCCACACTTTTAATGAATTACATCAGGCTAATAAACAAATAATTTTAACCTCTGATAGACCACCAAAATCAATCGCTACCTTGGAAGATAGGTTGATTTCTCGTTTTGAATGGGGGATGATAGCCGATGTTTCAAGTCCTGACTTCGAAACAAGAAGTGCTATCTTAAAATATAAAGCAAAAGAGAAAAATTTTAAAATAAAAAATGAAGTTATTGATTTTTTAGCCAGTAATATAAAAAGTAATGTCAGAGAATTAGAGGGGGCATTAAATAAAATAATAGCTTTTCATGAAATAAAAGATATTACTCCAGACTTAGAAAGTGTAGGGAAGGTTTTAATCAACCTTAAAAGCCTTCCACAAAAAAAATCGTTTCATGTAAAAACATTATTTAAAATTGTTACTGATTTTTACAGTATTTCCGTTAATGATTTAATTGGAGCTTGTCGAAAAAAACACTTAGTTGGTCCTCGTCAAATAACAATGTATTTAATGAGAGAAGAAATGAAAAGTTCATACCCAGCCATTGGACAAGAGCTTGGCGGACGAGATCACACAACAGCAATGCATGCTTGCAATAAAATAGAGGCTCAATTGGAAATAGACGAATCTTTAAAGCAAAATATAGAAACAATAAAACAAAAAATTTACAGCTCGTTTTAAAAATAAATTTATTGTGGATAAGGTGTTGATAAGCTGTTGATATAATTATGTATTTTCCTGTATAACTATCTGGAAAAGTTGTGAATAAAATGTTATTAAGTTAACCGATTTTCAAAAAACTTTTTCCACATATTTTATTCACATAGTTATCAACAAAGTATTCACACTGTTATCAACAAGGATTTTGTTTTAAACAATAACTAAAACACCAATTACTTCAGTTATCCACTCTATTATTAATACTATTATATTAATATATAATATAATTATAATACTAATAAGGGGCTACCACCAAATATGAAAATAATTTGTACTCAAGAAAACTTAAATCAAGGATTAAGTATTGTAAGTAATCTATCAAATAAAAATCCTAACCTTCCTATTCTAAATAACGTTTTAATAAAAGCAAAGCAAGGAGTGATTACTTTAACCTCTACTAATTTAGAGATGGGTATTAACTGTATTATAAGAGGAAAGATCGATAACGATGGAAATTTTACTATTCCAGCAAAAACCACTACTGACTATGTTAATCTAATAAAAGATAAACAAGTTAATTTAAATTTAAAAGACAATGAAATAGAGTTGATTACTTCAAATAATAAAACAAGGTTTAAAGGGGTTTCCTCTCAAGACTTTCCAACTATTCCTGAGATTAAAAAAGAAAATAAATACACTACTTCAGTTAGAGACTTTAAAGACTGTTTAAATAAAATTATCTTTGCTGTTGCTAATACAAGCTCTCGACCGGAGATCAATGGCGCTGTTTTTGACTTTAATAGTAAGAATAAGATGTTAACAGTAGCTGCTACCGATAGTTATCGTTTAGCAGAACAAAAAATATCGTTAAAAAATAGCGGTGAAGACAAAAGAATTATCGTTCCCGGTAAAACACTGCAAGAAGTAGTAAGAATTTTAGGCTTAATAAAAGAAACAGAAGAAAATAGCGATAAAGGTGATGTAAATATCTATATTTCTAATGATAATCAAATTTTATTTACATTTTCCGATACGAAAATTGGAGCAGATGAAAATATAGAGCTAATTTCCAGGTTAATAGAGGGTAATTACCCTGAATATCAGGAGATTATTCCTGAAAACCATAATACAGAAATTATTGTTAATAAAAACGACTTAATTAACACTGTTAAAAAGAGTAGTTTATTTACTAAAAACAAAATAGATAGTATAAAATTGAATTTTTTAAAGGACAGTAACGAATTAACTGTTTATTCAGCAAACGCGGAAACAGGAGAAAATTTATCAAAACTACAAGTAAAAATAAAAGGAGAAGATAATGAAATAGTGCTTAACTACCATTATTTACTGGACGGCTTACAACATATTGACGGAGACGACGTTATTTTAGAGGTTATTAATAAAGATGTACCCTGTGTTTTACGCTCAGCTGAAAAAAATAACTATTTATATATAATAATGCCGATAAGGTTGTAAAATATATAAACATCCCGCTAGGCGGGATAGGGCGGTGATAAACATAAATATAAAAAAACCAAGTTATCATTAGCTTGGTTTTTTATCAGTGTTGTTTGGGTGGATTAAGATTTAAACACAGTAAAAAAAGTTGTAAAAATTTGCGATCGCATTTTTTTACAACTTTTTTGATTGTTTAGAATTAAGTAATACTTAAAATTAGTGAAGATAAGATAGAGAATTATTTTTTTAAATTATCCCAAAGTAGTTCAAAAATGTTTTTATATGTTGTTGCTACATCACTACTTTCTATAACTACAGCCATTGGAATATCTTTGTATGAAAAAATTACCAGTTTATTTTTGTAAATTACATTATCTGTAGGAAGTTTGAAATTTTTTGGAGTAATTTTTATTTGGTGAATTTTTGATGAGTATTTTTTAGCAAACTTAATTGATTCTTTGTCATTTTGTAGTATTTCTCGAACTTTAATTTTTTTCTTTTCGATTTTTTCTAGATTCCACCATATTTTATCTAAAATATTTGAGCTAATAGCGTTAATTGAGCCGAATATGTCAACTTTTTTGCTTTTAAAAATTTCATTATATAAATCAATAATTCTTTCTTCTCCTTCATAAAATCTAACCCTAGGTTTTTCTTTTTTTGTATTAAATATAGCTAAAAGTTCCGGCAAATTTTCTTTTATTATTTTTTCTTTTTTTGTTTGCTCTTCTAGTATTTTTTCAGGAGACTCAGCGGTATAAATTACTTTTTCCGCTCCTTTAATTAAAGAAACTAATCCCTTGCTTCTTAAGTCTTCTAAAATTATATATGTAGTAGGTCGTTTTATGTCAGCTCTTCTTGAAATAGACTGAACCGAACCTCGACCAATTTCAAGTATAGCTAAGTAGACTTTAGCTTCTTTCTCGTTTAAATTTAATTTTTTTAAAGTATTTATTAGTTCCATAATAATATTATATCATACCCTAAAATATTTGTCAATATTTCTGACAAATAAATATTAATTTGGCTTATTTAAAGTAAAAAAGTATATACTATTACGACAGTACTCTTGACAAAAATATAGATGTATGTTATACTTCTATATCAAGCTAAAATAAGTCTTGATAAAACAGCTCTTTATACATCACCTATTACCTTAAAATTCTACAAAAGGAGAATTATTATGATTTCATTAAGCGATATTTTTGAAATACAGCTAGAGAAATTAAAAAACCAACTTAATTGTCCCGAAGTAATCATCGAAATCCTTAGAAGTAAACGAGAGCAAGTACTAACTATAGCAGAGAATATTAACCTTTCTAAAAATGTTATTAAGTTTCTCCCAGTAATTCCTGTAAGATATATGCACATCAATACTCTTATGCGAATGTTGTCGTACGACGACAATTGGCTATTGAGGATTACTCGCTTAGGGGCTAGTTGGATAGATATAAAGAATATTAATGATATTATAGAAACGCCAGATATTCCCTATTATATTATTGATATAAAAAGCGGAAAAGCAACGATTGATGAAGTTTTTGTTAAAGACAAGGAATTAGCTATCGGCCAAAATAGATCGTATTTAACAATAGCTGAGTCTATCGCTCTCTGTGCTCATTATAATATTCTTTCAAAGCATCATTTTATACGTGTGGCGGGATCCAGGTTTAAAGATGAGGATAAGGATATTTGTATCAAGACCGTAAAATAATTTGTAGTTTTGTAGGGGAAAACTTAAAACTTTTATTTTTATGTGTTATAATAATTAAAATAAAACAATTTTATCTTTTATTATTTGATTATTTTTTAAAATACCAGATTATAAAGCGATAAAATTTAAAACTTATGAACAAGACCATTAAACTTGTTATTGTGATCGCTATTGTTGCGATAATAGCGATAGGTGGGGCGTTGTTAGTTTCACAAAAAGGAGATTTAACAAAATCTCAAAAACAAGCAGTTAGCGGGCAACCGATAAAGATCGGAATAATCGTTTATCCGGGTTTTGCGCCATTTTTTATAGCTGAAGAAAAAGGCTACTTTGAAAAAGAAGGGGTTAATGCAGAAGTTGTTATTATTAACGATCCGGTGCAGGCTGTTTCCGCTTTAGCCGGTAATGACGTACAGATGCTTTTCAGCTCGGCTGATTTTACTGCTTATATATCTGACGCAGGTGTTTCGATTAAAGAAATTTTTGCTTCAGATATAGGTTATGGATCTGATGGTTTATTGGTGAAAAATGATGTAAACTCCATAAACGACTTAAAGGGTAAGACTGTACATCTTTCTATGGGTACGCCATCACATTTTTTACTTAGATATTTAACCGAGCAAGAGGGATTAAAAGGTGGTGATATAAATATGATACAAATGGAAGCAGACCAAGTTGGAGTGGCTTTTGTTGCTAAAAAGATTGATTATGGAATGAGCTGGGAACCATGGTTATCAAAAGCCTCAGAAAGAGATGACGGAAAAGTTTTATTTTCAAGTAAGGATAAGCCGGGAATTATAACAGATACGTTTATTGTTAGGTCAGATATTTTAAAATCCAGGAGAAACGATGTAAAGGCTGTTGTTAGAGCTTGGTTTGATTCAATTGATTTCTTAGAAGCTAATCCAAGGGAAGCCAACGCTATAATGGCTAAAAATTTAGGCCTGCCTATTGAAGACTTTGAAGCACAAGTTGCCACTGTTAAATTTTTAGATTATAGTGAAAATTTAATAAAATTTGACGAAAAAGCAGATTTAAATTTATTTACTTTAACTAAAGAAGCTGTTAAAATATATAAAGAAGATGGAATAATAACAAAGGATATAAAAGCACAAGATATTGTAGATTCTTCAGTATTAAAAGAATTGTACAAATAAGTTTATCAGCAAATAATCTAAAAATATCCAGCTTCTTTTAGAGCTGGATATTTTTTATAAAAAAATGGACATCAGAAAAAAAATTACTAAAAAAAGTTATATACTTAAAAGTTTTTTAGGTCTTTTTAGTGTATTTATTATTTGGTCGTTTTTAAGTTATGCGGAAATAATAAAACCATTTTTTTTACCAAGCCCCACTGAAGTTATAGGCGCAACGATTCAGCTTTTTGTAGAGTTTGGCTTTCTGTCTGATATACTTATTAGTATTTACAGAATCGCTGTAGGTTTTTTATTAGCAATTATTATTGCTGTTCCTCTTGGTATCTTAGTTGGTACTATTAAGTCAATTGAAGCTTTTTTTGAGCCTATAGTTGCCTTTATACGATATATCCCGCCTTCTGCTTTTGTGCCGCTTTCAATTCTTTGGTTTGGGATCGGAGATTTGGAAAAGTTTTTTATTATTTTTATCGGCGTCATGCCTTATATGTTAATTTTAACAGCTGATGTTGTAGGCAATATTAAAAATGAATATATTGAAGTCGGACGTACTTTTGGCGCCACTACCGTACAAATTTATACTAAAATTATTATTCCAAGTTCGCTGCCCGGGATTTGGGACGCTATGAGATTAATGCTAGGGGCTGCTTGGACTTTTATAGTTTTAGTGGAGATTATTGCCGCGACTTCCGGGCTGGGGCATGTAATTGTGCAATCGCAAAGATTCCTTCAAACAGCTAATGTAATTGCGGTTATAATTATAATTGGTTTCTTGGGATTAATAACTGATTATTTGTTTAAAATAGGGCATAAAAAATTCTTTCCTTGGTCGGAAAAATAAACCTAGAATATGCTGAAGATAAAATCATTATCAAAAATATATAGTTATGAAAATAAGAAAGTAGAAGCTCTTAGGGGTGTTTCTTTGGAAATAAAGAAAGGTGAATTTGTAGCCGTTGTCGGACCTAGTGGATGCGGCAAAACTACTCTACTCAAATGTGTAGCCGGGTTACTTGATTATACTAAAGGGGATATAAAGTTTGAGAATGATGTGAAAAAGGATATGAGTATGGTTTTTCAAAATTTTTCTTCTTTTCCTTGGCTTACGGTGAGAGAAAACATTGAATTTGGTTTAAATATCAAAAAAATAGATATTAAAAAAAGAAACACCATAGCTAATAATTATCTATCAACCACTGGTCTTAAGGATTATGCTGATTTTTATCCTAAAAATTTATCCGGCGGAATGAAACAAAGAATAGCCTTAGCAATGTCGCTTGCGGGCGATCCGCGATTAACCTTAATGGATGAACCTTTTGGGGCACTAGACACTCAAACAAGATCTTTAATGCAGGAGCTGCTTTTAAATATTTGGAATAAAAATAAAACAACAATTCTTTTTATTACTCACGATATTGAGGAGGCCATCTTTTTAGCTGATAGGGTTTATATCATGGGGGCAAGGCCCGGTGAGATTAAAGAGGAAATAAAAATAAATTTTGATCGACCCAGGAATATCGAGTTAAAACTAAGTGAAAAATTCTTAGACATTAAAAAACGAATCCATTACATTATCCGTGGAGAATCAATAAAAGCGGCGCAGTTTAGATTTTATTCCTCGAATCGTAAAACTATTAGAATTGGCCTGCATACTTGGGCCGGCGTTACCCCTTTTTATTATGCAGTAGATGAGGGATATTTTAGTGACAAAGGAGTAGGTGTTGAATTGGTTAGTCTGGAAAAAGAGAGCGATAGAATTAAGGCGTTTAAAAATAAAGAAATAGACTTGTTGCACCTAACGGTTGATTCAATCCATTATCTAAGGGAACAAAGAAAAATTGATTGTGGCATTGCAATACCTCTTGATGATTCTCAGGGAGGGGACGCCTTGATAGCGGATAAAAAAATAAAAACTTTTACAGATTTAAAAGGAAAGAAAATAGGAATTGAAGAAAATTTATTTTCTCATTTTTATCTAAAATATCTGTTAAATAAAAATAATTTAAAAATAAACGATGTTAAAATAGTATATTTAAAAGGAAGTGATATCGGAACTAACCTTTTAAGCAAGCAGATTGACGCGGCAATTTTATGGGAGCCCTGGCTTTCAGGAGTATTAAGAATTACAAATACTAAAGTTTTAGCGTCTACTGCTAAGGAAAAGAATAAAGTCATCAGTGTACTTTATGCAAGAAACGATTTTATAAAAAATAAAGCCGAAGAAATTAAAAAAATTCAAGATATATGGGACGAAATTGTAATAAAGATTGATAAAAACATCAATTCTTTTTCAGCAAAATTAGCTCCATACATCGGGCTATCAGAAGAAGATTTTATTTTACAAATCAATAAATTAAAATTTATCAATAAAAATAACAGAAGCAATTATAATAAAATAATAGAAAAATTAATTAAAGAAAGTAAAAATCTTTAATGTCCAGAAATAAGTAATCAAAAAACCGAGTTAGTGGTAGCTTGGTTTTTTTTATTTTTGGAATTTTATCAGTATGCCTGTGTCGGTTGTTTTTTTGTCGTTGATGTCGGTTGTTGTTAAATAAACTCTATAGAAACCACTTTGGTTTGGTGGGTTGTCCCAATTAAAAGATATATTTTTGTCTTTTGGTTTTATTATGGATTTTATTAAGATATTTTCAGACGATGAAGTTTTTCTGTAGTAAAAATCTATTTTTTTAATTCTACTTATTCTTGATAAGGCAACTTTTAGGTTTAACGGAAAGCTAGATTTGGTTGTTAGTTGATTGTTTTCCGGTGATAACCAGATGATTTGTAAGGGTTTATAGGTAATATCAAATTCTAGTGGAATAATTACTTCAGCGCTATTTAAAACATCGTCGTAAGTAATAATTTTCAGATTTCGTTTTCCGTTTGGTGCGTCCACTACCCAATATAAATCATATGGCGTGTGAGAAACTGTGTCGGTTAAAAGTCCTTCAACCCAGTACTCTACTTTATCTACTCCTCTTGGTGCGCTCGTGTCTATATCGATAAAAAGCTCATCATCGGTGATTGTTTGATTGTCTTTTAGATTTAAAACACTTAAACTTGGTTTATTTTCCGGAGTATGAATATCGTCGTACTCGGTTGGTGGTACTTCAAACTCTAAATCTTCTTGAGCTTCCAGCCATTTTTTAATTCCATCTTCCCAGGGTTTGTATTGAGAGTCTTTTTCCGGGAAACTAGGGGTCTCCCCTCTTGGATCGTCTTTATTTACGTAATGTAAGATAGAGTGAATATTTTTAAATGTTTTTTCTTCTATAGCAGCCTCTGGAGTATGTTCGGTGGCAAGTTTTTGAGAGAATTTATCGATCTGTACAACTACTTCTTCGGAGATTTCGCCTTTTAAAATAGGTTTTTCTATCTCTTCTTCTTTTGGTGAAGTAAAATTTTCAATCGGTGAACCACTGGTTGTGTCACCTAAAACACTTTCCATAAATTCATGCCAAATAGGTCCGGCCACGGCCGATCCCCCGGCACCTTTTTTCATTTCTTCTCCGCGATTATTTCCGGTCCAAACACCACAAGCAAGCGATGGCGTGTAGCCGATTGTCCAGGCGTCCTTATAGTCGTTTGTAGTCCCTGTCTTGGCCGCTACGGGGCGTTCACCTAGATTTAGGTAGTTACTCTCACCAAAAGCATAAGCGCGAGCAGAGTTGTCTGATAAAACATTATTTAAAAGTCTAACAGCGTTTGTATCCATTACTTGTTTTTCTTTTTTCTGATATTTTTCAATAACCTTACCTTCACTATCTTTAATTTCCAGTATACCAACCACAGGATGATGAACACCATCTCTAGCAAAGGTTGCGTAGGCCCCGACATGCTCTAATAACTCTACCTCTCCACCACCTAAAACTAAAGATAATCCAAAGCGATTTTTATCGCTAAGTGATGTGTATCCCATTTTCTCGGCGTTGTCTGTTACTCTAGTGAGTCCGGTTAGATACAGCGCTTTTACGGCTGGCACATTAAGTGATCCGGCAAGCGCGCTTCTCATACTAACCGGACCGCGGAATTCTCCGTCGTAGTTGTGTGGAATATATTCTTTAGCACCTTGAACCCCAAAGTTTGTTTCTGTATCGTATAAAATTGTCTCTGGCGTATAACCCATAGCAAAAGAAGTAGCATAAACTAAGGGCTTTAAAGATGACCCCGGTTGTCTTAATCTAACGGCTACATTTACATTCCCATCGTTTTCTATATCAAAATAATCACGCGAGCCAACCATAGAAATTATCTGTCCAGTCTTAGTATCGATAGCTACCAAGGCTGCGTTTTTAGCGTTGTACTTTTCTTCGTTTTGCTCAACGTATTTTTGAATCGCGTCTTCAGCTTTTTTTTGTTTGTACAAGTCTAAGGTAGTAATCACTTGAAGCCCGCTTTGTTCAACCATTTTTTCTCCATACTTTTCAGTTAACATTTCTTTAATATACATTACAAAGTGCGGAGCAGTAATGCTTTCTTTACGAGCCTTAAAAATAAGCTCTTCTTCTAAAGCCTCTTCGTACTGTTGTTGGTCAATATAACCTTGGTTTAACATTAACTCTAAAATATATTGCTGTCTGCTAATAAGTTTGTCTTTATGAGAGCCGTACGGAGAATAATAAGTTGGTGCTTGTGGAAGAGCCGCTAAAATAGCGCTTTCAGCCAGGGTTATATTT
>JABIDK010000012.1 GCA_018651725.1 Candidatus Falkowiibacteriota bacterium | reverse complement strand
TTATTAAAATTTTCTTCGTTGATTACTTCCATCATTCTGCCTTTGCCTTTTGTTTCTCCTCTTGCTTCTTTCCAAGCGTTATAATCTACATTTTCGAAAGCTTGAGTCATTGCCTCGTGCCTTTCTGGAGTATAATCCGGGCCCTTTACATTAGGGTCTCCCTGGTAAGCAAATGTACTAACAGCGATTCCTGTAGTGGCGACTAAAGCAACTAAAGCTGCTGCACCAATTCTCAATTTTGATTCTTGTTTCATATATTTTTTGTTTTAAATATATCCTGATATATTTTATAAATATCCTCATAGCTATATTTAAAGTCATTGAATAAATTATTTTATTAAGTTGTAGCCGGCTGTTCGTCATTCTTCTAGAAAGAATTGACTATGATCAATCTATTATTAATACAACTATAAAATTGATTTTATTTCATTTTTAATACAAAATTTAATTTACATTTTAACTCTTTATGCTTTCTGCTAAATCTTTGATTATTGCCGGGGAAAATTTATACTCTGCGTTTCTTATTTCTTCTAAAGTTGTATCAACAGTATAATCTCCTTGTAATTTAAATTCAGCTATAATTTTTATTAAAAGGGTTTCCGAACTAATTTCCCAAAGATCTGCCACTTCTTGCACGCTCAAAGCTTTCAAATCACTCCCTTTAATTTCTACGGAATGATCGTGCTCATGTTCTTTGCTTAATTCTTCGTTCGCGCTTTCTTCGTGTTCTTTATCGTAATGATTTTCACACGCTTCAACTGCACCACACGCAAAACGTTCAGGCGCTTTTTCTTCTTCCGATGTACTTTGTTTTTCCGGTACTACTGCTACTGGATTATCAATGGTACATCCGGTAATTATGACTAAACTAGCTGCGATTATTAGTAATAATGATAATTTGTTCATGTTTTTGTTCATACTTTTTTCTTTTTCTTTTTTAAATTAATAAATAAAATTTAACTTTTCTAATGCCCGGTGCATTCCTTAAAACATTCCTCGGAGTGTTCACACTCTCTCATGCAACCCTTCCCTTCTTCACCTTCAAAATGACGATGGATACCGCGTCTAACCATTGGCGATTCATCTTCGTCCAAAATACGAACTTTTTGCGCTAAAAAACCTTTATCTTTTCTTTCTCCAACTGCTACAATAAACTGCCCGACCACAAATTTTTGAGATGGTGGCAATGTCGCTTCCTCTAAGCTAATACCTTGCAATCCCGTAGGGGTTTGGATAATTAAATAATTTTCTTCTACTTCAAAAATTATTCCGGCAATACCGCTTCCGCGATTTTCTAAACATCCCCCTAAAAAAGGTTTTAAAAGACTACTAGCTGAATCGGGATTATATACTCCTTCTTCTATTCGTTCAGAAATATCCGTGTAGGCTAAAATCCCACCGGATACAATTACAAACAAAACTAGAGCAATCATTAAATACCCAAATGGTTTTTTATATGAAATATCACTCTTTGTAGTCAAATAACCAGCTAAAAATAAAAATAAAATAAAGCTAATAACTAACAAGTATGGGAATGATTCTAAAAACGCCAGTAACCCGGCTCCGCCAAAATTTAAATACTCTAGATTATCAGATGCTTTTAAGTAAAAAAGAAATAAATTAAAAAATAAAATCGCCAAAACAAGACTAAATACAAAAGCACTTCCCACGCCCAATTTTTCGGCTAAGAAAATATACTTGGATCTAGGCTTTAATTTATCGCTCTTAATTTCGTTCATTATTTTGTCTTCCAGTTTTTGTTTATCTGTCATAAGTTTTTTTTAATTCATTTTTTAATATTTTTTTACCACGAGAAATTAATGTCCCCACAGTATTTGTTGGCATTCGTAAAATATCGCTAATTTCTTCATAAGACATTTCTTCAAAGTAAAACAAAATCAAAGGTTCGCGATATTTAAATTTAATATTCGATAAATGTTTTTCCATTTCCACTTTTAATAGTGTTTTATCGACCTTATCGTTTAGATCTATTTTTTCATCTATTATTTTATACTCAACATCGTCCAAAGAGATTCTTTCTTTAGAATATTTTTTTAAATGATTAATCGCCTCATTATGTGCTATCCGATATATCCAGGAAGAAAACTTTTTATTAACATTAAAGCCATATAAATTTTTATATGCTTTTATAAAAACAACCTGAAGCACATCTTCAAGCTCATCTGAACTATAAATAAATTTCCGCAAATAATGAGATAATTTCTTTTCAAACCGTTTAATAATTTCGCTGTATAACTCCTTATCTTTCTCTAAAATTATCTCAACCAATTGCTCGTCTGTTAGATTCACTGGTTTCATAAAATAAAGATATATTGCTCTTACTATAATACAATTCAAATTAATATTTTATTTCAAAACACTATCTCCAGCTAAATATCCCGTACTCCAACAAATTTGTAGATTGTACCCGCCAGTTGGACCATCAACGTCCAGTATTTCTCCGGCAAAATATAAATTTTCTATTATTTTTGATTTCATTGTCTGCGGATCAACTTCGGAGAGTTTAGCCCCGCCAGAAGTTACAACCGCTTGATTGTATCCTGCTAAGGATTTTATTGTTAAGTCAAATTCCTTTAAAAGATGAAGTATTATTTTTCTTTCTTGTTTAGTAACAAGATTTACTTTTTTATTTGGATCTATTTTTGATAGTTTCATGATGACTGCAATTAACTTCTTAGGTAAAAAACCATCTAAACTATTTTTAAACATTTTATTATTATTTTCTTGAAAATTTTTCTGTAGTTCTTCGTCCAGCTCCTTAAAATCAAGTTTTGGTTTAAAATCAATTTGCAATTTCATCTCCCTGGAGAACTCTTTTCCTATCTTCCGGCTCATATCAATAATAAGTGGTCCGCTCATTCCATTTTTAGTAAAAATAATCGAACCAACTTGTGAATCTATTTTTTTACTTGCTTTATACAAACTAATTTCAGCCTCGTCTAAACTTAAACCCTCAAGATCTGCAACGATTTTTTCTTTTACCACAACAGCCGTAAGCGCTGGGGAAAGTTTTGTAACTGTATGTCCTAATTTTTCCAGCCAAAGATAACCATCCCCGGTTGAACCGGTCAAGGGATAAGATTTCCCGCCGGTACAAAGTATAAAATTTTTAGCTTTTATCTCCTTACCATTGATTAAAGCTATTTTTTCAATTTTTTTATTATCAACAACAATGTCTTTTACCTCAGAGTTAGTTTTTATTTGCACTTGTGATTTTCCCAAATATTGAACCAACGCGTCTAAAACATCTTTAGAGTTATTGCTAAAAGGAAAAACCCTATTGTTATTTTCAGTTTTTGTTTTTACGCCACCATCTTTCAAGAAATCAATTATATCTTGCGGTCCGAATTTACTAAAAGCAGAAAAAAGAAATTTACCGTTCTCGCCAATCCGACTAATCATCTCCCGGATAGAACTATTATTCGTAATATTACACCTTTCACCCCCGGTGCTAAGCAATTTAACCCCCAACCGTTTATTTTTCTCAACCAAAACAACCCGAGCGCCACATTCACCCGCTCTCCCGCCAGCCATCATCCCAGCCGGTCCCCCACCAATTATCACCACATCATATTTCATAAAAAATTACTATACTTTAATCTTAGCATTTTTTATGCTTTGGTCAAAAAAATACTGATTTAAATCAATATTAATCTATAATATATATTTTTTCAAAAATAAAAAAGTTGGA
>JABIDK010000013.1 GCA_018651725.1 Candidatus Falkowiibacteriota bacterium | reverse complement strand
TTAACACCGACGCTACCGCTACCAACCAGTACTCCCCTGCTATCACAGTTGATTCCAGCGATAACATCTATATTGTCTGGACAGACGAGCGAAATGGAGATCAAGATATTTACGCTCAAAAATACGATTCCAGCGGAAATAGTTACTGGGTAGACGATGTAAGAGTAAATATCAACATTGGTCCGTCTGCTCAGGGGGGTTCGAAAATTGCGCTTAATCCGTCAAGTAATAGCGCTTACGGCGCCTGGTACGACGGCCGAAACGATGATCTTGATGTTTACGCTTCAGAGATAGATCTTTACGGGGAAACAAATCTGATTGCTAATGTTCCTTTAGTTATTTCCGGAGCTAAAAGAGTTGGTGAAAACCCTATTATATATAAATACAGCGAGAATCATACCACTAACGCTATCGGCTATGTTGGCTTAAGCAGTATTGAGTGGGATGCTTATAGTATTGAACTGCAAGCAGGTTACACAGATTATTCAATAGTAATGTCAGATCCAGTTAGACCAATAAATTTAATGCCCAGCGACACAATAGATGTAACAATATACTTGGATTAGCTTCACTAGCTTTGTTAGCTTAAAATATATGTTTAAATACTTAAATATTAAAATATTAAAATGCCGTAGCGGTTTTTCCTTAATTGAGATATTTTTTGTAATCAGTATTACTGTTTTGGTAGCTTTTGGTGTTGGTACTTTTATTATGCAAGGGTTTAAAGCTACTCATTTTGGTTCAGAACAAGAAATGGCCGTGAGCAGTGCCAGAAAATTAACACCAACCATGGTTAGTGAAATAAGAGAGGCTACTCAAAGTGACCGAGGAGATTATGTTTTAGACGATGTGGAAGATCAAAATTTCAGCTTTTACAGTGACGTTGACAGTGATGAAAACGTTGAAAAAATAAGATATTTTTTAGATAATACTACTTTTAAGAAAGGAATAACAGAAGCAACCGGAACGCCGTCAGAATATTTACCGGAAAATGAGATAGTAACAGATGTTTCTTATTTTATGAATAATGAAGCAGAGCCGGTATTTACTTATTATGATGTTGATAACAACTTAATTGCTGATCCTGTAACCAATAAAAACGATATTCGATTAATACATATTTCCCTTAAAATAAATGTTACTCCAACAATAGCCCCAAATGATTATTATGTAGAAATGGATGCGCAGATAAGAAATTTAAAGGATAATCTATGAAACAAAAAAACACACTACGAAATTCCGTATTAAAATGCAATAAAGGTGTTATGCTTATTGCGGCACTTTCGGTGATTGGTATTTTTTTGACGCTTGCCGGAGGGTTGGCTAGCTTAGGTGTTTATGAGTATAGATTATATCTTAGAAAAGTTTCAAAAACTCAAGCTCTTCACATAGCTGAGGCCGGGGTAAATTATTATCGTTGGCATTTGGCTCATGCAGAAACAGATTTTTTTGACGGTACAGGAAGTGGCCCGGGACCGTATGAACATACTTATATTTCGCCTCAAGGTGATTTAACAGGAGTTTTTAGTTTAGAAATTACACCTCCGGAAACAGGTTCAACTATCGCCACTATAAAATCAACGGGTTGGACAGATGATTTTCCAAATATTAAAAGAGTAGTTGAGGTCCGTTACGGGATCCCTTCTTTTTCCACTTATTCAGTAGTTGTTAACTCTAACGTTAGATTTGGCTCAGGTACGGAGATTTTCGGTCCGCTCCACTCTAACGGTGGAATCCGTTTTGATGGTGTGGCTCATAATCTTGTCTCAAGTGCTGTTACGTGCTATGATGACCCTGACACCGACCCTCCTGTTGATCCCTGCGAGCAACCAGGCGTTTGGACCAGTCAGGCTAATCCGGAAGATGTTTTTTTAAGTGGAACAGACTTCCCTGTTCCAGCGGTTGATTTTGATGGTATTACGGCAGATCTGGCAGCCATAAAAGCCGATGCCCAATCAGAGGGGTTCTATTTGTCGTATAGAAACAGAGGGTATCGTTTACACTTTAACACTGATGGGACTTTCGATGTTTACGAGGTTGATAGTCTAACATCAAAGGGATGGATTTACGAAGGCGATGGAAATTGGGAATGGACCTCTTACGATATTCAAAACGAGACACTAGACAGCTCTTCTAACGCCATACCGGCTAATGGCTTAATTTTTGTAGAGGCCGATGTGTGGGTGGACGGTATAGTAGATGGAAGAGTAACAGTCGCCTCAGGCAGATTTCCGGAAAATCCCAACCAGTACACTAACATTACTATTGTTAACGATATAGTTTGTGAATCCCACGACGGATCAGATGTTATCGGGCTTATGGCGCAGAATCATGTTCAGATTGGCTACTATTGTGAGGATAACTTAGAGATTGAAGCCGCTATTTTAGCGCAAAACGGGCGGTTTTACAGACCTTATTACTATTACTATGAAACCCCATCTCCGGGAGCGTATAACTTAAGAGATACAATAACTATCACCGGTAGCCTGGCTATGAGTGATAGATATGGATTGCATTGGTGTTGTCCGGACTCAGGATACTGGACTAGAAATATAAATTACAACAGTTCTTTGGTTTACTCTCCGCCACCATCTTTCCCAACCACTGGAGAATACGCCTTTATATCTTGGGAGGAAAATTAAAAAATATGTTTTGTCTTTTTTCATCACAATCCATTGGAATAGATATAACCGATTATTCGCTTAGACTGGTTATGCTATCTAAAAAAGGAAAGTCTATCATCCTTGAAGGATATAGTGAAGTTTTTTTAGCACCCGAGATCGTAGTAAATGGTGAAATAAAAGACAGCCAAAAATTTTCTGAAGCCATTTCCAAATTAATAAAAAATATAAAAGGAAATAAAAAAATAAAAGGCGAAATAATAGCCTCTCCGCCGGAAAAACAAACATTTACTGTCTTAGTTGATAATAACGAAAAGATACAAAATTTAGATAAAAAGACAGAAGAAATACCGGAAATAATATTAAATAATGTAAAAAATTATATACCCATTTCAATAGATAATATTTATTTGGATTGGCAAACAGTAGATAAAAATAAAATTCTAATAACCGCTTCACCAAAAACAATTATAGATAATTATACAACTGCTTTTGGGAAAAGCAATCTTCCTTTAACAGTAATAGATATAAAAACAGCTGCTATACTTAGATCGATCGTTGTTAATAAACCAAAAAATAAAAATAGCAAATTAGTTATTCATATCGGAGAGTCGTATTCTTCTATTATTTTAGGAAATAATGATGTTATAGAGTTTACTATGAATATTTCTCTTACCAATCAAATGATAAATAATATTACTTCTAAAAAATCAAATTTATCTTTACCTCGAACAAAAAAAATAAAAAATAATAAAATCGATACAACTAAACAGATATTAAACGAATATTTAAATGAATTAGTTAAAAACATAAAGAAAGTTATTTTATTTTACGCAGAAAATAATACAAATCACGGACTTATTGATAATATAACCATCTGCGGAGCAGGGGCAATGTTAAAAGACATAGATAAATTATTAAAAGATAGGTTAAAAATGGAGGTCAAAATTGGAGATCCGCTTATTAATATAGATAAAAATTTATTAAAAATAAAAAATTCAATCTCCTTCACTACTGCCATTGGCATGGCGTTACGAGGGCTATGAGTTGATTGTTTATATGCTTAATATATGATAACTCTTGATTTATTTCCTAAAAAAGAAAAAAAGAGGTTAAATTTTAAAAGATATTATTTCTTGATTCAAAGGATAAGTATCTTATTTTCCGCCGTTGCTGTATTAACCTCAATAGTTTTATTTGCTTCAAAATATATAATAAAATACGACCTTGATAATATAACCGAACAAAGTGCAACTATTGTTAAAAGTTATAAAGATTTAAATCAAGACATAAAAAACAGCAACATTCAGCTGAAAAGATTACATAATATTCAAAAAGAAAATATTGAATTTTCTCAAATTTTACTAAAAATTACAGACTTAATTCCCAAAGAAATAACTATAAATTCTTTATCTTTAAATATTGAAGGCGATAATGTTAAGAAAAAAATTTTATCTTTTAGCCTTAAAGGAGTTGCCGAAACAAGAGATGATTTAATTGTTTTTAAAGATAGCCTTAATTCAAACGATTTTATCGAAACAGTTGAATTTCCAATAACAAATCTTTTAAAACAAGAAAGCGTTGAATTCGAAATATTAACTAATTTACACTATGAATAAGTTAAAGAAAAAAATTGTATTTCTGATACCAACGTTGTTTTTAGCAATTGCAATGTTATTTTTTTTAATAATTCCATTTATATTTGAAATAATTACAATATCAACAGATATTAACGATAAAAAAATACTTCTAAGAAATAAACCTTCTTTGAGTAAAGATATAAAAGATTATTTAAATAAATTAGATGAAATAGAAAAATCAGCTGTCTTTACTTCATCTTTTATTTTTCCCGGAAAGGAGCTGGAATTTATAGAGGCACTTGAAAAAATAGCTGAGAGTTGCGAGGTGAAGCAGAATATAGACATAAGCCATTCGCCCCAGGAGGATAAGGGAGGAGAAATTGTTTTATCAATCGATTTAGAAGGTAGTTATATTAATCTTATAAAATATCTTACTCGTATTGAGAAAGAAAAATATTATATAAATATATATTCATTATCTATAGATTCTTCTAAAATCGTAAAAGGCATTACTTTAAATAATAAATTAAAAATGTCCATAAACGGACACGCATTTTTGAAGTAAAGTAATAGATTAGTTTAATATTATGCATTTAAAAACAAAAAATTTAATTAAAGCTATCTATTTTTCAGTTATTTTAATTGTTATCTTAGCTGTCTCTTTTTTGATGTTTTTTTTGTATAAAAAAATTTATTTAACCCTTAGAAATGTAGAGGTCGTATATACCTCTCAATCAGATTCAGCTATTTTAAATATCAATACAAAGCTATTTGAAGAAGTTAAAGAAAACATTAAGAAAAAAAATAGCGGGCCTTTACCTGATTTTAATCTAATAGAAAATCCATTTGAATAATTAAAGTCCTAACTACTAAATTTTGTGATGAAATTATATTAAAGCTAGGATTTTTTTGCACCTAGTTTTTATTATTATCACTGAAGTATTGTCGCAACTAATAATATTATCATAAATTAAATATTCAACTTTCCAGCACCGTTTGGGTTATATCCGTTTTTTGCCTCTTCACCATCTGAATATCCATCACCGTCGGTATCGGGGTTAAGAGGATCAGTTTTTATTTTTTGTATTTCAAAATCATTGTTTAACCCATCGCCGTCGGTGTCATTACTAATTATACTTAAACCCCTTTTGATTGCCTCACTATCATTAATTCCGTCTGCATTTGTGTCTTTTAAAGTAGGGTTAGATTTATATTTTAATTCCTCTTTATCACTTAATCCATCATCATCAAAATCCATATCACCTTCTCCGAGCGGATTAGTCCCATTATTTATCTCATCTCGATCATTAACACCGTCTCCATCGGTATCTTGATTTAATCTGTCTGTTAGGTAAAATATTTCATCTATATCTATTAAACCATCATTATCGGTATCGTGCGCCCAGCCTTCTCCGAGCGGATTAGTTCCATTGCTCACCTCGTCTCGATCATTAACACCATCTCCATCGGTGTCTTTTTTATTTGGATCTGTTCCCCATTTCTTTTCCTCTTCATTACTTAAACGATCTTCATCGTTATCTTGAAATTTATTAAGAGGATCATCGTCTTCGCCATCCAATATCCCATCCCCGTCGGTATCAGGTCTTTGAATGCTTGTACCCTTTTGAATTTCATCATAATCAGACAAGCCATCATAGTCAGTATCTTTTTCTGTTGGATTAGAATGAATATTAATAACTTCTTCATAATCCGTGAAACCATCTCCATCGGTGTCAATATTAAATGGGTCAGTATTAAACCATAACTCCTTTACGTCTGTGAAACCATCTCCGTCGGTGTCTACCCTTTCTCCTTCAGGGTCTTTCAAAAGACAAACTTCTTTATATATTTCATCCGGCATTTTATAACAATCTTCACTAGATGTTGCTTGCCTAAAAATAACAGAAGATATGCATTCATCCATTAAATTTTTATTTTTTAAATCGTTGCAGGTTGTTCCATTCCCAAGGGATCTCATCATACAAAGATTAACATATTCTAATGTTTTTATCCCTATACAATCATTAATATCCCCACTATCACCAACACTAAAAGCTTTAATCCTGTCAACACATTCTTCGTACTCGTGCGGTTCTTCTAAAAAAACGTTACAGTAACTTTCGTCCCTATTGTTAATACCTATATCACCGATACAAACCTCTGCTAATTTATGGTCTGCTATTCGCTCACAATTTTTTTTAGTTGTAAATTTTGCCATTTCAAAAATACACTTATTCCTTATATCGTAATCAGTTACACCCAAACACATCCTAAAATTATTAGCAATATTAGCTTCATTTCTAATTGCTTCATTTAAGCAGTCTTCCTTAATTTCTCCAACCATATCATTACAATCATCCTTAAAAATTACATTGGCGACAATAGACCCTGGTCTTTTTTCTTTAAATTTTATTATTTTCTCTGACACTAGCTGATTATCAACTTTCTGGTCATCGATTTTCTGATTATCAATTTTCTTTGTTTTTATACTATTTTTTTTATTATTAGTATAAAACAAAAAACCAAATAATATAAAAATAATAATTAATATTATAATGAAAAAAAATATTTTTTTATTTTGTTCTAACATTGTTTTATATTATGAAATTATAGACAGTAACAAGCTGTTTCGCCAATATAGAAAGTATGTTGAAAATCCATTGGACCATCAAAACAATCAGTGCCACTATACGTGCCAAATCTTGCCTGGCAATCGTTAGCCGCTTGATTCGCAGTGTTATCACAATCATCACCAACATCGTGTTGTACCGACACACATCTACTGAGCGCAGGATTATTCAATCCAACGCCAACACAGATTCCACCCACTCTATGACAAACAGTATCACAATGATAACTATTATCAATCCAGCTTAATCCACCGTGATCGGCAATCCAAGCTCCAATTGGCTCATAATCTTCAGGAAGAGCCCTTTCAATGGTAAAAGGCATATCGTTAATATCTCCATCTGCTAACTCTGCACTACCGGCAACTCCGCTACAACAATAATCAAGTACATCAGCGCCTATGTATTCAGGGTCAGCTGGATCATTGTAAACATTATGACAAAATTCTCCACTTAAATCACACTTAATCCTTCCTTTCTGACACGAAGCACCTAGATAACATCCACGTCCCCAGTTTCCAACGCCCGGTCCATCCACCACCCCGTCACAATCATTATCCAGCGTATCACAGCTTACCTCTACTGCTTCCCAATTTGGTATATGAGGACCATAGTTATTAATCCAATTCCCCCCACTACCACAAGTTTCTGCGCAGATTTTAGTTGAGCCAAGGCAAACACCTTCTTGGTTATCATTTAAAGGTGGGCTATCAGTAACATTATTATCACAAGTCCAATCACAATCATTATCTATTCCATCGCAGATCTCTGGTTGAGGTGTTTGCGGTGTAGGGGCATTGCAAATAGCCGGCCCCGTTAAATCGCTTGGATCACAGATAAAAATACCTGTTTCTTGACAGCCATTGATTCCAACAGTACAAGCACCTCCTATAGATGGCTCAACTCCATCGCAGTCATTATCGATTCCATCTCCGCAGATCTCATCTTCTCCGGGATTAATATCGGGGTTAGTGTCGTCACAGTCATCTCCTCCACAAATTGGGTTGGCATGCCCATCTCCATCAAGGTCTTCACA
>JABIDK010000011.1 GCA_018651725.1 Candidatus Falkowiibacteriota bacterium | reverse complement strand
TATTATTACTAACGCGACCGGATGTTTTGAGGTGACAACTACCAAGTATCCAATGACTTCTTGGGGTGTGCCGTGGATTCATTCTCTTTTTGAAAATGCCTCAGCAGTAGCTTCCGGTGTAAAAGCTGCTTTAAATCATGAAAATAAATCAGGAATTCAAGTCATTGCTCAGGGTGGGGATGGGTCTACTTATGATATTGGTTTTGGTTTAATTTCCGGGATGTGGGAACGAGGTGAAGATATTTTATATGTTTGTTACGACAATGAAGCCTATATGAATACCGGTGTGCAAGCCTCCGGGGCGACTCCGTATGGTGCACACACTACAACCACACCAAAGGGGAGTGAGTCGATTGGTTCAACTTTCCGCAAGAAAAATATGCCGGAGATTGCCTTAGCTCATGGGTTAAATTATGTAGCTACTTCAAGTGTTGGTTATCCACTGGATGTGCAGAATAAAATTAAAAAAGCCTTAACAATAAAAGGCCCTAAATATGTGCAGATTTTAGTCCCTTGCGTACCGGGATGGGGGGTAAACTCTAAAAATACCATTAAACTTGGAAAATTAGCTCATCAAACCGGTATCTGGCCTATTTTTGAAGCTGAAAACGGAAAAGTAACCAAAGTAATGCAACCACCAAAAAATCGCCCAAAAGTAGAAGAATATTTAAAACTACAAAAAAGATTTGCCCACTTATTCAAAAAACCATCCGGGAAAAAAGAAATCAAAAAAATTCAAGAGATAGCAGATAATAATATAGAAAAATATAAAATCTAACATCTAACATGTAATACATAGCATGTAAATAAAAACTGCTTTACTATAAGTAGTTTTTTGATTTTTTGACTCACGCTCTTGATTTATTTTATAATCTGTGGTTTAATAAGGGCTGATAAAACAAATAAATTAACTTTATGAATAGTAACAAAATAATCGTTAAAGGCGCGCGAGTGCATAATTTGAAAAATTTAAGCGTTGAAATTCCGCGAGATAAACTAGTTGTTATCACCGGTCTTTCGGGGTCTGGAAAATCAAGCTTGGCTTTTGATACAATTTATGCTGAAGGTCAAAGGCGTTATGCCGAGAGCTTTTCCGCTTATGCTCGTCAATTTTTAGGAATGATGGACAAGCCAGATGTTGACCAAATCGAAGGACTTTCTCCGACGATCTCCATTGATCAGCGAACTTTAACTAATAATCCTCGCTCAACTGTTGGAACAATGGCGGAGATTTATGATTATCTCAGACTTTTGTTTGCTCGTTCCGGTTCCCCATACTGCATTCATTGTGGAGAAAAAGTAAAAAAGAAAAAGATTTTACTCCCCGGAGTGGACACTAGCCGAAAAACCAAAAAAAAATATTTGGAGATTTTTGCTTGCCCTCGTTGTAAAGAAAGGTTTCCTAAGCTTGAGCCACGATTGTTTTCTTTTAACTCTCCTTATGGAGCTTGCGCAACCTGTAAAGGGCTTGGTACAAAGTTAGATGTTGATATAGATCTTGTAATTCCAAATAAAAAATTAAGTTTAGCCGAAGGAGCGATTCAGCCTTGGACTAAGTTTTTTTCTAATCAACCGATTTACTGGAAAAAACTGGAAGTTATTGCTAAAAAATATAAATTTTCCACTAAGGTTCCGGTTGAGAAGTTAAAAAATAAAGACTTGCAAATAGTTTTATATGGTGACCCTCTTTCTGATAAATCTGAAGATAAAAACAGTGATTTTTTTGAAGGAGTTGTAGAGATACTTCAACAAAAACATGCTAAAACAGACTCTAATTTTTTACGAACAGAGATTGAAAAATACATGAAAGAATCCTCTTGCCCACAGTGTAAAGGGAATAGACTCCGCAAGGAAGCGCTTAATGTTGTAATCGATAAGAAAAATATCAGTGACATTACTAATATGACAATTACAGAGGCGAGAAAGTGGATTAAAAATTTAAAATTTTCAAAAGATGAGAGAAAAATAACCGATCAAATTACAAAAGAGTCAATTAAAAGATTGGATTCTTTAATATATATTGGTTTGGATTATTTAACCTTGGATAGAAGTGCTACAACGCTTTCCGGGGGAGAGGCTCAAAGAGTGCGGATTGCTAATCAAATTAATTCGCTTTTAACTAATGTGATTTATATTTTAGATGAACCTTCAATCGGTCTTCATCCGCGAGATATCGATAAACTTATTAGTACTTTAAAAGTTTTAAGAGACGCACAAAATACGGTAATAGTGGTTGAGCATGAAGAAAAAATAATGGAAGCCGCTGACCACATAATAGATGTTGGCCCTGGAGCAGGAATTTATGGCGGAGAAATAGTGGCTGAAGGAACTTATAATCAGATTTTAAAAAATAAAAAATCTTTAACAGGAAAATATTTACGAAAAGAAATCAAGCAAAAGAAAAATTTTTTACATAAAGGCTCTGGGAAAAATATTGAAATAATAAAAGCCAAAGAGCATAACTTGAAAAATATCAGCGTTAAGTTTCCTTTAGGAAAATTTATCTGCGTAACCGGTGTATCAGGATCAGGAAAATCAACTTTAATTATCGATATTTTAGGAAAGGCTTTGGCTAAAAAGTTTTATCGAGCTAAGGCTTATCCCGGTCAACACAAAGAAATTAAAGGAATAGAAAATATAAATAAAGTAATTAGAATCGATCAATCTCCAATCGGGAAAACACCTCGCTCTAATCCAGCCACCTATACCGGTGTTTTTACTCACATTAGAAATCTTTTTACCTCCCTTCAAGAGTCTATAAACAAAGGTTACGATGCCGGATTTTTTAGCTTTAATGTTGACGGTGGAAGATGCCAACTGTGTTCTGGGGAAGGGTATGCCAAGGTGGAGATGCAGTTTTTAACCGATGTTTATGTTGAATGCGAAGAGTGTCATGGCAAACGATATAGCGACAAAGCTTTGGAGGTATATTATAAAGGGAAAAATATCGCCGATATTTTAAGTATGAGTGTAGAAGAGGCAATGAATTTTTTCAAAAATGTGCCAACGATTTACGATAAGTTGAAAGTTTTACATAACGTTGGTTTAGGGTATTTACCTCTAGGCCAATCAGCCACAACTTTATCCGGCGGAGAAGCTCAAAGAATTAAGCTTGCCACTGAGTTATCAAAACGCTCTACCGGAAAAACTTTATATATTTTAGACGAACCAACCACTGGTTTACACTTTGACGATATAAAAAAATTACTAACAGTTCTGGAAAAACTAGTGGACAAAGGCAATACGGTTTTGGTTATTGAACATAATTTAGATGTCGTAGCTCAGGCTGATTGGATTATAGATTTAGGTCCGGAGGGTGGAGAAAAAGGCGGAAAAATAGTTTTCGAAGGTCCGCCACAGGAAATTATTGAGTGTAAGAAAAGTTATACCGGGAAATATCTTAAATAGAATATAAGATATAGAATATAAACCGCCAAAAATTTTGGTGGTTTTTTATTTTTATGCTACAATTAAACCACTTAACAACACAACTCAAACCATGAATTGTTTTAATTTTAAATTATTATTTTTCCTCCCCATCCTTATCTTCTCTTTCCCGGTCTTAGCCCAAGACCTACCTTCTTTCGAGGTCTGTGAAAGCGCGAACTGTGAACCAATAGTTACCGATGTTAAGATGATAACCCATAACAATGGAGAGGCTACCGGAGGCGTTGGTACCGTGGCTGATCCTTTGCTTTTCAATAG
>JABIDK010000010.1 GCA_018651725.1 Candidatus Falkowiibacteriota bacterium | reverse complement strand
TGGGCGAAAATCTTGCCTGGCAGGATGTTCAGGTTGGTTGGAGTTACCGTGTAAAATCGAAATCGGTTTTAGTAGAAGGCGTTGTTGAATTTGTGGAAAATTTTGATGAAAAGGAATGCTGTATGAAAATGATTATGAAACAATACAGCGACAGGGAGTTTAATTTTAGTGGGCCGGCGATAAAAAATGTGGGGGTTTTAAAAGTTAAAATTCAAAAAATTTCAGCAAAAGAATTTGGGGCAAAAGCAATTACGCCCTGGAACAGTTAACCCTTATTGTTTCGCATGATTTTTATTTGCAGTTTTAATAAACGAGCTAATCCTGTCCGGAAAATTGTCATTTAAATTCATTCAACAATAAAATTATTTTTTGAACGGTTGGAATGAGGATGATTAGTCTCAAAAAAGTGCATTTCTTCAATCATTTTCAGGAAAAAAAGAAATCTTTCGTGTGGAGTTCTTGATAACGCCTCGTTTAGCCGACGGTCTTTATTTTGTTTTTTTGAACCCAAAAATATTTTTTGGTCAGGTTCCATAGGTTAAATGTAGTGTTTTTTTCAATTTTGTACAACGAGGAAAAACACCAAAGAGATTATTAAATCCTTAGTTTCTAATTCCTAATACTCCCCGATAAAACGGGGCAGATACTGTGATAAGATCCAAATTTATTTTGTGTTTTTTTTATCAATTTTTCTTTTTCTATCTTAGCCGAGCAGAAAGAAGGCTTCAGTTGATTCGTTGAACCGGAGTCTATCTACTGGCGGAGATTTTTTTCTCCGCCTTTTTCTTTTGCTTCGCAAAAGAGCAGAAAGAAGGCTTAGTCTTCATCATTACCCGGAGACAATTAAGTCATTTGATAATTTTCAATGTATTCCTCCTCTTTTTTCCATAATGTATATATTAAAATTAATAGTTTTCTCATTACTGCAATAAGTCCTTGTTTTTTTATTGTCCTACTTTCATTTATCCTATTGTAAAATACTTTTAATGTTCTATTATGTTGAGCAGCAGACATTGCTGGCATATATAAAGCAGATCTTATCCTGGCATTCCCTTTCTTAGATATTTTTGTTTTCCCTTTATATTTACCAGATTCTTTTTCAATAACATCTAAGCCTGCATAACTTACTAACTGGCGAATACTTTTAAATAACAAAAAACCATTTGTTTCTGTCAATACCTTTATTATAGTGATAAATCCAAGTCCTTTTATTGTTTCAATTTTTTTAATTCTTGAATAAAGACTTATGTCTGACCTTACCAAAGTGTTAATTTCTTTTTCTACGCTTTTTATTTGTTTTTCATAAAAACCAATCTGTTGTTCTTTAAGCTTAATTACATTATCGTAAGACGAATGGGCATGTTTAAGCGCATGAAGTTGTGATTTTGATACTGTTTGTGCTTTTTTCAGGCTTGTATGTTCACGTGCCAAATCCCGTATCATTTTAAAATCTTTGCTTGGTGCTGTCCATAAATCTGTTCCTGTTAAATTTTTTTCTATCCCAAATTCAGCAATTATTTTTGCATCCACCTTGTCGGTCTTGGTTTTTAAATTACAACTCTTTGCAAAATATTTTATTTTTTGAGCTAACTGAACGCTTACTTTTTCTTTTTTATGATATAGAAAATAGGCCAATTCTTCATAATAAACACCCGTTGCCTCCATTACAAAAATGGGTTCCGCTCCTAGTGTTTTATTACGTTTTTTACACCATAAATAAAACTCATTAATACCTGATGGGCTGTTACTAAACAACTTTGTGCCTTTTATAACAGTACTTTTATCATCATACTGAATTTTATAACAAGCATAAAAATTTTCCATTCCAATATCAGTTGCCACAACTTGTTTTGTTACCTTTTTGTTATTCATTACCTTTGTTTTAGATTAAATAAATAATAAGGATTTTCTCACAGTCTTTCCTCGCAGTTGATACGAAATCTATGCATATAGCGTAGTTTCTCAATACTGTTCTGACTCAAAGAAAGAAACAAAATAGGATGATAATCTGCCCCCGGATATACAAAAAGCTGTTGTCTTGGCTATGTTCTTGCTCCTATTTTGCCCTATTATTTAATCATCAAAGATAAAACTCCAACTAGCTAAATAAATATATTGACAAACATACGAGGCTGTGTTTTCTTTGGCAGAAAATAACAAATAACAATTATCAAATTACAAATAAATCACAAAAATCAATATTAAAATTACAAATTTCTTGAAACGTAGGAATAGTTTATCCTGAACTATTAATAAATTTAACTATTCCGAACTCAAACTGCTTTGAATAAAGAGAATGCTCGATTCTCGCTTCTCAAAATAGCTAAGGCTATTTCTGCGAGGCTCAACTCTGTGCTTCCCTTTATTCTGTGCATTTTGAATTCTCATAACG
>JABIDK010000008.1 GCA_018651725.1 Candidatus Falkowiibacteriota bacterium | reverse complement strand
CCAAGACCCCGCTGACGATCCAACCCAAGCCCCCGCTGACGATCCAACCCAAGACCCCGCTGACGATCCAACCCAAGACCCCGCTGACGATCCAACCCAAGACCCCGCTGACGAAGAACCTAATAGTAGTATAGATGATAATTTAAATAATTTTGATAGCGGTTTATTAGATGTTAATATCGACGAAGGTATAGCGACTGATTTTCCTGATAATGAAAAGGATCAGAATAGATTTGATTTTATTGAGACAAAAGAGGAAACAGGAGAAAGTGAAGAAGAAAAACCAATAATAGAAAAGATAAAAATTTTAGATTTTAATCTTATAGAAAAAGTTAGCAATGATTTTATTATCAATATAAAATCTGACGTAAGATTAGAAAAATTAGAATTTAAATTTAAACATCGCGATAGCGGTAAATTTTATATTTCCCCGGGAATAAAAAGAGATAGTAGTGGTTATGATTGGTTTAGGGATATGAAGATTAAGTCACTGGATATAGGTAGTTATGAATTTTTTGCCGAAGGAGTAGATTTTAATAATAATGTATTTCAAAGCAAAAAAGAAATGATGTTAGTTGAAGAGCAAAAAATAGAAGAAATAAATACAGCTACAAATATTAATATTCCTTTTATTAATTCTTTATGTTTAGAAAAGAAAATTACCTCTCTTGAAGAATGCGAAAACTTTTTACAACTTGACCTGAAATGCAGGAATAATAATATAACTGTTAAAAGTGAATGTGATAGATTTTTGTTTGTAAAAAATATGCCGTCTCTTTGTAGGAAATTTAATGCTAAAAGCGATGAAGAGTGCAAAGTAATAATTGAGAGAGAAGAAAATAATTTTAATTCTCAAAAAGAAGAAACAGTCAAGATAGCTAATAATATATTAGATAAACAGTGCATTGATAACAACATAGAAGATATTAATATTTGCAAAGAATTTTTAATCTTTAAAAATCTTAATCAAGAGTGTTTAAGAAATGAAATCAAAACTGAAAAAGAGTGCAAAGATTATTTGAAGAATAAATATATCTTACCTGAGTGTGAAAAGGTCGGTATTATGCGAGAAAAAGATTGCCAAGACTATTTATTTGAAAAATACTCCCCAACAGTTGATTGTAAAGATAATGATATTTGGAAATGTAAAAATATCATAAAAGAAGAATACATCGGAGATATTGTGATTAATCATAAAGTTAACGAAAAAATAAAAGTTAATATTTTAAATAACACTCATAAAATTACTAGTATTAATACGTTAAAATCCTCTCTAGATGACTATGAATCGATTGTCTCTTTTAAAGAAGATAATTTAAAAATTAAAATTATTAAAGCTGAAGAAAAAACGATTTTAACAAAGTCTGAGAATTTGTTACAAGTTTTACCGATTGCTATTATGATTGATAGTGACGAAGACGGTCTTTCTGATGATATGGAGAAAAAATTGGGAACAGACATAAATAATCCCGACACAGACGGAGATGGTCATATGGACGGAGTTGAGATGGAAAGTGGCTACAACCCTCTTGTTAGCGCTAAAGATTTATCGCAAGATGCGACTGACTCAGGCAAGATTTTATTAAATAAAATTTCTCCTTTAGAAAAAGCAATTTTAAAGAAGATGCCTATTGAACAGCCAAAAATAAGTGGAGAGATTTCCGCAAAATTGACAGTTGGAGAGGTTAGCAATATTAGTAATGAAAGTGAAGGAGAAAGTGGCTATAAAATTTTAGGAAAAGGAATTCCTGGAGAATTTGTTTCTTTATACATTTATTCTGATATGCCGATTGTTGTGACCACAAAGGTTAATGAATACGGAAACTGGGAATATGAATTGGAAAATAGCTTAATTGACGGCGAGCATGAAATTTATGTTGTAGTTAACGATAATACAGGAAAAGTGGTTTCTAAGAGCTCACCTTTAAGTTTTTTTGTGAAAGAAGCAAAAGCGATTAGTCCAAGTGATTTTATTTCTACCTCCTCAGGAAGTAATGAAATTCAAAAAACAGAAGAAACGAAAAATGTTTATCTTTATCTATTGATAGTGGTTGGAGTTATTATGAGCAGCATGATTGTATTTGTTTTGTTCATTTTGAGAAAAAGTTAATTTTTTAGCATAATAGATGAGTCATTTTGCTGAGCGGGATGGCATGGCTATCAGAAGAATAATATAACATGAAATTAAAAGAATTTTTTGTACAACATAAGCAAATTTTTCAATTATCTTACGGGATTATATTGATTATTTTGATTCCTCTTCTTATTTCTCTGAACACTCTTTCTGTTGTTGGTAAGTATAATGACTCCATAGAACTTTCTTTAGAAAGAAGAGCTTTGGCACTAGGCAGGTCTTTGGCGGTATCTTTCTCTGAAAGTTTGGACAACACTGAGATGCTGCAAGGCAAAATCGATAAACTCACCTATGAAAATTCAGATTTTATTGATTTGCAGATTTTAATCCCCGAAAATAATAGTTTTAAGGTTGTTGCCGGCAAGGATAAAACGAACGTGAATAAGTTTTTTGAATCTTCTCATTATAGTTATGTTTGGTCACTTAAAGAAAGAGAAGTGGTGGTTGGCAAGTCAGCCCCGATTTTTGATCAAGACAAGGAATCTTTTGAAAGGTTCTCTGAAAAAGATAGGATTTGGCTAGTTGGTTCGCCGATTTATAATAACAACGGAGAGAAAGAAGCTATCTTGAATTTTCAATTATCTTCCAAAATCATAGATGATGCTATTAATAACAATAAAAGTTCGTCTATAATTTTATTAATCACCACAATTATTATTGTTATTTTATTTTTATCTGTTTCAGTAAGAATTTGGGACTATGCGATTTTATATCGTAAAATAAAAGAGGTTGACAAGATGAAAGATGAATTTATTGCTATTGCTTCTCATGAACTTAGGACGCCCTTAACTGCTATCAGGGGCTATACATCGTTAATGATGGAGGGAACTTATGGTAAAGTTACCGTTAAGATGAAAGAAGGTTTTAAGGGGGTAATGGCTTCAATCGATAGACTTAGTGAATTAGTAGAGGATTTGCTTAATGTTTCACGTATTGAACAGGGAAGGCTTAAGGTTGAAAATCAATCTGTTCAAATTAAGCCAATAATTAAAGAGATAATTTTAAGTCTTTTGCCATCGGCCCAGGAGAAAAAACTCGTTTTAAACTATAAAGAAGGCAAAGAAAAATTGCCAAAGATTATAGCTGATCCAAGTAAATTAAAACAAGTTTTGGTTAACTTGATTGGAAATTCAATTAAATATACTGAAAAAGGAAGTGTAATAATAACAACAGAAGTTGAAGACAATAAAATAAAAATAAAGATATCAGACACCGGAGTTGGCATGAGCCCGGAAGAGCAAAAACATTTATTTGAAAAATTTTATCGCGCTAAAAATGAAAAAACAGAAAAAATTATCGGTACCGGACTTGGCCTTTGGATAACAAAACAAATCACAGAGCTAATGAATGGAGAAATAATAGTAGAAAGCATGCAAGGAGTAGGCAGCAGAATAACAGTTGTTTTAGATATTGAGAAGTAAAATAAAAACAGGCTTTATATAAAGCCTGTTTTTATTTTGGTGGACCGTGAGGGATTCGAACCCTCGACCCCCTGCGTGCAAGGCAGGTACTCTAGCCAGCTGAGCTAACGGCCCATTTCCTAGTTTATAGTAAGTAGTTTGTAGTGAGTGGTAATCTCGTCCGTCAACTACAAACTAGTTACGGAGCGGGTGAGCAGAATCGAACTGCCGTCTCTGCCTTGGCAAGGCAATATAATAGCCACTATACGACACCCGCGTAGTCATTTTCAGCCCGCCTGAGGCGGGCTGAAAACACTTTAACAACTATTGTATTATATACTGTTTTTAAATAAAATAGAAGTATCTATTTTTCTTCTTCTTTATCTTTTTTTATTTCCTCGTCTTCTTTTTTATCCCCTTTCCCTTCTGTTTTTTTGTCGTCGGCTTGTTTTTCAGTCTTTGGTTTAGATTTTTCTTCTAATGCTTTAATGGATAGCCCGAGTCTATGAGTATTTATGTCTATGGAAAGAATTTTGAAGTCTCTTTCTTCTCCTGTTTTGGCAAATGTTTTTAAGTCTTTGATGTTTTCATTGGCAAGCTCTGAAATATGAGCCAACCCATGGATATCTTTATCAAGTTCTACAAATAGTCCAAAAGGATTTATTTTAAGTACTGTTCCTTTGACGATATCTCCTGTTTTATATTTTTTATTAATATCTGTCCATGGATCATCAGCGATTTTTTTAATAGATAAAAATATTTTAGTTCCGTTTATCTCGATTATTTGCGCTTTCACTGTTTCGCCTAGTTTAACTACATCTCTAGGGTGATCGATCCTTTGCCAAGCCAGCTCGGAGATGTGAATAAGTCCTTCCAGCGAATCAAATTTTATAAAAGCACCAAAGTCAGTGATTGCCGCGATTACTCCTTCAACAATATCTCCAATTTTGTATTTTGAAATTTCTTTTTCTTGTTGTTCTTGGACAGCTTGTTTCTCGGAAACAATCAACTTTTCTTCTTTTTCATCAAGCCCAATAATTTCTACATTAAAACTTTGTCCGGAGAAAGATTTTAGTTTATCTAATATTTTTGATTTATCGCCGCTTGAAACACGGGGATAATTTTTAGCGGACAGTTGAGAAACAGGTAAAAATCCTCTTGTTTTTCCAACTAAAACTATAAGACCGCCTTTATTGGCGTCAATTACTTGTACATTTATTTTTTCTTTTTTCTCAAAAAGCTTTCGAAGATTATCCCAAGCTTTTTGATGTCCGGCTTGTCGCAAAGAAAGTTCTATTTCTCCTTTTTCATTTTCAAGCTCCAAAACATAGGCTTCAACTTTGTCACCTGGCTTTAAATCGGAGTATTCTCCGGATTCATCGATGATTTCTTTTCCTCTGGCTAAACCGGTGGTAACGCCATCTATATCAACGTGAATCTCTCTTTTAGAAACACTAAGAACAGCCCCTTTAATTGTGTCACCAACTTTAGGTAGCTTTATAAGATTTTTTTCCAGTATTTTTTTAAATTCATCACTTTTTGAAGATGATTTTTTCGTTTCGTCTGACATAATTTTTATAAATCAAAAATGGCCCCAAAAGACCATACGTTTTTAAAATAACTTTGATTTTTGGTTAGTGAATTAGATTTGTTTTCATAATAGTAAAAAATATCACTCTTGTCAAGGAATATTGCCTAATCAGGATATTTTCCTTGGCAAAATGTTTTTTTTAGTTTATTATTAAGTTTAGAATATAAAATATAGAATATTGTCAGTTAAAGGCTGATTAATTTTTAGCTAATAATTTTTTAATTTTTTAATTTTTCAAGTATGCCCAAAAATTCTAAAAAATTCACAATAGCTCACGTCACTTCTCAGGTAACGCCTTACTCTAAAACAGGTGGAATGGCTGATGTTGTTAATTCGTTATCTAGAAAACAATCTCAGTTTGGTTATAGAGTGGCTATTTTTTCACCATACTATGGTTTTATTAAACGAAAGAAATTTGAGAGAGTTACAGTGGCAAAAAGTTTATCTTTAAAAATAGGGGAAACGAAATATTCTTTTGCGGTTAAAAAAGTGAAATTATACGATAATGCAGATATTTATTTTATTTGTAACGATGAAATGTTTGGCAGTAGTAAAATTTACGGAACCGATCACGATGGGCTCCGTTTTTATTTTTTCCAGATGGCAACATTGCAGTTTATGCGTCATAATGATCTTATCCCGGATGTAATCCATTGCCATGATTATCATGCCGGACTAGTTCCAGGGTTTGTTAAAAGATCAAAGAAGTTTTTCAAAAAGACAGCCACTGTTTTTACAATTCATAATTTAGTTTTTCAGGGACCTAAAAATTGGTGGGAAGTTCCATCCAAAAAAAGAGATAGTGGCAGAGGAGCTCCGCCAACAGATAAAAAAGCAATAGAATATATTAATTTTACCAAAAGAGGAATAAGTAATGCGGATATTATAAATACAGTTTCCGAGCGTCATGCTGAAGAGATTTTAACTCCAAAATACGGCCAAGGTTTAGAGAAGTTGCTACAAAGACGAAAGCACAGGGTTTTTGGAGTTATTAACGGTATTGATTACAAGGTTCATAATCCAAAAACCGATAAACATATCTATTATAATTACGATTGGGACACCTTAAGATTTAAAAAGAAAAATAAACTGGCTCTGCAAAAAGAACTAAAGCTTCACGAGAGCGAAACAACGCCGATGATAGGTTTTTCTAATAGGCTTAGTGAACAAAAAGGAGTTACATTACTACAAAAAACTCTTGATACTTTACTTAAGGCAGATTTGCAAATTGTTGTGGTTGGAGACCGGAGAGGAACAAAAGAATATATTGATTTTTTTAAAAAAATGGTTAAGAAATACAAAGGTAAAGTAGCAATTTATTTAAAAGCCCATTTTCCGGAAGATATGGAGAGTAAAATGTTTGCCGCCTCAGATATGTTTTTGGTACCATCTCGATATGAGCCTTGCGGAATTTCTCAGATGAAGAGTCTTCGTTATGGCAGCATTCCAATAGCTCATAAAACCGGAGGACTATCTGATACCATTAAAAGCTATAACCCCTTAACCAGGAAGGGTAATGGATTTGTTTTTAAGTCATACAACGAACAGGAGTTTTTAGTGGCCGCGACTCGGGCTATTGAGAACTATAAATACCAAAGTAGTTGGGAATATTTAACCTGGCGGAGCATGAAATTATCTTTTTCTTGGGAGTTGCCGGCCCAAAAATATATTCAACTTTATAAAATGGCCATAAAGAGAAGAAAAATCAATGGAAAAAAATAATCAAAATAAAAATATTAATTGGGTTAATTTTTTACATTTTTATCAGCCCCCGAGTATAAACAGAGATACTATAGACGAAGTTGTAAAAAATAGCTATTCTTTTATTTTAAAAATTTTAAAAGAAAATAAAAATGCAAAGATTAGCGCCAATATAAATGCCTCTCTTTTAGAGCATTTAGACGAATTCGGTTATCATGATTTAATTAAAGAGATAAATCAATTGGTCTTAAGAGGGAAAATCGAGTTGGTTTTAAGCGCAGCTTATCATCCTGTTTTAGCTTTAGTTCCTCTCAAAGAAGCCAAGAGACAAATTAAAAGAAGCTTTGAAATTAGTAAAACATTTTTCCCCAAAGTAAAGATAAAAGGATTTTTCTTCCCGGAGATGATTTACGATAAAAACGTAGCTAAATTTTTGAAAACCAAAGGGATTAAGTGGATAATTTTAGATGAACTGTCTTACGGGGGACAGTTTAACAAAGTTGATTATGGTAAAAAATATATAGACAAAAATTCAGGTTTGCAAATTGTTTTTAGAAATAGAAGATACTCAAAAGATTATCCTCCAAAAATTATTTTAGATTTATTAAAAGAAGGGCCTCTGCCCCAGATTGTTCTAAGCGGAACCGACGCTGAACTGTATGGTGATAGACATGTTGATTACACGGGTGATTTTTACTGGGCGGTTAATAATAAAAAAATAAAGTGTCAGACAATAAGTGAATTTTTAAAAGGACTTAAAGAAAAAGAAATAGTTAACCCTAAAATTACTTCTTGGGATACCAACGAAAAAGAACTTAAAGATAAGGAAGCTCTTTATTTGTGGAAAAATCCTAAAAATAAAATTCATATAAAACTATGGGAACTCACTGATTTAGCTTTGCGATTAGTTGAAAAGAATAAGAAGGACAAAGGTTATAAGTGGGCTCGCTTACGGTTAGATAAAGGGTTATCAAGTTGTGTTTATTGGTGGGCAAGTGAGAAAGATTTTGATCTTTGGGACAGTCTATCGTGGCACCCCGATCAAATCATATCCGGAGCCGACGATTTAATAAAAAGCGTAAGAAGTTTAGCTTCAATTTCAGTAAAAGATAAGTTAAAAGCAGAAAAACTATATTTAAAAATTGAAGAATTAGTCTGGAGAAAACACTGGACTAAATATTATCAGATGAAATAAAATGAACAAAGAAATACTGGAAAAAAGAATACAAAAAATATTATTAGATAATGATTTAAAAATGTTGTATAATATGAGTACGAGCGGTGATTTTGTTGTTAAGCAATGTGTCAATAAAAAAGGTGAAAATTTTATTTTAAAGGTAAGAAAGAAAAAAACAGAAAAATTAAGACAGCAGTTTATTAATGAAATTTTTATTAATATTTTTTTAGGAAAAAGCCCTAATAGAAGTTTTCCTTATGAAATCATAAGTTATGATGTTAGTAAAGAGTCGGAGCATATTCTATATAAATTAGTAGAGGGTAGGCCCTTGAACGGCTATTATTTTTTGATCGGCAAGAGAAATTCAAAATTTTACATTCCAAAGAAAATTGTTGATTTGATTTTATATCTTCAAAGCAAAAAAGAAGATTACGAAAAATTTAATTCCAAAATAGTTTTAGATAAAGTTGGCTATCGAGGGTCCAGAAAGCACTTTCTTAAATATGAGGATATTTATATTAAATATTTCAACAAAGAATCATTTTTAAAGGTTAAGCAATTTATCGATGCTAATAAAGAAAGGCTTGATAACGATTTGGTTTTGTGTCATGGAGATTTAAATCCTAAAAATGTTTTAATTAGAGAAGACGATAATTTAACTTTTATAGACTGGACGGATATTAGATTGGACAACTCGCTAAGTGATGTAGCTAGGTTATATTTAGCTAGTTGGAATATTAAGGGAAAGCAAAAAGAGCTTAAAAAAGAAGCTTACAAAAAGATCTTAAAAAGTAAAAGGCTGTTTCATTTAAATATTGTTATTTTAATGGGTAATTTTCTAAAGATTTTAGACGATTCCTCGGAAGGAATAGAGAGTGACTATAAAAAGGGTTATATTAACAGTAGAACCAGAGTCAAGTTAGTTACAGAAATTTCTAAAGCTAAAGAGTCTTCGGTTATTATTTTTAGAGAAAGCTTTGATTATCTTGATAATTTATTTTTAAATAAAAAAGATTTTAAAAATATAATTAATAATTTTTCTAATAAAAATTTTGTATTAGATTTTTTAAACAAACACAAAGAAGAGTTTAAAATCAAAGAGGAAGCTCATAATTTAGAGCTAAAAATACACCATAAAAGATACTCTGAAAATAGTAAACGTTTGATCGTAACTTACCGATTTAAAGACGGAACACAAAAAAAAGAATATACAGCTAAAATCAGAATTTATAAAGGAAATAATTTAGCGAGTAAATCTTGGTTTATGAGTAAGTTGATTTGGGATAGCATGGAAAGTACTGATAAATATATTGCTAAACCTCTTTATTATTTTTCTGATCATGGAGTATTTGTTTATGAAACTGCCAAGGGAGAGTCTTTCGGGGAGATATTAAAAAGCAGGGCATTATCAGATAAGGACAAGATCGAAAAAATAAAAAAAGCAACCAAGTATTTGGTTGAATTACATAAAGTAGATATATCTAAAACAGAAAAAAGAAAATTTTTAACCAGTAATAATATTTTTACTCACCTGAATTTTTTAGAAGAATTTATTAAATGGGGTCGAGAAGAGCATGAAGTAAGAATTAAAGAAGCTATTAGAAAGGTAAAAAAAGAAATTAAAAATTTTTCCAGTATTCAAAAAACTTTAATTCACGGCGACTTTCAAATTGAAAATTTTATTTTTAATGGCTCTAAAATGAGGTTAATTGATTTTGATGACAGTGAAATTAATGATCCCTTGGTTGATGTTGGCAATTTTTTAGTACAAATTTTTTACGGAGGAATCATGGGCGAGGTTACTGATCATTCAAGAGAAGTTTTTTTAGAAGAATATTTAAAATTTAACGATAAACTGGATAAAAGATTTTTAAACGAAAGATTAAATTTATATATTGTTATTGCTAAGCTAAAAAATATTAGCCAAAAAGTTGTCAGAACCTCCGGTATATCGAACGATGATTTTGCAGCTATTATGTGGGACTTATTTAGGGTAGAGCGAAGATTAAAAGATTTAAAAGGTGATCCATTAGAATTTTTTAAGATTTAAAATAATTATATGTACATTGATTTACAACTCCACTCAACTTATTCTGACGGAAAATTAACACCTACGCAGTTAGCCAAATTTTTGGAAGAAAGAAGCGTTAAAGTAGCGGCTCTTACTGACCACAATACTGTGGCCGGCCTGGATGAATTTTTTCGGGCTTGTAAAAAGAGAAATATTAAATCAATTAGCGGGATAGAGCTGTATGTTCGCTACGGATCAAGAAGATTGAATTTTTTACTTTATAATTTTGATAAAGACAGCCCTTACTTTCATGAGTTTTTACGAAAGACTCAAATTCAAAGATATCGCAACGTTGTAAAAGCCCTTAAATATTGGCAGGAGCAAGGGCTAGAGATTGACATTGAAAAAATTCTTAGTAAATATAACCATTATATTCCGATTAATGGGTTAGTTAGAACAATCAAAAAAAATTCTAATAATCTAAAATTCATTAAAGAAGGCTTAAAAACTAAAAATCCTCATGAGTGGGAGATAATTAAATTTCTCTTTAAGCATAAAAAAAGGTATTACTTGGATGAAACCCATGTAAATGTTCATCGCTTAAAAGATTTACACAAGAAAATTGGCGGACAAATTATAATGGGACACCCCGGAAAGGGCAAAGTTGACGCGGACTTGGTAGTAAAACTTTTAAAAGGAAAGTTTATAGACGGTATTGAATTATTATCGCCTCACCATAGTTGGGATACTATATCTTATTATCAACATAAATTAAAAGGAAGGAAAATTATATATACCGGCGGGTCTGATTTTCACGGCATGGATAGCGGGCTAAATTCTTATATTAAGTGTTCATGGGATTATTTTAAAGTTAGATCTAATTTATTACCTGGAGTAGAAAAAATTATAAATTAAAATATGGCTGTTGATACTAATATTTACGATAATCAATTTTTTAAAAATACTATAAAATTCGAAGCAGATTCAGCTAAGGCGGCGACTGATATTTTAATTAAATATTTTAAACCAAAAAATGTGATTGATGTTGGCTGTGGAGCAGGAATTTATTTAAGAGAATTCATGAACCAGGGAGTGGAAGTTTTAGGGTACGATGGTTCACCGGCTGCTTTGAAAGAGTCGTTAATTGGAGATAAACTTAAATTGCATGATTTAAGTAAACCTCTAAAATTAAACAGAAAGTTTGATTTGTGCTTGTGTTTTGAGGTGGCAGAGCATATCGAGAATAAATATTCAGAAATTTTAGTTAAAACGCTAATTAATTTGTCAGATGATATAGTTTTTACCGCTGCAACGCCCGGTCAAGGACCAGAGAGCATTGGGCATATCAATGAACAGCCTCATAAGTTTTGGATTAATTTATTTAAAGAAAAAGGATTTTCTTTTAATAAAAAATTAACAGAAACAATTAAAAAGGAAATGGAAGCTAAAAAAGTTGTTTGGTGGATAACAAAAAATTTAATGATTTTAAATAAATAAAATATTTTTATGCCAAAGAAAAATTTAAAAGTTTTATTTGCTTCAGCTGAGCTTCATCCTTTTGCAAAAGCAGGAGGGTTGGCTGATGTGGCTGGGAGCTTACCTGTTGCGCTTAAAAAATTAGGAGCAGATGTTAGAGTAATTATGCCGAAGTATGGATTAATTGATGAGAAAAAACATAAATTAAAGAAGATTTTATCTGATGTGAAAATTTCTTCAGGAGGAAGTATCAAAAAAGTAAATGTTTTTGAGGGAGTTTTACCTGGTAGCAAGGTGAAGGTTTATTTTATCGATAATAAGAAATACTTTGGCAAAAAAGAAATTTATTGGGACGGAAACGATCCAAAAAAATTTATTAGTGATCCGGAAAGATTTTTATTTTTTTCTTTAGCCTGTCTTCATGTTTTGCCAAAACTTAAATTTAAACCAGACGTTGCGCATGCCCATGATTATCATGCTTCTTTGATAATAGATTTAATTAAGGCTTCGAACGAAGAATATTTTAAAAATATTAAAACAATTTTAACCATTCATAATTTAAATTATCAAGGCAAAGCAAATCCAAAAGTTTTAACAGTTGGAAACTTAACTAAAAATTCTTTGCCATCTCTTAAGGTCGATTTAAAAGATGGAGACGTTAATTTTTTTGTACAAGGAATAATGAACGCCGATGTGATTACTACTGTTAGTGAAACTTACGCTAAAGAAATAATGACAGAAAAATTTGGAGCAGGACTAGAAAATATCATTAAAAAAAGAAAAAAAGATTTATACGGGGTTGTTAACGGGCTGGACATAGATTTTTTTAATCCAAGTCGTGATAAAAATATAGAATATAATTATTCTGTAAAATCATTAAAGAAAAAAGAATTAAATAAACTTTATTTACAAAAAAAAGTAGGTTTGCCACAGGATAAAAATATTCCTTTGGTTGGATTTGTTTCTAGGCTTGCTTGGCAAAAAGGAATAGAACTTATTGATCAAAAATTTGGTGAATTAAATTGTCAATTTGTTTTTCTTGGAACCGGGCAAAAAGAATATGAAGAGCAGCTGGAAAGAATGGCTAAAAAATATCCTAACAAAGTAGCAACTAATATTATGTTTGATGCTAAATTTGCCAATCAAATTTACGCCGGGTCAGATATATTTTTAATGCCATCAAGATTTGAGCCATGCGGGCTAGGGCAGATGATCGCAATGCGCTATGGAGCAGTCCCAATAGTACGAGCTACCGGAGGCTTAAAGGACACGGTTGCAAAATTTGATAATAAAAATAAAAAAGCCACTGGATTTGTTTTTAATAAATTCAGCTCCGACGCACTACACAGAGAGCTGAAAAGAGCTTTGCAAATATATCATAACGATAAAAAAACATGGAAGCTGGTGCAGACTCAGGGAATGAAACAAGATTTTTCCTGGAACGTTTCAGCTAGAAAATATTTAAAATTATATAAAAAAATAATTAAGAAATAAAATATATGCCTTTAAAATCTGAAATGCGAAAATCTTATTTTTTAAATAAGTATGTAATTATTACGCCCGGACGAGCTAAGCGTCCACGAGATATTAAGGAAGAAACTTTAATTAAAAGAACAGGGAAATGCGTTTTATGCCCAGAAAATATCGAAGAAAATTTGATAGTAAGGCGCTATGGAGGACAGGGAAAAAATTGGAAAATTTTAGCTTTAAAAAATAAGTTTCCAGCTGTTACCCCGGGCAATAAACGCGCCTACGGCTATCAGGAAGTTATTGTAGAGACCTCGGACCACACTAAAGTTTTGGCTGAATTACCAACAAAGCATTTTGCAAAACTTTTGGAGGTTTATATTAACAGAACTAAAGATTTAGCCAAGGATAAAAGAATAGAGTATATTTTAATTTTCAAAAATGAAGGATCAAAAGCCGGAGCGTCGATTGTTCATGATCATTCACAGGTTTTTGCTACCGATGTTTTACCTCCGGAAGTTTACGAAGAGTTAAAGTTGTCTAAAAAATATAAACTTAAAAATAAGAGTTGTGCTTATTGCGATATAATCAAGCAAGAAATGAAAGGACCAAGAAAAATCTTTGAAGATAAACATGTAGCAGTTTTTGCTCCTTACGCCTCAGAGTATCACTACGAAGCCTGGATTTTTACAAAACGACATCTTGACAACATTACTAAATTAAACGATAGTGAAGTTAAATCTTTTGCTAAAGCTCTTAAACTAGTATTGTCGAAACTTAATAAACTTGGATTAAGTTATAATTATTTTTTCCATCAAGTTGTCTCAGACAACACTCAACATTTTTATTTAAAAGTTCAACCACGAGATAGTATTTGGGCCGGAGTAGAGCTTGGGAGTGGATTGGTAATAAATTCAGTTCCCCCGGAAGCAGCCGCTAAATTTTATCGTAATAAATAGTAAATTTATTCTTAACTAAACATTCAACTTTATGGTAGCATTATTTAACACAGTTTTATACGAGCCTCTTTTTAATCTTTTAGTATTTTTGCATAATATAATTCCAGGGAATGATGTTGGAATCGCAATAATTATTTTAACTATTATTATAAAATTAATTTTGCTTCCATTATCTTTGCAAGCTACTAAATCACAAAAAGCTTTACAAGACCTACAGCCAAAAATGCAGGAGGTAAAAAATAAGTATAAAGACAATAAGGAAGAGCAAGCCAAGGCTTTGATGGAGCTTTATAAAAAAGAAAAAGTAAACCCTCTGTCGTCTTGTTTTCCTCTTTTGATTCAATTTCCTTTTTTAATAGCAGTTTTTCAAGTTTTTAGAAATGGATTTAAGCCGGAAAGCTTGGATTTGATTTATCCATTTATTGAACGCCCTGAAATGTTGAATCCAATATCATTTGGAATAATGGATTTGTCAAAACCAATTATTGCTTTCGCGGTTTTAGCTGGAATTGCGCAGTATTACCAGACAAAAATGTTAATGAGCAAGAAACAGCCCGTCAAAGCCAAGGGAGCAAAAAAAGAGGATATGATGGCGATGATGAATAAACAAATGATGTATATGATGCCGGTTCTAACAGTTTTTATCGGATTTAGCTTACCGGGCGGACTGACTTTTTATTGGTTTTTAACAACTTTATTCATGGTTTTTCAACAAAAGATAATGTTTAGAAAAGATAATAAAAAAACAGATCAGTTGGCTGACGGACAAAATAATGAAAAAGGTAAAAGTAACAAATAAAAGTATGCCTATAATAAACGGCAAAAATTTAATAGGATTACCAGTGGAAACCGTATTAGGCAAAAAATTGGGTAAGGTTTTTGATTTTGAACTGGAAATAGACTCTCAAAGCATTTTAAAATATTTTGTAAAAGGGAATATATTAAAGGATTTATTTATTTCCGAACTTATAATTCACCGAAGTCAAGTTATTTCTATAAACGACAAAAAAATGATAGTTAAAGATAATGTTATAGAAGACAAGCAAAAAATCCAAGCAAGTGCTCCTGCTCCGGCAGTTTAAAAAATAAAAAAAATAACCCCTCCCTTTGCTAATAAAGGGAGGGGTTATTTTTTTTATTTAAAATTCTCTTTGTTTTCCAACTATAATATTAAGAGCCTGAGGAACTACCTCTATGTTTAAGGGAGTTTTGATAATAGTACTATTGTCACAGATGGCCGAAGCAGAGTCTTTACTTTCAATTCTTACCTTCTTAATAGGTACTATACTAATATCATTTATTTTTTGAGGAGTATTTTTTTTAACAAATTTTAAAATGTTGTGCACCAAACTTTTTTTAGTTGATTTTATCACTAAATCAAGCATCCCATCGTTGGGATTAAAATAATTTTTTATATCTTGATTTAAATCAAATATTTTTTCAATTTCGTTTTTGTCTCCAAGATTATAAATATAAATTTCGCCATTTTTATTAATAAGTTCCAGTTCATATTTATCTTCGCAGATAATTTTTGATTTTTCTATTTTCATTACCAAGTTCGATAAACAATATCTGTCATTAACTTTGATTAAATCTATTTTTTTAACTCTTCTTTGGCTTAATATATCACAAGCCAAGGCACCCTCAGGGATACCTAAAATTTTAGCGATTTTATTGTCTTTTCCAACAGGTATAATACCAACTGTAATTTTTTCTTTAGCCGCGATACTGATAATTTTGTCAATTGTTTGGTCGTTCCCAACAGCTACGATAGTTGTAACCCCTTTTTTGATTTCTTCTTGGATTAATTTTTCGGGGCTAATAAGCATTGAAACTCGCCCGATTTTTCCGTTAATTCCCAAGTCAACAGTTCTGTTTTCTATTCGATGAAGTTGTTTTTGGTATTTGTTATCATTTAGAAAAGAGTCGTAAAGATAGTAGTACATATTTACTTTTAAAAGTTTATCTGTTAAAGTAAAATTATTCTGTTTCTTTTTGTTCGTTTACATTTTCAATTTCAAGTGCTTTGCTTTCTTGCTTTCTTGCTTTCTTGGTTTCTTGGTTATCTTTTTTAATCATTTTAATTTTACCATTAATTTGAGCCCCAGGATCAACAGAAAGTAGAACAGCATCAATATCACCGTTAATTTCGGCAGTTTCTGTTAATTCTAAGCTTTCTTTTGCTTTAATATTACCTTGAACTTTACCTGAAACCATAACACGATTTGCCTGAAGGTTTGCAGTAACCTTGGCTTTTTCGCCGACTATTAAATCGCTGCCGATTTTTAAAGTACCCTCAAGTTGTCCCTCTATTTGAATACTGCCTTCAGTTTCAAATTCACCCTTAACTTTTACAGAAGGACCAATAATTGTTTCAATTTCCTTTTCATTGATTGGTTGGTTTTTAAACATAAAATTTTTTAATTTATTAGACTTATTGTATAATAAGCTATTAATTAAGTTGTTATCTTTATATTAGCTAATATAGTTAAATTTGTCAAAAAAATTTCTACTTCCCGTAGTTTAATGGATAAAACAAGTCCCTCCTAAGGATTAGATGTAGGTTCGATTCCTGCCGGGAAGACATATAACAAAAATTCGAGGTTTAGCCTCGAATTTTTGCTATTCAGCACGGGTGGAGGGAATCGAACCCCCGCTAGAGGTTTTGGAGACCCCTGTACTGCCACTATACTACACCCGCGAATAATAATACATTATGACATATAATCCCTTTTTGTCAATGCAACTACATTTTTCATTAGTATGGCTACCGTCATTGGACCAACTCCTTTTGGAACCGGCGTGATGTAGCTAGCTTTGTTTTTAACTTTTTCAAAATCAACATCTCCAATAGTTTTCCCTTTAAATTTATTTATTCCAATATCAATTACTATTGCGCCTTTTTTAATCATCTGAGCTTTTAATATTTTTCTTTTTCCAAGAGCTATTATTGCTATATCAGATTGTTTTATTTTTTGGACTGTATTTTTATTTATTTCCTTTACCCAGATTGTTTTAATTTGTTTATTTTTAAGTTCAGCTTTGAACGAATCTGTAAATATTTTACTTTTAGAAATAATTACTGCTGATTTGTTTTTTAAATTTTGTTTGGTTAATTTTAAAAGTTCAATTGATCCGGAAACAAGAGGGGAGACAACAATGTTTTTTCTATTGAAACCATCAACATCTTTTTTGGGATTAATTGATTGAATAATTTTGTTAGTATTAAATTTTTTAGGCAGCGGTAGTTGAACGATAATCCCATGAATATTTTTATCTTTGTTTAAAAGATTTATAGTTTTTATAATTTCTTTTTCTTTAATTTTTGTAGAAAAATGATATTCATAAAAATTAACACCAATCTTTTTAGCTTCTTGTTTTTTTATAGAAACATAAAGTTTGCTTGCTGAATTATTCCCAATCAAAATAGCCGCCAAACCAGGCTTTATTTTTAACTTTTTAATTTCCGCCTTAGTTTGTTTATTTATTTTGTCAGCTAATTTGTCGCCACGTAATATTGCCATTGGAATATTTTTTTACTCAACAACTCTGTCTGGGTATAAAGGAAAATTTAAGCAAAGTTCATTGATGATTTTTTTGTTTTTGCTTATTATTTCTTCGCTTGTAGAATTATTTAATGTTTCTACGATAGACTTTCCAATAATTTTGATTGCCTCTTCATCCATCCCTCTAATAACAGCACACGGGGTGCCGAGCCTTATTCCTGACGGAGAGTATGGTGGTCTTGGATCGTGCGGAACAGCATTTTTATTTACTGAAATTCCTATTTTATCCAAAGCTTCTTCTGCCTCTTTCCCTGTTAAGTTTTTATTTGTGACATCCATCAGTATCAAATGATTATCGGTCCCTCCGGTGATAAGTTTGAAATCATTTTCAAGAAGTATTTCGGCTAAAAGTTTATTAGTTTTTACTATCATTTCGTTACCTTTTTTAAATTCCTCCGTGCTTGCTTCTTTCAGAGCAACAGCAATCCCGGCAATAATGTGTTCGTGCGGTCCGCCTTGTAAGCCAGGGAAAATAGCTCTGTCTATTAAAGACGGGATGTTTTCTTTTTTAACTTCAGGGTCGGCTTTCAGTGGTTCGCTTTGGTTGCCGTTGCAAAGAATAATTCCAGCCCTAGGCCCACGAAGAGTTTTGTGAGTTGTGGAAGTTATAACATCAGCATGACCAACAGGCGATGGATGAACCCCGGCGATTATTAAGCCAATAACATGAGCAATGTCAGCCGCAAAAAATGCCCCAACTTCCTTGGCGATTTCTGCGAAAGCTTTGTAGTCATATTTTCTTGGATAAGCTGTTGCTCCTGCCCAAATTAATTTAGGCCTTTCTTTTTTTGCCAACTCTCTAACTTGGTCAAAATCAATATAACCATTTTTAGTTGTTCCGTATGGAATACTTCTGTAATATTTAGAGCTAAAATTAACTTTCCACCCATGCGTTAAGTGTCCGCCATGTCTTAGATCCATTCCCATGATTGTGTCTCCGGGGTTTAACAGGGCAAAATAGACCGCTAAGTTGGCTGGAGATCCGGAGTAGGGTTGAACATTAACATGATCAACGCCAAATAATTTTTTCGCCCTTTCAATCGCGAGACTCTCGACTTTATCTGTATTCTCTTGTCCGCCATAATATCTTTTTCCTGGATAACCTTCAGAATATTTATCGGTAAAAATCGACCCCATAGCCCGAAGAACAGCCGGGGAAACATAAGACTCACTCGGAATCATCTCCAGTCCGTTTCTTTGCCTTTTTAATTCGCTGGTAATATGTTTATAAATTTTCGGATCCGCCTCAGAAAGCGGTTTATTGATAGTGTTGTTGCTTGACATAGTATTGTGGTGTTAATCATAAATGTTGATAAAATTCGTGGCCGCGAATTTTATCAACATTTATGATTTATATTATTTTTATAAATTTAGATTTTTAAATTATATTTTTATATTATGTAGTATACAATATTTTGTCAAAATAAAAAAGGGTTAAGAAATAAAAATTTTCCTTAACCCTAGACAAGGCATTTATTGGAACCTTTTAGCTACATGCAATTAAAATTGGCTCCCAACGCAAATTAGTGTCTCCTAACCAGGTATTACAGTTTTGTTTAGCGCAGAAACGCCTGTCAAATTCAGATTGTTTCCCGCCAACAATAATTTTTTTACCAGAGTCATCAACGTTAACCATTTTTTTGATCCTTACTTTTTCATGCGGACAATTTTTTTGTCCAGGATTACATGTTACCATTTTGTCCTCCTTTTGTTTGATTTAACGTTCGGCTTAGACTGTCTTTTTTTATTTTATAAATTTAAAATATTTTAATGTGGGGATAATATTCGGTGCTAAATTTTCATTTTTCAGTTTATTTAAATCAGTCCAATCCCATTCTCTAATATCTTCGCCCGGTTTTATTTCTCCAATTCTTTTTGCTAAAAAATGAACTAAAATTATATCAATCATTTCCCCATCTTTTTCTTTTCGTGTAAAAGTAATAAACGGCTCTTGATCTAAAATTTCAATTTCAATTCCCATTTCTTCTTTTGCTTCCCGTTTAGCGTTTTCTATTAAATTAGTGTTATAGTCCTCAACTTTTCCACCGCAAAACTTCCAAAAAGTTGTATCTCCATGTTGGTTTAATAAAACTTTGTTATCTTCAACGATAACCGGCCCGGAGGCCATAATAATTTTAAGCATAAATTTATTTGTTAAATAATTATTATTTTTAAATTTTTTTTATTTCCTTTTTTCCAGTACCTTATCTTTACTTTATCTAAATTTTTTGTTTTTGTCGAGTAGTGCTTTGTTAATTTAGCGGATTTATTTAAAATACCATCCTTTTCTTTTTTGGTTAATTTTTCATAAAATCTAATTAAAGTCAGAGGGCCGGGAATATCTTTTGCCTCCATTAAAACGTCATCTTTTTTTGCTAACTTGTTAATTTTTAAATTTTCTTTATGGTTTCTGCCGATAATTATTTTTATATTTTCTTTTGTAAAAACTCGTCCGGATTTTAAAAGTTCAATATCGGTTTTATCTATTTTTTTATAATCTATTATTGATTTTAAATTTTTACCAAAATTGGGTTCAGTTAAAATACATCCACCGGCAGGGGAGGGATAGTTTTTTATTTTAAATTTTTTGGCAAGCGCAATTTGTTCTTTGCGAGATTTTCCTGTAATGCCAAATAATTTGTCTCTGTTGATTATTCCTTTTTGCTCCCAAATAGTTGGCTCTAAAAGTTGGGCTGAAAGAGGTCGAACAATTTTATTGTTCAATTTGACTTGTTTCTCTATTATTTTAAAGTCATCAAGTTTTTGACTCTTGAGACGCTGACTAACCACTTCGCCGGTAGCTAAAAATAAGCAATTTTCTTTTTTTAAAAGTTTTTTCGCTTCTTTGATCATCAGCAAATGACAATCCAAGCAAGGATTTAAACCCTTCCCATAACCATATTTTGGGCTTTCAACAACTTTGAGATGTTTTTGAGAGATATCAATTATTTTTAACCTTTTCTTTAAAATTTTAGCACCAGTCTTCGCCTCTTTTTCATCAAAGAAAAATCCAGTAAAACTAATCAGTTTTACCTTAATTCCTTGCTCTTCCAAAATTTTAACCGCCAGCATAGAATCCAGCCCCCCAGAAAAGAGAAGTAGAGCTGTAGCTTTTGTATTTTTTTTACTCATAATCTCATTATAACCGCTTTTTGACAATTGACAAGACCCCTAAAATATGCTATAATACTATTATATTTAATATTTTTTATTCTCCCGCCACTTTATTATAAAAATAAAACGAAGGTGGGATCCCGCTATGGCGGTGATATATTCCATATTTTAAATTTATGCTTGTCTTCTGGCTTGTTGCCCTTGCTCTTAGTTTAGTGGTTTTAGTTAAATCAGCGGATTATTTTATCGAAGCCTCGGAAAAGGTGGGACTTATTTTAGGTATCTCGCCTTTTTTTATTGGAGTAACAATCGTGGCCTTTGGAACATCTCTTCCCGAGCTTCTTACCTCTGTTGTTGCGGTTTTAAACGATGCCAGTGAGATTGTTGCAGCTAATGTGGTTGGTTCAAACATCGCAAATATTTTACTGGTAGCCGGACTTACCGCAGTTGTTGCCGGTAAGATTAAGATTGATCGTGATATTGTGAATTTGGATCTGCCACTTCTTTTAGCAGCTACCGCCGGGCTTGTTATCATGATAGCTTGGGACAAAACCATTAATATATACGAAGGTATTATCGCTATTTTATTTTACGCTGTTTATTTCTATTATCTATACAAAACCAGACATGACAGTATTTCAGAAGAATTAAAAAAGAAATGGGACGAAGCCAAGGCTAAAATGGCACATGAAAAAATAAGTCTTTCTTTAATCGCCACCTTAATTTTAAGTGCGGTTTTTCTTGTTTTAGGAGCTAAATTTACAGTTACTTCAGCTTTAGAGCTTTCAACTTTACTTGGTATTACAACTTCAGCTATCGCTTTATCAGCGATCGCAATCGGAACATCTTTACCGGAGCTAGCCGTCACGATTCGCGCCGCCAGTAACGGCAACGGCGACATGGCGATTGGAAATATTTTTGGCTCAAATTTATTTAACGGATCAATCGTTATCGGAATAGCAAGTTTTTTTGGAGACCTTTCAATAACCAACGATGTTTTATTTATAGCTGTTCCTTTCCTAGTAGTCGCCACCATGTTATACACCTTTACCGGAATGTCCCGCAGAGTTTACAATTACGAAGGAGCAATGTTTGTCCTAATTTATATTTTATTTTTAGGAAAGTTGTTTAATATATTTTAAAGATAACTTTATTTTATGTCTAAAAAATTAACTAAAAAAGGAATTTTAACTACATTGGAGGCTAATGCCAAAAAGCTAGCGATTTTGTTATATGACTCTAATATACCAGAGGATGTTAAAGATTCTTGGATTGCAATGTTACCGGAGATGTCTTTGGAGCAGATCGATAAATTGTTAGAAGCTTTGGAGGAAAATTTTTTAGATGAGCAGACTAAGGATATTAATATTATTTATCTTGAAGAAATGAATCAAATGTTTGATGAATTTGAAAAGGAAAGAAAGAAAGTTGATAATAAATTTTTAAGAAAAGTTAAAAATTTTAAAAAGAAACTTAAAACATATGGAAAATAACGAACAAAAATTATTTTTTGGTCAGACAGAAAAAGAATACGAAGAAAAACACAAAGACGCTAGAAAAGCTATCAACAAATACGAACGAGGCGAGTTATTGCGAGCCGGAAAAAGTGTTTTAGCAGCTCCTCTTAGCATGATTGGTGTTAAGGGTTATTGGGATGTGCCGATGTATTTAAAACAAAAACTTGGATTAAAAGGAACTAAAAAAAGATTAAAAAAAGATTTAGGTAATTTAGAGCAGGAAAATATAACAGAAAGTGATATCGAAGCATTAGAAGAAAGAGAATATGGCACAAGAGTTGCTGAAGTTTTAGATACTGCTAAAATTGGTGAACTTCAAGATGATATTGAAAATGATAAAAATTTATCAGAGGAATCAAAAAATAATTTATTGGAAGAGTTAAATGGGTTGATAGAAAATTATTCAGAAGAAAGGGATGGTTTGCGGGGCGAACAAAAAGAAAAAGCAACTAATCTTCTAAACGAATATGCGGAAACCAAAATATCCGGGATTCAAGCAGCTCGAGAAGGTTTGAGGTCTTTTTTAATTGCTTCCGGAGGTTTTACAGCCGCTTTAGGTGGCTATGCAATTACAGACGGGGTTGGACGATATTTAAATCTTGAAAAAAAAGAAAGAAGAAAGGCCGAAAAACAAGAAACAGAAAAAAAGAAAACTAAAATTTTAAAAGATGTAATAGTCGACGGAATTACAAAAACTTTTAAAAATCTTACCTTTACAGGGGAGAAAAAAGGTGTTGGCAGAAAATCCTTTGATTCTGTTATAGCTTTTGCAAATATATTTAAATATAGTGGTATGGCTGTGGCATCCAGAGAAAGTGGTGGCTTTGGGGAGATGTTTAAAAAAGTTTCTGAAGCAGGCGAAGGTGGTCTAACAGTTGAAAAAGTTGGAGAATTGTTGAAGAGTTATGGTGGAGATATCAAGTCTGGTATGAAAAAGGGCTTAGATAATATTTTGTCAACTTTAAAATTTGAAAAGTCTCTTGGCGAAATGGGAGAAAATCATAAAGAAGCGTTTAAAAGAGTTTTTTCGTTACCTTTCGGAAAAGAAAGAACAGATAAGATATTAAAAATTGTTGGTGAATATCCAGGTAAAATAGGTGATTTTATGGTCGGTTCGGCGAGCGCGGCTGAAGGTGCTCCTTTTGCTTTAGAAAATATTGATTCTAACGATGGAAATGCCACAATAGTTTCTAAAGACGATGGATTAAATGCTATTAAGCTTGGTGTTACGTCAGAAAAAGAAACAAATATAGGTACAGAAGAATTGCCAAAAAATGTAGCAGGTGATTTAGGAAATAATAATGATGCAGAAACGCAACAACCAATAACTGCATCAGTTGTTAATCAGCAAACAGGTGAAGACGGTAATGCAACTACTAAAGTTTCTTCCATGGAGAATCCTATTGTTCCCGAGCCTAAGTTAACAAAAACAGAAGAAATGCAAAAAGTGTATGATGAATTTGTAAAAAATTTAGAAGTAAAAAAAGAACAAACTTTAGATAGAGAAAAATTTCAAATGTTATTTTTGCAAAAGGCTATTAATAATGGCTTTGATAAGAATGATATAGAAGGATTTTTAAATAAAATGAGTATTGACTCTCCTGATATGAAATTAGGAGAAGCAACGGAAGTAGATTTAACAGAACTTAGAGGAGAATTTAAAAGAGGAGATAGTCTTTGGTCGACATCTAGAAAATTTTTAGAAGCTAAATATGACAAAGATTTTGGATTAGTAGATAAAAGCACTGACGAAATAAATGCTTTGAAAACTTATAATATAGATAGGATGAAAGATAAAATTATAGAAATAATTTCCGGAAGAGATGATGATCTAAGAAGAGATTGTGGCTTAAAGGGGATTACAGATCCTAACAAAGTTACTTTGAGTCAACTTAAAAAAATTGATTTTGAAGAAATCTATGAAAAAACTTTTTGTATTCCTGAGACAGAAGAAGGCTTAACTCAGGACTTAAAGCCGGAAGCAGTAAAAAGTATTAATGAGCACAATAAGATTTTAGAAGAATATTTTGAAGAGCATAAAGGCGCTCCACGTACATCTGAAGAATACGATAACGTAATCGCTGCATTTGATAAAGGGGAAACAGATGTTGAAAATATTTATAATGCCTTACATTCTACTGAGAACGGCACGGTTAACGCAGGCGGAGAAACTGTTAAAGAAGAAGATTGGAATAAGACAGCTGAAAATTATTCTAAATTTGTTGAAGAAAACAACAAAACAGCTGGTTGGTACAATAAAGATGGCTCAGACGATGATGTTAGTACATTTTTAGAGCAGACAAGTTTTGATGAAAAGAGTGTTATGGAGCAAGAAAGTTTATTAACGGAATTAAAGGGGGAATCTAATAGTTTGGCCAATCAAATGAGGTCAGTTGAAAAAGGTTCTGAATCGCATGACAGTTTGTTAAAAGAAAGGGATAATATTAATTCGCTAAGAGATTTTTTGTTAGATTATCATGATGATCAGTTTGGTGAAGATTTGAATAAATATGAAACATTTAATCTTCAGTTAGAAAGTCTGAAAGAAGAGGTAAAAAATACTGCAGAGGTTTTGTTAAATAAAAGATTAGATGAAAAAATTTTTAATTCCAGAAATTGGCTTTTGCAAAAAAGAAGTTTTACGGATGAGTTTTGGCCGGAAATGTCTAAATTATCTGCTCTTAAAATGTTAAATCACGAAGATTTTGGACATGAATTAAATGGAGCGTCTGATCTTACGGAAGAAAAACTTTTAACTTATGTGAAAGAAATTAAAAAAGTTATTGGCAGTCCTAATGAAAATGAAAAAATTGGTGATTTTTTATTGCGAGGAGAAGAATATAAAGCAAGGATAGATTTTGATATTGACGCTAAGGAAACAGAAATACAAAAATTAGGAGAAAAATTAGGAGCAAGGAAAACAGATATTAATGTATCCAAAAAAGAAATAAAAATGTCTGATGGTGAAGTATTACACCAAAGTCCTGAAAAATAATATTTTTAAAAAAAGAAAAATCCCCGGGATAAAATTCCTGAGGATTTTTTGTTTTTTGAAAGCTGGTTTTTCCAGCTTATTTTGCCTCCTTTGTGATTATGAGCCATCTTCTATTGTTACAGAAGCGGCTTGATTCTGATTCAATTGTCATTTTTGTTGAGTTGGTGTCTACTCCTGATTTAATAAAATAGGAATGGACCGCCATTGCCCTCATATTGGCAATCTCATCGTTTTTTGTTTTGTTCCCAACAGAGTCGGAAACCCCTATGATTTCTTTGACAATAACTTTTCCGTCTTTGGCATCTTTGACGATATCATCAAGAAAGACTTTGTCTTTCTGTCTTAACTCCCAACTGCCGGAAGTAAATCCTTGGTGATTGGTGCGCACTTTAACTTTTGGATGAATATAAGCATCCTTAATTTCCAGTACCCCAACTCGGTTTTTCAATTGTTGATGGTCAGCGGCATTTTTTCGTGCCAAGTTTTCAACCTTGGAGAGACGATCTTCTAAAGTAGCAGAAAGTTTGCCCTCTGGTTTTTTTTTGGCAGTTATCGTTATTATCGGAGCAACAGCTATTTCTTGTTGAATCAGTTGAACTGGTTTTGGCTTCGGTATTATCAAGTATTGTTGCTCGGCACCAGGCGGAATTGGAGTTGTCTCTGCATTATCTGGGGCTTTTGGAACTCGCCAAGTGTGGGTACTGCATCCGCTCATTAATAACGCCAGTAAAACTGTAATACTTAAAACAATATTTTTTTTCATCTTTTTTCTCCAGATTTAGTTAGGTGAATAGCGGAATGGTTGACCATGAAACCAGCCGGTTTCAGGCTGTTTAGATTTAATCCCGGTAATGCCTAGGGTTCCTGCCAAGGTGTTAAAAACCTCTTTGGCTGAATTAGCGATCCAACTTGCTGTACCAGACCCTGATGCTCCAATACTTGTAGCGTGAAACTCTTTGTCTCCACCATAAGCCATAACTAGAAATACATTAGCTCCTTTATCCATTGACGCGATTAACATCGCGCAGAGAAGACCGGGGGTCGGTGCAATTTTATGATTTTTTCCGGTAAATGTTGGCCATAAAGGATAATATTTCCCAGGGGCAGGCATCGATTCCATAACATAAACAGTAATGTTTTTTGATGCTGTATAATCTGTGGAAATATTATTTGGGTTTGGGTCTAAAATATATTCTTCATTCCCCGCGATTTCTATTAACTCTTTTCTTAAAAATGTTCGTTTGCTATAAACAAACATTCTTGGGTCCCAGATATTTCCGGTAAATTGCCTAGGATCAAGGAAGTATCCTCCAGCAGGACTCAAAAGTCCTGGCGGAACAACTGATGGAAACGCTGTAGATTCACTTTGTGGAGCGTAAGTAAGAGATTGTCCTTGTTGGGTTGATGTTGAGGTATCAACACTTTGCGCCCATGAACATGTAACATATAGCATGTAACACATAACAAATAATATACAACATATTTTTTTCATTGTTTTTCTCCTTTTGTTTAAGATTTTCGGTGTTTTCATTCAACAGGCTCCGAGTAAATACAGGTCCGAGTTTTTACCCGGAACCTATGGAAGGTTAGTGGAAAGTATAACTTAATAAAACAAGTCATACTTTCCGGGGTCAGTTATAGTGTTAGGGGGCTGGGTCTGGCAATGGTGTGCCAATTTCCAACTGACTATTAGTGTGACTGTAGCCTCCCTGCCAGGAGCCGTTATTTTTTTCTTGGTAATAACCATGGAACTGGTCGTTGACAAGCTTTGCTCCAACCGTGCCTGGAACACCCATTACGTCAGCACTTGAACGGGTTGTTATATTTTGTCCCCCATACATTGTATTGGCTGTGTAATCCGTGGTTGTTTTTCCGCGTTGTTCATTGTCGGTTGTCAACTTTAAATCGCAATCTTTATTAACGCTTCCCCAGGCATGGTCGCTTGAGTAAGTCTCGCCGTAATGATTAGCCGATCCAGAGTCGTCAGTAAAAGTAATAGTTTCATCCCAGGTGTCAAACTGAGATTTTTTCATTTCAATGTCACCTGAGTAGCCGGGATTGGCCCAGCCGTTGGCACGTTGACCCCCGTGAGTTTTTCCAAGTGTTTGGACTCCGTGGGGATCGACTGTTCGATAGGTATCATGAGACAGATAATCCCATTGTTTTCCGCCAATATAGCCAGCCGAATCTTCCTGTTCACAATTTGGATCATCTGGGTCACAAGCCATAGCCGGTAGGGTAAAAAATAAAAAAATTACTGCTAAAATCGGTATCATTTTTTTCATTGCTTTTCTCCTTTTTAATGAAAAAAATTAATCTTTATCTTTAAATTTTTCCAATAAAAACTCAAAGACGCTCTTTTGCTCCTTTACTGTTTGTTGTATGTATTTACACCTCCTATTGTATAAATTTTATTGTCAATGACCGGAAAAGCCATATTTTTTACAATTTATGACTTCAAGGCAGATTAGCACAATTACAGAAAATGTCAAGAGAAATTTAGTAATTTCCATTGACAAAAACGCCAAAATATGCTATACTTTTTTATTAACCTTGAGTAAGCTTTTGCCTAGATTTAGGTAAATTCCAAGGGTGGACTTTGACAATTTAATTATATTAACATATAAACTTAACATACTGGAGGAAAAAAGATGATATTAAAAATAAGAAGTGGATTGAAAATGACTTTTCCGTTGATTAGATATTTTTTTGGTAAGCTTAAGCTAAAAGTGAAAGATCTGTTAGAAACAGTTTACATTACAGTTATGTGCTTTTTTGATAAGCTTAAGCCAAAAAGATGGGACGACGAAACACAGGTAGTCACAAAATCGCAAAAAGGAAAGTATAAAGGTAAGGATGCCTTTATAGATATTCCTCATATTGGTCTTGACGGAAAGAAGAAGACAGAAGTTGTTCGCGAAGGACGAAAGCGAGGATTTTGGAAAAGAGCCTTGATGCTTTTTGCGGCGATAGGGATGCTTAGCTTTATTTACTGGCTGGCATTTTCATTGGAAGATAAAGTATTGTTCGATATTTTTCTTTCTGGTACTTTGAGTTGGTTTTGGATTAGACCGGTTTTTCCATTAAAAGAACAAATGAATTTAAAGAAATTTCTGTTAAGTTTATTGTTCTTTGGAGTTTTGTTTTTTATTTTTTTTACCTATGACATTCATAGTATGCTTTTATGGGTTGTTATTTTTATTGGTGTTGCTTCTCTTGGGACAGCAGTTATTGAAGAATATACCGATAAAAATTTATATCCAAGTGCTGTAATTGTTGTTGGCGGTATTGCGTTACTAATAGTACTTGGGCTTGGATTAATAGATCTTTTTCAAGACCATAGTTACTATGTTAAAAAAAACCGCGGACTTACAATGCAGTACAAGCCCGTAGAAACCCAGAAAGAAAATGAGTCTATCCCAGACGAACTTATGGAAGGGCTGTATAAGTTACTTCCCGATCAAGATGATGAAGATTTTTATCTTGAAGGGCTAGGTGTTGTCAAATCTTTTGTTAAGAAACGTAAACCAGTAGAATACGGTAGGGTTGAAGCAGTTTGTGGCAAGTTGTTTCTCGCAATTATATTTTTACCGGTTTATTTGTTAACTCTTTTGATTCTTGTTCCAAGCATGGCTTGGGAATGGATTGAAAATGCCAAAAAAGAGTATAAGAAAAAGACAGATAAAAAAGGCGGCGGAGGAATCAAATTAACAGATTACTTCGCAGTTGATCTTGCTGGAAGTGCATTTCTTGGGTTTGTCCAGGGATTAACTAGCAAAAAGAAGAAATAGGAGTTAACAATGACTACAAATAAGAAACGAATTATCGGGATTATTATAGCTTTAACCGCATATTTTTTGTGGAATTGTTATAATGGTTGGAAGACAGGAGAAGCTGAAGATGTATTTTCCGTGAAATATAGCGGAGAATATGTTTTTGTTGAAAAAACATTCCCTGTGAACGGGGACGTAGCTCTTTTCGACGCTAGCGGATTTTTTACATTTCGTTCTGTTTCAAAAGGAATAGGCGGAACAAAGTCTCCCTGGAGCAAAGTTTTTTTTATTACTGTTCAGTACAATGATGGTGAGGAGAAAAGATTAGGCTCGGCTTTGTCGTATTTGCCGACACCGACCAAAGGGAAGGTTGTGTTAAAAGTAAAGTACAACAAGCTTTGTTTTGACCACTTTAGCGGTGATATGGTTAAAACCGGCAGTGGTCGTTTTGACGATGCTAAACTTTCGCCAGTTATAGTAAGGGTCTCCTATGTCAAAAAGGAAAAAGTCCCGGCAAAAGCTACAACATTGAAGGACTTGCCAAAACCTGAGTCGAAAAAGGCGTCGAAGGAAAAGGAAGAGTTAGAAAAATCTTCTCAGCTTTCAAAATCAACCTCGAATTTTTTTAAAAAAACATTTTTGGTTGATGATAATTTTTCTCAAGAATTGTTTACCCAAGAGGATAAAGAAGATATCGATCGGACAATTAACGCCACTAAAGAGTTTTTCAGGTTTGTTACTGGCTTTGGCGGTAACTTTTCAAAGAAACAAGGAGAGTAAAAATGAATATAGATAGTGTATTGATAGCAATTGCTGTATTGTTTATGGCCGCTAAATTTTTGTGGCCATATATTGCAAAACTTAAAATTGAAGAAGGAGTGTCTCTTTGGGATTTTATGAAGATTCATTTGCCAAATTTAGCAATTAGAGTATTTGGTGTCCTGATTATTGTGACTATCCCTCTTTTGGTGGCATATTTTGGTCATGAAATTGTTGATAAGATGACGGGCACGCAAGAAGTTTATGCTCGATCATTTTTATTGATAATTATATGGATTGCCTACTATTTTGTTGTTCATAACAGATTTGAAGGGGCCGAATTAGCACTTGTGCTATTATTGTATCCCTTCATAATCGCTATGGTAGTTCATCCGTTTGTCGGATCATTTGTTGACCAAAGTAACCTTAACCCCGATCAAGCAGCGAAAATGATTAAGGGTTACCAGGCGCAGGCATCCATGTGTATAGGTTTTTACATGGTTTTCCTTGGGGTGTTTTGGACTTGCACATATTACCCTCGCCACCAGCATTGGCTAGCACTTCCGATTGCTTTTGTTATCTTGGTTGCTCTTGGCGCCTATGATAATTTTCTTAAGACAGGAAATTGGTTTTTTCTGTCAAAAGGAGACCCGAACTGGGCGATTGCTATTTGGCCTTTGGTGTTTTATATGGTTGGTCAAATTGTATTCACTTTTGTTTTTTGGAAAGATTCTCCATGGAGACAAAGGTGGATGTACCGGCTGATTTGTGTTGGTATGGTCTACTACATGATTATGGCCGTGCCGGCCATGGTACTTATGCTTACCGGAGATCTTTCCGGGGAGCGGATTGTCTCGATAATTGAGACAAATCAGGCTATGGCAATGTCTGTTCGGGCAAGGGAGAAGAACGTTGATCTTGTCGGGGAGGCAGAGAAGATGAAGAATGAAATTAAAAAAATTAACAGCGTGTTGGTAAAAGGTACGAAAGTACAAAATGCTGACAGGCTGTTGCAGTCGAAAATAAAAAGACTGCAGGCGATTGAGGAGGAAAAAAGAAAGATTGCCAAAAATAAACCAAAGAGAATTGGCAGTTGGTCGCTTCTCTTTGATAAAATACAAAATGAGTGGCCTTGGGTCGTTCGTATTACAAAGGAGGCAAAAAATAAACTCTCTTGATGAGGGAGCATAAAAAATACATCACAAAAGGACGGAATTCTGATAAAATCAGAACCCGTCCTTTTTCTTTTTTTAAATTTATGGTATTATAAAAATATATATAATTTATATTGACAAAGTATTATTTAAATTTTTGTCATTCTGAATTTATTTCAGAATCTCGGAGAATAAATAAATTTTAATAAACAAACGAGATCCTGAAACAAGTTCAGGATGACGACGGTGTATTATGAATCAATTTCATGGTGGCAACCAATTGTTAAATGCGCAAAGTATTTTGGAGAAAGTCGGGATTACCGAGAGGATGATTGTGGCTGATTTGGGGTGTGGGAATAATGGTCATTTTTGTTTCCCGGCAGCTCATTTGGTTGGAGGTAAAGGACTGGTATACGCGGTTGATGTCCGGAAGTCTGTTCTTCAAAATGTTAAAACGCGCACCGAAATGGAGGGGCTTAATAATATGAGGCCGATTTGGTCTAATTTGGAGATGTATGGCTCAACAGATATTCGGTCGTCTTTTATTGACTTGGCTCTCCTCGTTAATATTTTATTTCAATCGCAAAAACACTTTGAAATTTTAAAAGAAGCGATTCGGCTTATGAAAAAAGGAGGTAAACTTTTGGTAATTGATTGGAAAAAAACCAGCGCCGCTATGGGACCTTCTCTTGATTTAAGAGTTGATAAAAGAGATATTCAAATGATGCTTTACAGGCTTGGCATAGAACAAACAGAAGATTTTGACGCCGGTAAACATCACTTTGGAATGTTATTTGAAAAATAGTATGTTGAATGAAAGTCAGAGGTTTGGGAATTGGGGGGAGGATGTGGTTTGTAAATACCTTTTAGATAATGGTTATAAAATACTGGAGAGAAACTATAAAAATTATTATGGCGAAATAGATATAATCGTCAAATTAAAATCCAAGATTATTTTTATTGAAGTTAAAACCAGAAGTAGTAGAAAATTTGGTTTGCCGGAAGAGTCAGTTAACCAAAAAAAACAGCAAAAAATATTAAGAGCCAGTGAAAAATATATTTTAGATAATAAAATTAAAAAAGAATGCAGAATAGATGTTGTTACCATAGAAAAAGATTACTCAACAAGAAAAATAAATTTAAGACATTTTAAAAACGCTATAAGATATTTTTAGATTTAAAATATTATTTAAAAATAAAAACTAAAAAATAAAATTAAAAAAGTACAACCAATATGCGCGACCGCGCATATTGGTTGTACTTTTTTTGTGCTGTTAGCATGTGATATGTATTATATGTATTTGGTGCCTCGGGAGAGAATCGAACTCTCACTCTGTTGCCAGAACAGGATTTTGAATCCTGCGCGTCTACCAGTTCCGCCACCGAGGCTAATTGTATATATTTAAAGTATAATATTTTCCTTTAATTGTCAAAATTAATTAAATACTGTATAATGATAAATATGATTATTGCGGTTGTTAATCAAAAGGGCGGGGTGGGTAAGACCACCACGGCCGTTAATTTGTCGGCGTATTTGGCAGCGCTTGGCAAATTTGTGTTGCTTGTTGATCTTGATCCTCAGGCTAACGCTACCAGTGGTTTTGGAATTGAAAATTATGAAAAAAGCACTTATGAAGCTTTAATGAATAAAGCTGATATTAAAGATATTGTGCTTGACTCTTTTATACCTACTCATAAGATTATGCCTTCTTCTCCTGATTTAGCCGGAGCTACAGTTGAGCTGGTTAATGAGGATAATAGAGAGTTTGTTTTGAGCAATGTTCTTCTAGAGTTAAAAAACAGTTTTGATTATATTATAATAGACTGTCCGCCTTCTCTGGATCTTTTGACTTTAAACGGACTGGTCGCAGCTGATCAGGTTTTAATTCCGGTTCAAGCTGAGTATTATGCCTTGGAAGGACTGGGAAGTTTGTTAAATACTATTAATTTAGTGCAGGAAAATTTAAAGCCTGAGTTGGGTATTTTGGGTTCAGTTATTACAATGTACGATAAAAGAAATAGCTTATCTAGAGAAGTAATGAATGAAATGTATAAAAATTTTCCGTTCAAAATTTTTCGTTCAGTTATTCCAAGAAATGTCCGTCTTACCGAAGCTCCCAGCTACGGGCAGGCCATACTGCAATACGATCCAAGAAGCAAAGGAGCCAGAGCTTATGAGCGTTTAGCCAAAGAAGTATTAGATCATATAAATATATAACATTATGAAAAAAATTGGTTTGGGAAGAGGGCTTAGTTCTCTTATCCCTAAAAAGGAAATTATTAAAAAAGACAAGGTGAGTGGCGAAGCCAGAGAGAGTGCCCTGGGGCAAAATAAAGAAGGTGATGATTCTTTGGTTTTTGTTTCGAAAGATGTCGGAGCTGGGCTGTTGTTTGTGGACATAGAAAAAATAAAACCAAACCCTTATCAGCCCAGAGAAAAATTCAGTAAAGAGAGCTTATCTGATTTAAGTGCGTCTATTAAAAAGCATGGGATTCTTCAACCGCTTATTGTTACTAAAACAGACAACGATAACTATGAATTAATCGCCGGAGAAAGAAGGCTAAGAGCTTCCAAGTTGGCTGGCATGACAAATGTCCCGGTGATTATCAAAAAGGCGGATAATTTAGAAAAATTACATTTGGCAATTATTGAGAATATACAAAGAACAGACTTAAACCCCTTAGAAGAAGCAAGGTCTTTTAAAAGATTAGCAGATGAATTTGATATGACTCACGATAAAATAGCTAAAGAAGTAGGCAAGAGCCGATCTTTTATAAGTAACACTCTAAGGCTTTTAAAGTTGCCAAAAAATATCCAAGATGCAATTGAAAACGGAAAATTAAGCTCCAGTCAGTCAAGGTCTCTAGTGTCTTTATCAAGCAGTGAACAAGGAAATCTTTTCAATAAAATTATTAACAGCAAATTAACTTCTCGACAAACAGAAGATGAAGCCAGGAAAGTGGCTGTTAAAACACATACCAGAGTTTTGAAAAAGGACCCAAATATTTTAGCTAAAGAAGAAAGTTTACAAAGAGAACTTGGTACAAAAGTCACAATTAGCAAAAAAGGAAACAGCGGAAAAATATTAATAGATTTCTACTCTGAAGAAGAGTTGAATTCAATAATAGAGAAAATATTGGGTGATTAAAAGAATTTAAAAAATGAAAAAAAATCCTGTTAAAAGCAGGATTTTTTATGTTTACATGCTTGTATATTCAAATGATTTCAGGGTCTTATTTTCCCAATAAGAGATGAAATTATCCCTTTGTTTTTTGCGTGTCTTCTTATATGTTCTTTAGCGGTTGATGTTTTAACAAATTTTAACCAGTCGATGTTTGGTCCTTTGCGATTCTTGTCTATTATAATTTCCGCTAAATCACCATTTTTTAATTTTGTATTTAATGGCTCCATTTTTTCGTTGATAATAGCGCTAACACATTTATTCCCGATTTCAGTGTGAACGTGATAAGCGAAATCAACCGGAGTCGCCTCTGTCGGTAAATCAATAACATCTCCCTTTGGTGTAAAAATAAAAATGCGATCACTAAAAATATCAAACTTTAACTCTTTCATGTAATCTTTATTATTCTTGGATATTTTTTGGATTTTTAAAATTTCATCGATCCAGGTAGAGTGAGTTTTGGTTGGGTTTTTATAGCGCCAATGAGCAGCTACTCCAAATAAAGCTTCCTCGTGCATTTGCATAGTTCTAATTTGAAACTCTACTAGTTTTCCGTCCGGACCAAAAACAGTAGTATGTAATGTTCTATATCCGTTTGGCTTTGGAATAGAAATATAGTCCTTAAATCTATCTTTTTTTGGCATCCAAAGACTGTGGATTATACCAAGCATTTTATAGCAATCAGAGACATTATCAACGATAATTCTCATAGCAAAAACATCGTAAATTTCATTGAACTTTTTATGTTCATTTTTCATTTTAAGCCAAATGCTGTAGAGATGCTTAAAGCGCCCGCTTATTTCGTATTTTAATTTATTTTTTTTAGCCTCCTTAGAAAGATTATTTGTAACAACCCCGATTAATTTATCTCTTTGTTTTTGTTGTTTGATTTCGTATTTGTCTTTTAATTCAGAATATTCTTTTGGATATAAATATTTAAAACATTCGTCTTCTAATTGCCATCTAAGATGCCAAATTCCAAGTAGTCCGGCAATCGGAGCATAGATTTTTAAAGTTTCCTCGGCAATTCTTTTTTGTTTATGCTCCGGCTGGTGGTTTAATGTTTTAAGGTTATGAAGGCGATCAGCAAATTTTATGATCATAACACGATAATCTTGAGCAGCAGCAACAAACATTTTTTTAAGATTTTCAACGTATCTGTCAATTCCGCGATATTTTACAGTGCTTAATTTAGTTATTCCTTTTATAAGAGTGCTTACCTCTTTGCCAAAATCTTTTTCAACTTTTTTTAAGGTAACGTCAGTATCTTCCGGAACATCATGTAAAATCCCGGCAATTATGGTTGGCATATCAGCCTTGATCTCAGCTAAAGTTTGAGCAGTTGCCATAGAGTGATTAATGTATGGCTCCCCGGATAATCTTTTTTGCCCTTCATGAGCCTTGTTTGCAAATTCAAAAGCAAGTCTCACCATGTCCAGGTCAGCTTTTTGATTGTTTTTTTCTATAGTTTTTAAAAGTTTATTGAGTGAAGGCATATGATTTGATTAAATTATTTTATATCATATCATAAAATTTGTAGTTTGGCAAAAATAAAAAAAGCCCGGAATGGGCTTTTTTTATTTCATTGCTTTTTTTCCTTTTTTTCTATTCCTTTTTAGCTTTGGGAGTTTAACCCCGGTTGTCTCTTTGACTCGTTTTTTTCTAGGCATATGTTTAGTTTTAAATTGGTGGACGCTATAGGACTCGAACCTATGACCCCTTCGGTGTAAACGAAGTGCTCTAGCCAACTGAGCTAAGCGTCCATTATTAAATATGGCGGGGACGAAGGGACTCGAACCCTCGACCTCCTGCGTGACAGGCAGGCGCTCTAACCAGCTGAGCTACGCCCCCGTGTTAGGATCTCCTAACAAGAGCAATCTCGCTACGAAAGCGCTCTTGTCAGCAGACCCTGATTTATTATTTCCAATTAAATTCTTTTTTTGTTTTTATGTACCATTTATTGATATTCGCAAATCTGTCGCTGGGGTTAATTATAGTGGATATTTTTACACCTTTTATATTTTTGTCAATAGTGTAGTTATAGATTGGCTGGTATAAAAAGATGGCTGGTTTTTCTTCCTGGATGATTTCTTGGAATTTTTGGTATTTTTCTTTTCTTATTTCTTCATCATTTGTTGCTCTGGCTTCTTCCAGTAATTCGTCTACTTCTTTATTGCTAAATCCGGCTAAGTTTAAGCCTAATTTTTGATTTTGTAAAGAATGCCAAAAAGGATACGGATCCGGATCAAGCCCGGTTATCTCTCCGTAAAGCAAGGCTTCATAATTTCTCTCTTCAATATGATTTTTTATCTCTGAAACTTCAACTAAATTTATCTCTGTTTTTACCCCGATTTGTTTCCAGTATTCTTTTATTTGTTCAAGTATTTTTGAATTTTTTAAAGAGTTAACAGCAGTTATGGAGATAGATAATTCTTTTTCTTGTTTTTCATCATCAACAGTTACTTCTTTTTTATAAAATTCATCATCTTCTCCTTTTTCAAATTTAGATTTTTCAATTAATTCTTTACTTTTATTAATGTTAAATTCAGTTGAGGTACTATTTATTATCCAGTTTTCTTTTATTATTGGACCTTCAATTATATTAGCTTTGCTGTTTAAAACATTATTTACTAATTCTTGTTTTGGAATAGCAATTGTAAGAGCCTCTCTAATGTTTTTATCTTTTAAAAATTCTTGCTTTTCTTGATTAAAAAATATTCCCATATACTGAGGCATAACAAGAGGGAAGTATTGTAAATGTTCTCTTTCTGCTAATTCTTCTTCCATTGCAAGAGGAATAAAGCTTAATCCTTCTATTGATCTTGTTTTTAAAGCCTCAACCGCTTCATTATAGCCTGAATAGAAATTAAAAGTCAAGGTTTCAACAAAAGGGGTATTTTTGTAGTATTTATCGTTAATCGTTAAAACATATGATTTTATGTTTCCGGCTGTGTCTATTGTCCTGGTTTTAATCTTATATGGCCCTGACCCGATTGGTTTTAGATTGTATTCAGCTAAATTAATATTATTTAAATTTACATCTTCCCAGATATGTTTTGGTAAAATTCCAAAATCTATCATAGATAAAAACGGAGCAAAAGGTTCGTTTAAGGTAAATTTAATCGTTGAATCGTTAATTTTTTCAATTATTACTCCTCTGAAAATCTCTCCTATTTGGCTTTTAACTTTTTCCAACTTAGCCAGTTCTATGGTAAAAATTATATCATCTACTGTTAGAGACTCTCCATCGTGCCAAAATAGATTATCACGAAGATAAAAAGTGTATGTTTTTTGATCTTCGCTGATTTCGTAACTTTTACATAAATCAGGGTCTAATTCTTTTGTTTCGCTATTGTATTTTAAAAGTCCGGAAAAAATCAACTTAACAAGGTCAGAGTCTACATCGTTATCTAAAGAAAAAAGAGGGTTTATGTATTGCGGACTGCCTACAACGCCCTCTGTATAGTTTCCGGCGATTTTAGGAACAATTTTAATATGAGTAAAATAAAAGTTAACTCCCCAAAAACAAAAACAAAGAAAAATAACAGTTACAAGAGTCTGTATAATCCTTTTTTCTTTAACAGACAAAAATTGAGGTATTTTTTTTAATTGTTTTGGGCTTGGAATATAAGATTTTGACAAATTAAAAACAAGTTTCTTATCAAGAGTCCCTTGTAAGATAGAATTTTTTTTTTTGAAAGAGAATTTTCCGCTTAATTTATCCCAAATATTATTTATTCTATTTTTCACAGATATTATAAGCAGTTTTATTTTATCCACAGAATATTTTGTTAAAAAATAAGGTTAGCTACTCCTGATCCCAGAAATAACACAGCCAAAACAATAGTAGTAATAAATAACATTTTTTCTGCTCCTCTCTTAGATCTGTAAACATCTCCCGAACCTCCGAATAAACCGGATAGCCCCGAACCTCTTTGTTGCATTAAAATTGTGACAACCAATAATAGCGCACTTACCAGTTGTAGGATTGTAAAAAATTTAGACATAAACATTCATATAAACATTTAAACATATAAGCATTTAAGCATATTTACATTTAAATATCTAAGTAACAATTAATTTAAAATACCTTCTTAGGTTATCAAAAGTTAGGGTTTTAGTCAAGCGTTTAGTTCTTTTTCCACTGCTTGTTTGACTATTTGTCCATCAGCTTTGCCTTTTAGTTTTGCCATGGCTGTACCCATTACTTTTCCAAAGTCAGCCTTACTTATTGCTCCTAGATCTTGAATTATTTTTTTTACTTCTTCTTGAACAATTTCTATACTTAGCTGTTCAGGCATATAGATTTGTAAAATTTTAATTTCTTGTTTTTCTATCTCTGCTAAATCTTCTCGACCGCCTTTTTCATATTCAGTGATTGAATCTTTTCTTTGTTTTAAACTACGAGCAACAACAGAAATAACTTCATCGTTATTTAACCCTTGTTCACGTTTTTGTTGTTTTATCTCTTCGTCTTTAATCGCAGACGTTAACATACGAAGAGTATCTCGCTTTTTTGCATCCCCGGACTGCATAGCTTGTTTTAAATCGTTTAAGATTTTTTCTTTTAAGTTATCCATAGTTTTGAGTTTAATTTTTTATATGTTATAATAGACTTATTGCATAATAAGCTATTACTGTAATCCCCATATTTTGAGGAAATTTCGTAACATAGTTTATTATGCAATAAGTCTATTGTATAATATAATGTTTATAAAGTCCAACAAAAAGATTAATAATTTAAAACTATGATTGAAATACGTATTCATGGTCGTGGTGGTCAGGGGGTTGTTACTGCGGCTGAGCTTATTGCTATGGCGGCTTTTTATGAGGGGTTTGAAGCGCAGGCTTTTCCTAATTTTGGCGTGGAAAGAAGAGGGGCGCCGATTGAGGCTTATGCTAGAATTAGCGATAAACCGATAAAGCTACGCTCTCAGATTTATGAGCCAGATATTATCGTTGTTCAGGACGATAGTCTTTTAAGTGTTGTTGATGTTTTTAAAGGAATAAAAAAAGATACCAAAGTAATTATAAATTCCGATAAAAAGCTTGAAGATATTTTTAAAACAGGCTGTCCTGTACCAACAAAAAATATCGCTACAATATCGGCAACAAAAATAGCCTTGGAGATTTTAGGTAAACCAATAATAAACACGGTAATGTTAGGATTTTTTGCCAAATTTTCAGGGTTAATTAAAGCAGAGTCAATTAACAAAGCTTTAAAGGATAAATTTAAAGGAGAAATTTTAAAGAAAAATATAAGGGCGGTAGAATATGCTTATGAAATATAAATTAGCGGTTAAACCCGGAACAACTAGAAAAAATAAAACCGGTGGATGGCGGACTTATGTTCCAAAGTTTTTACATGAAAAATGTATTGCTTGCAATATGTGTAATTTGGTCTGCCCGGAAAATATCTGTTATCCCAACAAAAAAAAGAAAAAAAATAAATCCGGAAAAATATACTATCAATCTGATTTAAAATATTGCAAAGGCTGTGGAATTTGCGCTGAAAATTGTCCAGCTAAGGCAATAATTATGCAATTAGATAAATAATTTTATGAAACAAATACTAGAAGGCTCTAACGCAATAGCAAATATAATTAGGCTTATTAAGCCAGCCGTGGTAAGTGCTTATCCGATTACTCCGCAGACTCATATTGTTGAGGATTTGGCTAAGCTAAAGGCCGATGGAAAGGCCGACTATGAATATGTGCGCGCGGAAAGTGAATTTGCGGCTGCTTCAATTGTGTTAGGATCGTCAGCTACCGGAGTTAGAACTTATACAGCTACCAGTTCGCAGGGATTGCTTTTGATGGTAGAGGTTTTGTTTAATATCGCCGGAATGCGATTGCCGATTGTTTTAACTTGCGCTAACCGAGGAGTTTCAGCACCAATCACAATTTGGAACGACCACCAAGACGCAATGACCGTGCGGGATGCTGGTTGGATAATGCTTTTTGCGGAAAATTCCCAGGAAGCAGTTGATTTACATGTGGTTGCCTATAAAATAGCGGAAAAACTTCAAGTACCGGTAATGGTGAATGTGGATGGTTTTGTTTTAACTCACACTTACGAACCGGTGATTTTACCAACGCAAGCCCAAGTAAATAAATTTTTACCAAAATATAAACCTAAAAAAGGAACATATCTAGATGTTAAAGATCCGATAACTCTAGGAAATTTCGCCACCCCGGAGCATTATATGGGGATAAGACAAGAATTGCACGACGAGATTGCGGGTAGCCAAGAGTTAATTAAAAAAGAGATGGAAAAATGGGAACAGAGTCGAAAGTCCATAAAGTCTATAAAGTCGAAAGTTGATGTTGTTGATACCGGTTTAGTGGAATATTACGGAGCGAAAAATCCGGAGGTTATTTTTGTTGGCATGGGGTCAATGATTGGGACCGTTAAGGATTTTGTGGATAATAGTAAAGGTAGAGTCGGAGTTTTAAAAATCAGAAGTTTTAGGCCATTACCAGCTGAAGATATCATTAAAATAATAAACAAAGCCAAGTATATCGCAGTTTTAGACAAAAGCATTTCTTTGGGAGAAGAAGGAGTTTTAGCCACTGAAATAAAGGCACTCGGAAATAACATTAAAAAAGGACTGCGAAACAGCAAACCAAAAATTCAAAGTTTTGTGGTTGGTCTGGGAGGAAGAGACATAACCGGAAAGACTTTCGAGAGAATTATCGAGCTAGTGAAAAAAAGAGATAGCAAAGTTAAATTTGTTGGGTAAAGTATTTTTTATGTACAAAAAAACAATCATTTTTTTATTATTTTTATTTTGTCTTCAATTTTTTATTGGGGCTGATGTTTCGGCAGCGGCAATTGGTGAGAGTTGTCAAAATAATTCTGAATGTGAAGGCGCTAATGTTTTTTGTTTGCCAAAAATATGCCCTATTATTCTATGCCCTGGAGAAAAAGTTTGCACATATAGTGCATCTCCAGATATTTTACCAAGTAAGATACAAACAAAATCAATAGATTTTACACCGGCAGTTAAAATTCCGGGAATAGATATTGTTGGTGTTGATGGTAAAGGGGTGGCTCTTGCGACTTATATTTCCGGATTTTACAAATTCGCCATCGGTCTAACCGGTATTCTCGCAACAGTAATGATAGCTATCGGTGGAATAACCTGGCTAACCGCCGGTGGAGCCGCCGGTCAAATCGGCAAAGCCAAACAAATGATTGGCGGGTCATTAGTTGGT